>NZ_JBVVPB010000043.1:0-46190 GCF_055807435.1 Bradyrhizobium sp. Ken51 | reverse complement strand
CACGGCTACTATACCGCAATCGTGGTCCGAGACGGTAGCGTGGCGAAGATCATGGAAGAGACCGTGACCGTTGCTGCGCCCCGGTAGGGCGAAATAGGCTCTCAACAGGGCTGGCGGTAGGGTAAAGTACCCCTTCGGGCAAAAACGTGTTTGGCGGTAAGTGACCCCGGACGAAAAAGCGCCGTGCGGCCGCGACATAGGGCGAGGCTTAACTCGTACCCAGCAGGGCCTGCCTTAGGCGCCGGCGACCAACCGCTACACGGCTACTATACCGCAATCGTGGTCCAAGACGGTAGCGGGCGAAGATCATGGAAGACCGTGACCGTGGCTGCTCCCTGGGCAGTGATGATGCTTTAGCATGAGGCGACGATCGGCCTGCTGCGCTGGTTGGCATTGTTCTTGTTGCTGTGCTTAGCCCGCAGCTTTGTTCACCCCGAACGCCGGGTCGCGCTCCTGATCGGCAACCTCCCTATAAAAGCGTCCCCGCTCGCAAACCCGGTGAACGACGCCACTCTTGTCGGAGGCATGTTTACAAAGGCCGGCGATTTCTGTCATTCCGCACGTCAGCTAGCAACTTCCTCGCGCGCAGATGCGGGGCGCCCTCTGAGACCAGTCGCCGTCGCGCCGCACGCGGCATCCCGTTTGTGAATATTAAGCAGCCTGGTTTCGACCGCCGTCGATGACGGTGAACAGCGCGCGCCGATCAATTGGTGAGCTACTCGGCTGATCAGCCTTTTCAGCGGACCCTACCGGAGGCCTACACTTTTCCAGCAAGGTCTCCGACGTTGCCGCTTCTGCTTCTACATCAGCGACGGGAGTTCTCACCTTCTGTTTCATAAGTTCGAGTGCGGCCGCGCCCTTTGCCGTCAATCGCCAACCGAACGAGTATCTTTGCACAAAGCCCAAGGAGAAGATGTCCAACGACGGGAGCGTAGCACCCAGCCGCTTGCTGTAGCTTGCCCAATCCGCGCCGCTCGTTGCCAAAAATGCGAGGTCGCGTTTGATATCCGTAAGCGTCGCCAGCCCATTGGGGTAGCTAGCAAGTACCTTCAAAATGGATAGCTGGAAATTCACGACCGCCACCCATCCGGTTATGCCCAGCCATTTTGTCAGCGGTGCGTGGCACAAATGCAATGAATTTGAATGTGCACGTCCAACAAGACGGTTCACAGATTCTAGCGGAACTCCGTTAGGCGCGGCACGAGCGATCCTGGATGGGTAGTCTCTCTCAGGAACCTTAGCTCGTTCCGTCGCTTGGCAGAATTATGAGCGAGGAGTCCATCATTCTATTTCCTAGGATGCGCAAGGCCCTTCGGCTGGCCCGCGTGCATGGCTTTTTGGTCGAGCGCGAGGACGGGCTTTATCACCCGGGAGGCAATCAACCTGCGTGCTCGATGGGTTTGGCGCGCAAGATGGTCGAAGGGGGCTGGCTCGTGAAGCACGGCTGGCGTTATGAACTGACCGAACCGGGTCTGAAAGCGGCGGAGTGATCCAAATGCGAGCCCCCTCGGCACCTAGCGGGCCCAAGCATCTTGGAGGTCTCTTCTGGAGGAGAGCATGACGCTGTGAGGCCGCCGGTTCGCGCCGACCTTAGGGGCACACCAAAGCGTCGCCGCTTTTTGGGTTCCCTTCCCGCACTCGCCTATGTGAATCTCTCCCGTTCGATTCGCCATTCTGCCGCGTAACGAGCTTTGTCTGGCGACTGCCGGCAGGCAGCTCCATTCGGGCCGGACTGGATTGATGAAGTGAAGCACACGGCTAGCGTGCTGGTCATCCGGGAAAACCAGCGCGTGTGGCTGCTTTCCCTCAATGGCACTGACTGGAGCGAGCGCTAACCGTCAATGCCGCAGCGACGATCTGAAGGAAACCGGCTCAGCTTCGTCAGGCTCCTTCGATTTGCAAATTTTGCGCGCGACTCCTGCGCCCCTTAGCATCTGGCCGCTAGTGCTGCATCAGCGAGAGAATGCGCTGTCGGTCCTGCTGCCGAAGTCTCTGGCTTTCGCGCATGCCGTGCAACTCAGTTTCCTCATTTTCGGTGTCCAGTCCCTGGCGTTTCTTTTCGGCGATCAACGCCCCCGATTCGGCCAGTCGCCGTTCACTTGCAACCACCTCGTTCTCAATTTGCCGTAGCTCATCTTGAAGAAAGCTGGTGTCCATCTGAACGCTCATCCCGGTTTTTATGAGCCTGATCAAATCCGGCGAGAGAATTGCGTTCCGGCGGGCAATGTCTCTGCCGCTCGTCAATTAGACTACATTAAAGCGTTGTCATCGCGTGGGTCCGAGAGAAACTGTTGCGGTTGAATCCGTTATTTGATTCTGCTGATGGACACCCATCATGCAGGCTGAGCATCCCGGGCCTGACTTGGCCTACACTCGCATTCGCCAAGGAGACGACGCTCTACCTTGGCAAGCGCGAAGTCAAACTCATGCAGCTCGGTGCCGGTCACACCTCGGGAGACATCGTGGCGTGGGTACCGGACGCGGGCTCGAATGGCTCTAATACTTGTTGTTCTTTAGTACCTCGATTGCGCGAGCCACAACCTGCTCCTCATCCCAGTGAATGCGTTCGAAGGATGCGGCGATCCGGCCCTCCGCATCAAGGATGTAAGCCTCGATGCGGTGCCGATTTACCAGGGACTCAATGAAGTTGACGCCGAGCTCGAAGTGCCTGCGAAGTGCATCCATATCGTCAGCCGCTCTTAGCATTCGATGGTCGGTGTCCAGACGCACCCCACGGTCCTGCCCATAAACGCGAAGACGTTGGGCGAGATCGAAGGCCGGATCATAGGTAATCGCCGCAGTGCGTATTCGGTTGGCAAGTCCCTGTACCTCTAGCAACCTCTGTATCCGTGCGAGCTTCGTGACCGTGAGCGAGCACTTAAACGGATTGTCGCAGCGCGTATAAAAAAAAACGACGATGGACGGCTGCCCACGGAAGAATTCCTTGAATGTGATCAATTCGGCTTGATGATCCTCGAAGATGATTGACTCGATCGACTCACAGCCCGGACGGGAATTCAAGCTCCGGAAACACGTGTTTGTCGGGCCGCTAGGCAGCGCACAGCATGAGTGTGTACTAACCTCATCGGTTTGATCAGCACTGCGGATCGCCCGCAAAGCCCGGTCGAGATTAACCAGCAGTCTCCTGGAGAGCTCACTGCGTTGTGTACGGAGCGACTCGAGTTCCGGCAGAACGCTTCGTGCGTGTGGGCCGAGCCAAGCCAATGTTGCGAGCAATTCACGGACGGGAGTCGTGTCGGTTGACGACGTCGCGTAGTCACCATAAGTATCGAATGACACAGGCTCATCGCGATACCGGATGTTTGTGAGTGCGCGCATCACGAATGGAGCGAGAACAGCGTTCGGCTGCGGATAAGACCTTAGTGCGCGAGCGGCTGCCGCGACGAGATAGCCATCAATTCCAGTGTCAAGTTCTTCAAGCACGAAAATGAGCGCGGCCTCCGATAGGCCGACGCGTGCGATGGCAAGCAGGACCCAGCCGCGCATGCGGACGACGGTCGCCGCACCGCGCTGGTCGTAGAGCGGATGGTCCTCGCGCAACAGATTGGTCAGCTGCGCTTGTCGACCCGGATCAGCGGCGATCGCGTCGACCAAGGCCGCAAACTGCGACTCCGACTGCGCGCTCGCCGTTGTGGCCTCCTGCATCGATCGCTACCTCACGGACGGTGCTTGCTGAGGAACCGCCGAGCGCTCTGCTTGTATTTCGTTGGCCCCTCGCCGGCACTCAGGCGATCGACGCTCTTCAGCAGCGCTTTGTCGTCCCCGAGGGCTTGGTCCCCGCCAAACTGTTCGAGCGCGGTCAAACTTGTGGCCTTGATGTCGTCGTAGTCCGAATTGTCGAGCAGGATCTTGCGCGCATGCTCCTGCAGTTTTTCGGGCTTGAGTGCATGCAGCGCAGAGGCCGATATTTGCCGAATCTCGCGCAATTCATTCTTGTCACGAAGAAGCTTCTCAAACATCGGTGCGGAGCTGGCGTCTGCGGCGAGCAATCGCAGGGCCTCTCGCCTGGCCTCGTCATTTGGCGGCTTTTTAACGATAGCGCGCGCTGCCGAATAGACTTCGGCGTGCACGTCATAGCTGAGCAGCTGCAGCGCTTTCTCGGGTGGGACCAGCGCCTTGTCGAGGTTCTTCAACCCTTCGAGGAGTTTCTTCTGTGCAAAGCCGTCCTTCTCGCGCATCAATATCCCGAGCACACGCTGACGAAGCTCCGGGTCCGGGTCGTCCGCGATCTTACGCAACGTGGCAAGGTAGTCCCCGCGGTACGGCCCAAATGCGTCGACGCTGAAGCTCGCTGCCTGAAGCGATTCGAGCGCCCCAAGTCGCATCATCATGGACTCGTCCTTGTTGCGCAGGACGTTTAGCACCGCCTCAAGGTCTTGGTCGTTTTCACACGCGGCCAGAGGTGAATCCGCGAGGACCGCAACTCGTTGCTTGTCGGTTCTTCGCTCATTCGTCGCGATGGACACCGCGCGGCGTGCCGACACCCTCGGCGAAGCACTGCGCTTCTTCGCCGACTTCGGCCGCTTCGCAGCTTTGCGTTTCGTAGCCATGGTTCCACCTCCTCGCGCTAGAACTGCACATCGTCGTAGTCAA
The DNA here is from genome assembly GCF_055807435.1 of Bradyrhizobium sp. Ken51. Classification (NCBI taxonomy): domain Bacteria; kingdom Pseudomonadati; phylum Pseudomonadota; class Alphaproteobacteria; order Hyphomicrobiales; family Nitrobacteraceae; genus Bradyrhizobium; species Bradyrhizobium sp. Ken51. The sequence continues at coordinate 41,576 of NZ_JBVVPB010000043.1, read as the reverse complement.
ACCCCATCCGCGAGGTGGTGTTGAGCGAGCCCTGGTAGTCCAGGGTGCCTTGCACTTGCGGCTGTAGTCCCGGCGCGCTGACACAGGGCGACGCGGCCAGCGTGCCGCCCGGGGCGGTTGGAGGACGCTGGCCGCCGGTGATCCCATTCCACGGCCACATCGTATCGGGAAGTTTGTGGCCGATTCGATTCCCGGGATTGCTGTCGTACGAGGCTGCCTGCGCCGGATTGAAGCGGCCGTTCTGGCGCTGCCACTTCGCCCAAAGCCGGTCGACATTGCAGTGAAGCAGGAAGAACAGCGGATCTTTGGCGGCGGTGCCAATACTGGAGATGGAGCCTCCCCACCGGGTGTGTGCCGTTCCGTGCGGGTTGCCTTGCATGGTTCGGAATGCCGGGAATTGAGCGCCAAGAGCCAGCGTCTGCGCCTCGGTACGGACGCTGGGGCCAGGCTGGGTATTCGGATTCCAGCCATTCAGGGGTCGGCGGTTGACGCCTTGCACGCCATCGGTTTTCCAGAACTGGAACGGGTTGGTGTTGCTGAAATGGACTGTGCCGAGCGAATCGGAGACGCCGATGAAGTCGAGTGTGAAGAGGTTTGGCGCGGACTGGTCGAAGCGCCAGTATGGGAGTGACACGCTTGGGTCAATGGCCTGAAGCTCACGTTCGAGATCAAGCAGGTAAGCACGGTGCCAAGGGAGAAAAGCAGGGCCACCGTGGGCTTCTAGATCACCTGCGCCGGTGTGCATGTCGCGGAAGTCCGCGAAGCGCCCCAAGCCCTGGTTATTGAGTTGCGCGAACGCCGACACGAAACGGTTGCGTTCTCCCGCCGTCAGTGCGTTGGCATTCTTCCGGATGCGCACCGTCACCTGAACCGAGCCGACCAGTGTGACTCCGTTGCGGGCTTGGATTGTCACGTCGCCGTTGTTGACGCTGGGCCGCCCGAACCTGCCGGCGATAAAAAAAGGCACGGAGGTGCCGTTGATTGGGACTGACAGCGTCAGGCTGTTGGAAAATACTCCCGTCGTGCCGCTCCTGAACACGACCGCGCCGGCACTTGCTACCGAAACCCCCGTGATCGTCAGGTTGACGGAGGTCGTAGCGACGCCGGACGGGTTAGTCACACGAACCCTGCATGGAGACGGGACCCATGAGACAAATCGCGCTGCGGGGCTTGCGCTGTTGTTGATTTGCAGTTCAACGTTCATGTCAAGCCTCCGAATGCTGGGCGATCTTGACGGCATTCTCCAATGGTCTAGTGCCGGGTCGGCCGGAGCGAACTGATCCGCAGATGGTTCGAGCCCGCATGGATACTCTCGTTTTTCTTATTCCGTCGCTGGCGTAACGGTTATCACTGCTGGTTCTCGATTGCCGTATGTGTTCGGCAATCGCCACGGTCCAGTCGCTGGTCTTTTGCCCACATTAAGGCACCTTACAGCCTTACGGTGTCTATTCAAGGTGCCCTTTTTGTCGCAGACACGATGATCGGTGGCGATGCGGCTCAAGCGAAAAGCGGTGACAGGTGAAGCCCGAGGCGCTTCTGCCGCTCGACCAATCCGGCAACACCGTGCGCGCGCTGTTGTTCTTCGACGGCTCACCGGCTGCGCGATCGAGCGCGCCTATGTCGACAAGGGCTATCGCGGCCACGACGCAGCCAATCCGCGTCTCGTCTTCATCTCTGGTCAGAAGCGCGGCGTCTTCGGCATCATCAAGCGCGAACTGCGGCATCGCTCGGCGATCGAGCCCGTGATCGGACACATGAAGACCGACGGCCACCTCGGCCGCTGCCATCTCAAGGGCCGCGAGGGCGACGCCGCAAACGTCACACTCACCGCCGTCGGCCACAATCTTCGCCGTGTTCGCGCCTGGCTGAGGGCTCTGCTGCGCCTGATCCTGATCGCTCTATGGCAGGCATTCGCCGCTATCCCGGCAGTCAGATGGACTTCTTAACGGCCGACTGTCTAGGCATTGCGTTTCGGAGAGTGCAACTCAACTACGGAAATGCGGGAAAAATTTTCCGAACGGACGCTGAGGGCCAGCTATCTATATCTAGCATTACAGTTGCCGTTTCGCTTTGAGGTGGGCTCGCTGAGCGACCGCCTGATGAGCTCTACGCCAGAGTGACCATGCGATGATGTGTGCGGGTTGGATCCGCTTTCGCGCGAGCCTGATGGCAATGCGGCGGACTTCCTGGATTGACCATCGGATCAACGACGGCGTGGCTTTGGTTTGGCTTCTGCCGTGGCTCGGCGTTTGGTTTTTTTGGCGGCGGCGGATTAGCGCGATGGCGGATCACCGCCATCGTGGCGAAGGCGAGCATCACCATGGAAACGTGGCGATGCCAGCCATGCCAGGGTCTGCTCTCGTTGTGGTCGAGCCCGAACTCGTTCTTGGCGGTCTCAAAACTGTCCTCGATTGCCCACCGATGGCCTTCGACCTCCACCAGTGTTTCGATCGATGTTGCCGCCGGGCACCAGGTGGTGAAGAAGGCGAGATCGCCATCGGCGATACGACGACGGATCAGCAGACCGCGTGTCCAAGGGCCCGGATTTTCGTCGATTGATTCTCCGACCAGATCGGCCAATTCTAGATAGCACCAATCATGCAGCCGCGGTCCTTTGGTTCCGGCCCCTGCTGACAGGCGTTTCCAGTCGGATGCGCGCCGCGTCCGGGCGATGTCGGCAGCGGTGCCGGCGACGGATCGACGCTTGCCCCAGGATCGAAATATATGCGCGCTGCTGACCCCGAGCACATATCCTTTGCCTGCGCGACGCAGTTGCTGTTCGATGTCACCGACACCGTAGACCGTATCGCCTGCAACCCACTTGAATGGGTCAGGCGCGGCCATGGCGCGTGCGATCATTCTCGTCGCAAGCTTTGGTTTGGTCGCAAAGCGCGGTGCGGTTTACACCCTACAAAGGTGATTTGATCGGCGGCGGGACGAAATCGACAGGCAGGACCACCGCAAAAGGCAGCGCGCAGTCTCGAATAAACCCGAAGGCGGTTAAATGAAAAACGACCCCCTTCTCACGGTCGCGGACCGCGTCGAACTTCTAGTGAACGCGCTTCTTCCGGCCACGGACCATCGGCCGTGGTCAAATTGTTCACGCCGGACGCCGGCGCGATATGGCTCATCAGCGAAGTCGACCCCGATGATCCGGATCGCTTGTTCTGTCTCTGTGACCTGGGCTTGCGAACTTGGTTATGTCAGCCTTGCTGAAATCACGCAATTAAGAGGAAAGCTAGGGTTGCCCGTCGAGCGAGATCGGCACTTCGTCGCCGACAAGCCGCTGTCGTCGTATGCCGCAGAGGCCAAAGCAGCAGGCCGTATCAACGCATAACTCTGTCGGTGGTCAACGAACCGCCGATTTCTACTTTGCCGAGGACAAGCCGCCGCAGAACGACCAAAGCAAGGCTTGCGTATGATCTGAGGAAGCCGTCAAAGCGGCTTGATATCCTGGTAAGTCTCTCAAGTTTCTGCTGATAACCAATCATGAACCAGGGCTTACGCCGCTCGGCTGCACCGGTATTCCACGTCTTTCCATTCGTGGCGCCCGAGCCCAAGGTAGGGAAGAAATCGATACAGGACGTCACAGCGAAACTTCTGAGGGCGGGCGCGTGCCGCAACAAAGACATGACAGTTGTTCCCCGTCAGCACCCATGAGACAAGCTGAGGGACTTCACGGAGGGAGGATTTCTGGTTCATCGTAGCCGCAAGGAGCGAAGATGAAGCAGAAATCCGGACCGGATAAAGCGCCGGCTGCACGAGTGGTGAAGGACATTCGGCGTCAGCCCGCTTAAGGTTCGTTGTGGTCGGACTGACTTTTTGGCTCCACTTCCATCCACCCATTTACGACATGCCGCCTGAGCGCTCGGGCAGTGCGGCGGCTCCCTTCCAGGATCGCCACCGCGCTGGCGATATAGAGGCCGAAATAGATGACCTCGTTGAGCCGCGCTTCCTTGATGAACGGACCCGTCAGCAGGCCGTTCCGGGCCAGCAGCCAGATGGCGCCCATAAAGGCCAGGACTGGCAGGCCCAGGATGACGCCGCGATAGACGCGGTGGGCCACGGGCTTCAAGGGATCGATCCACAGCGGCGCGATCAAGGCTACACGCCGGTCCGGCAGCGCCTCGCCGTCGGGGTCGGTGAGGCGGGTCAATAGGTGGTATTCCCCGCGCAGCTCCAGGCTCTCGACGAAGAGCGACGCCGTGAACATGAAGCTGGCGGCGACCAGAATCGGGAACAGCAGCACCAGTTCGTTGATGCCGACCGGCAGGGTGCCGAACGGTGTCTCGACGTCCTGAAGCCCCTTTAGCACCTCCAGCTTGGTGACGATGACGTGGAGCTCGCCCTTGATACGCGCCTTTTCCCTGCCGAGATTCAGCACGTCATTTTGCAGCCTGTGGTTGGTCTCGATGACATAGCGATCGTTCGCTTCTAGGAGCTGCAGATAGAGGCCCACATAGCGCGCGGTCTGCTCCTTCAGCGTGCCCGGGATATCCAGCTGCCTCGTCCAGTCGCCGGAATTCGCGCGCAAATGTACCGGAAGCCGTTCCGACATGCCGGCGGCGATGGCCGCCGCGTCGAGCCGCCAGGTCGTCTCGCCGCTAAGCAGATAAGCCGCGAACGAGTTCCTCAGTTTGCCAAGTGCGTCCGCCAAATCGCGGAACAGGTGCCGGCGCAGTTCGGTGACGTGGCTGAGCTGGTACTGGTTGACCCCCGCGCTGTCGACCTCGGACAGCGCTTCCTTGAGCGCACAGCGCAGCCACACATCGCCCATCAGCCAGAAGCAGGGCTTGCTCCCGCCCTGCCGCAGTTCCGGATGGCGCTGCCGGAGGTCCAAGGGCGGTTCCTTGCCGGCCGTGGCCAGGGAAAGCCAGTCATCGAACGCCGGGTCTCCAGCGAGCGCTGTTTTGATGTCCCCCAGGATGCGCGCGTGCTCCGCCGCGGCCGTCTGCAGGGCGGCCGGGCGGAGATCGCTAAGGCGACGGCCAACGCTTTGCATCGTTTGGTGGTATTCCTCCTTCTCCTTGGCGGCTTCCGCCAGAACCCATTCGGCCCTCGCGAGCGCCGTGCCGATCTTCTCCTTCTCCGCCTCGAGCGCGTAGCGCTCGCCGCGGAATGTCACGTACGGATAGAAAACCAGGGCCAGGACGATGGTGATGAGGCTCATGACGCTGATCAGCGCTGTGCGAAAGGCCCTGGCCTTGCGTTCGTACAGCCCGTAGAGCTTGTCGGCCTGTTCTCCCAGGCGCGCATCACCGGCAGGCGGCGCCATGGCTTATCCCCTCAGGTGGCGGCGCAAACTTTACATACACGAAACCATCCTGACCGATGTAGACGGAATAGAGCGCGATATAAGGATTTCGGTCTGGACCGTAGGCCGCCACGATGGCTTGAGCGATGTCCGCTGACACATACGGTCCTTCCTTTTCCTACAGAACCCATCGTCCACGTCGTACCCCGAAAACCGAGTAGCGTAGAGTAATTAGTCTGAACTTTGTGTGGGCCAAATCACAAAGGTCCTGAAACGTCGAGAGAGTGCAGGTGACTTAGACAGCTTGCCGACGCGCCCTAGGCGATAAACCCCGACCTAAAGCCTGGAAGAATCGCTGCGCCCAAACCAACAAGTGTCGTAGCTAACTTGATGCCAACGTCGGCGACTGCGTCGAGCGACTTTATCGCCTGCTCGTGCTGCGTAATTGCCGCATCCTGAGTCGGAATACAAACCTTGAAAGCCGCCCTGGCACGTCGAGGCTTCAATAGTTTTCGGGAAGCGGTCGCGATGCTTGATCGTTCACGTCAACCCTTTTCGGAACACCTTCCTGGCATGGTACAGATTCACTTGGCATCTTTGTATTTTAAGTACTCTGGGCTGTCTTACATAGGCATAGGCGCCGCCGTAGACCGGGTTCTCAATGATCCGGTGGATGGCAGAGTAGCTCGGTCGCCGCCAGGCCGTGTCGCCGTTGGTCTGCTTCACCGGCAGATCGAGTTTGTACTCGTGGAGCCAGCAGAGCGCCTGTCGCGCGCTGCCCAGTTCCTCGACCTTGTTGAACACCAGCTTAATCGCTTCCTAGACACGCCGATCTGGGTCTTTCTCATAACAGTCGCCGGCCCATGAAGCCGACGGGCGCTGCCACAACCAACTCGCCCCGGCGCGCCTTCTCGTAGCGGGCCGAGAGCGAGCGCTGGCGCAACAGATCCAGCTCGTACTCGTTGAGGCTGCCCTTGAGCCCGAGCAGCAGGCGCTCGTTGCCGTGCCTCGGCGCATAGATGGTCTCCTGATCGACCAGAACGGTATCGACCACGCGGCACATCTCGATCAGTTGCTGCTAATCCCGGCTGTTGCGGGCGAAGCGCGAGACCTCGCGGGCGCAAACCGCACCAACCTTACCAAGGCAAACCTCCGCTACCATTCGCTCGAAACCGGCGCGTTGTACGCCGCCGGCGGCTGAACGACCGAGATCATCATCGATCTTCCCCTTCAATGAAATGCTGCGTGCACCGCTGCTGCTGCACGAGATTAGCGGAGACCCGCACTTCGAAGTCAGGCCGGTGGATGACAATGATGTCGTTGTCGTGCAGACATGGTTGCAGCATGCCGGACTGAAACGCATTGCCAAGAACACTGTCCACGACGCGATCTCTGTGCGGGCGTCCGAAAACGCGTTTCATCCCGTGCGCGCCTATCTTGCTTCGCTGCGCTGGGACGGAGTCGGGCGGCTCGATCACTGGTTGACGACAAGGCTCGGCGTCGAGTCGAATCCATACACGCGGACCATTGGCCGGATGTTTCTGATCAGCATGGTGGCACGGGTGCTAGCCCCCGGATGCAAGAGCGACCACATGCTCATATCGGAAGGGCCACAGGGTGCGCTCAAGTCGACCGTGTGCGCAATTCTCGGCGACAGGTGGTTTTCGGACAACCTGCCCGATGTGACCGTCGGCAAGGACGTGTCACAGCACCTGCGAGGCAAATGGCTGATTGAAGTTTCCGAAATGCACGCGATGGGCCGCGCCGAGACGACACTGCTCAAGGCTTTCATCACCCGCACGGTCGAACGCTACCGACCGAGCTACGGCCGCATGGAAGCAATTGAGCCACGTCAATGCGTATTTATCGGCAGCACCAATCGCGATACCTATCTGCGCGATGAGACCGGCGGCCGCAGGTTCTGACCGGTTAGGGTTGGCGAGATCGACGTCGATGGGCTGAAGGCGGACCGCGACCAGCTTTTCGCTGAAGCGGTGCATCTTTATCAGGCCGGGGAGCCGTGGTGGCCGGACCGGGAATTCGAGCGCGAGCACATGCTGCGCGAGCAGGAGGCCCGCCACGAGGCGGACGCATGGGAGGACAATATCCGGGAATTCGTCGCCATCAAGTTCAAGGTCACGATTAGCGAGGTTGCGCGCGAGGCACTGTTCCTTGAGACGCCGCGGATCGGCACCGCAGAACAGCGTCAGGCGGATCGGTACGCAGACGCACATCCATGAAACGAGCCTGCGGCTCGCCGAGGAGGGCTTCAACATCCTGCTCGGCACGACGCTCTCCGGCAAGACGACGCTGATGCAGCTGATGGCAGGGCTGGAGCGCCCGACCGCCGGCGAGATCTGGTTCGACGGAAAGAACGTGACCGGCGTTGCGGTGCAGCTGCGCAATGTCTCGATGGTCTATCAGCAGTTCATCAACTATCCGAACTTCACGGTGTTCGAGAACATCGCCTCGCCGCTACGCGTCGCGCGCATGAAACGCGCCGAGATCGACGCGCGCGTGCACCGCATCGCCGAGCTTGAACTGTTCTGCCGCGGCGGATAGCGTGTCCAGCCCCCAAAGCAGGAAGCCCGAGCCGCGCGGCCCGTGCGCCAGCCGGCGACACGGTGAGCCCGCGTTTGCCCAACTCGTTGGCGATGCGCACCTGCCCGAAGGCCGGTCGCTCGACGGCGAGCGCAACAATGGCGTCCTCGATCTCCTGCGGCACCCGGTTCTTGAGCACCGGCTTCTTGCGGCTGATCTCCTGCAGAGCAAGGTCCCCGCCTTTGTCGTAAAGCTCCTTGAAGCGATAGAAGCTGTCGCGGCTATAGCCCATCATCTTGCAGGCTTGACTCACATTGCCGAGCTGTTTGGCAAGTTCCAACAGCCCAACTTTGGCGCGGATGATCTTCTGTTCAGTCGTCATGGTGTCCTCCAATGCGCCGAGGCGGGGCGCTTCGCCACCCGACCGCTCCGCGCCCCGCCTCGGCTTGCGATTCGCCGTGGGGAACCAAGACACCGCTGTCAGATTAAATTTTAGCTGATGCAATTCACTACTTCCCCGAAGAGATGTGCGGGTTTTCAAATACGACGCTCAAATTTCCCTCTTCATCACAACAAGCGCATTCAAAAATGCTGACCTCTATATCTTCAACAGGGGAATTGGTGTTTTTATCAATGATGGGTACATGAATGGTTTGCCCTGGACCTCCCCCGCATGCCTCGGCCTCTTCAACTTTCTGTGATGCCTTGGGTTTGCCGAATTTGAACCTGCCCGGATTGTCGAGCATGAATTTCGGCTTGCGCAGATTCTGTTCGAGTACCTGTTCCAGGCTGATCCCATCGCACTCGAGCGGATCTGCCTGAGCTGGATTATTCAGACTCCCTCTAAACAGCTCTCGACACTTTTCCTCGCGAGAGTCTCTTTTTGGATCCGGATCCGGTTTTGGCGTGGGTCTGGAAGATGGAGTGGGAACTCCAGCGTCGCCACTGGGATCGGTTGTCGATCCCACGCCGCCAGGAGGCAATATCACATCCGGATCGGGTTCCTGACTGGTCTCTTCGGAATGCTCGATCACGTATCCAATCAGGAATGGAAGCAAGAAACCGATGATGAAGGCAATGACAAATACTGCTGCGCCGCCGAGTCCGATACCGCCGCCCGCTCCGGCAACTGGTCGAACACCCGAGACCGGACCTGTGGACACCGGACCCGATACCGGCCCGGAGACTGGACTCGGCGTGGACACAGGACTGGGAGTAGCCGATCGTGATTGTCTTGCCAACTCCGCAGCCGCTTCCAATATGTGCGGCGGAAAATCAATCTGACTGAAGAGGACTGCGGGTGACTTCCCACGCGCATCGCGAAAGATCTGCGGATCCAGGTGAAGTGCCCAGGCCTTCAGGATCAACGCCGGTGAACTATTCCAATCAACTTGAAACTCCTGGGTCTCGCTTGGTTGATGAACCGGCGGAACCGCATCCAAAACTGGACCAAGCTGCTGTTGCGCCGACTCGACTATCCCGCCAACTGTCTGTTCGCCGGTTGAGACTGCGGATGTCACCGCGTCCACAGTACTCTCGACAACGGAACCAACTTCGCTTGAGACCGCAGAGACGGCTGATTCTGCATCTGCTACAAAGGACTCCCCGGCACCGGTCAATCCCTCGGTAAGGTCGTCAAGCAAATCACGCTGCACGTTGGCGCCCGAAGACTCCGACTCTCCTTGCTGCACCGTGTGTGTCAACTCATGGGCCAACAGCTTTCGCCCTTCGTGTGACGCCTGCGAATACTGGCCGCTGCCAAATGCAATGTCGTTCCCTACCGTGAACGCCTTCGCGCTGATCGACTCGGCCGCTTCCTCTGCTCGCGCGCCGGTGTGCACGCGCACGTTGCCGAAGTCCACGCGGAACCGGGGCTCGAAAAACGCGCGGGTCGCCGCAGGGAGCGCGCTGCCGCCGCCGCGCAGGGCCTGAATGTTCGTCGCCACGGGTGATGCCAGGGACGGCGAATCGGCGGCCTGCTCCTTCCTCTGCACCTGCGGAATCGCCTGGTGCTTCTGCTCCTCCTCGCAGTCGGTGCACATTCGTTGCACCTTGGCCGGCGATGCGTTCGAGGCGACGATTGCTACGTCATTCGCGGGCATCCGCATCACGGCATCTGCCACTCGATCGGCTTCCCGCTCATGCGCGTCGCCGGGCTTGCTGATCGCGAGCTTCGTCTGGATCGAAGGAGCACGAAGCGGTGCCAAACCACTGGAGTCGCCGGACGACATCTCGCGCATCAGGCGTTCAATGCTTTGGTTCCCGACACGCTGCCTCAGCGTTCCGGCCCTGTCGGACTCGGGCTCCCTCGACTTGCGGGTGATCAAAGAGGGACTCGGAGAGCGGCGCCTAGTATCAGCCGCGTTATGTTCTTTGGACTCGCGGATCATGGTATGTACACTCGGTATCCGTCCTCAGTTCTAGGGCGTTTCCATCCTGACGTCCGTCGTTCTGCGAAATCCGCACTCCATACCTCGATACGCGCGTCATTACAACCAGTGCACCCTGAGAATGGGCGACGCGCATCTGCTTGTTGCCGTTGCACACAACGATCACCTTAACCTGAAACGATAGTTTCCGCGGTCGTGTGCGGTCACGTTGGGAGCGTCCTGCCCATCGTAAAGATGCCCGAAGGCTTGATTGCGCCCCGCGTTGTCGAGATACTGGTCGCTGCCATGGCTTCGAGAACGGTCCCGCTCGATGCCCATATCCCGAGCTGCTATCGCGATACTGGATCCAACCGCAGGACAGCGGGCACGCAACGAGATCCGGAAGACCACCGTCCAGCGCAACGCGCGCTCGTGGGCGTTATCCAAGTTCATCGCGGGATGTATTCCCAAGTACAAGACAATGATCCATGAATCCAAATTGGCCCATCAAGTTACTGAGAGCGACGCTTGCGCATGCATGTCTAAATCAGCAATTTGCCATCGACAGTATCAGCCGCCGGACGCTGCGCCGGCGGGGACCCTGTCCTTGTCAGCGTCCTTCGCCTTGTCGGGATCGAGGTTCGGGTGCACGGGCGGCGGCACGGGGGTGAAGCTTGTTGGCTCGAACACCCCGTCTGTGCACCAGACGCGCACGCGGCTGACGCCCTTGTTGAAGGTATGCGCGGGGTCGACGAACGGGTGGACCTTGCCCTGCGCGGTCAGGGTGCCGGGCGGGTTGGCCTTGAACGCCGCCTTGACCTCGGCGACGGTCCGGCCCGGCGCCTCGATGCTGACCTCGACCCGCGAGAAGCCGTGTCCGAGAGCCTTGTCCAGAGCATCGCCGGCGACCCGCGGGATGTTCTCGATGCCCACGGTGGCAGGGACCGCCTTGAGCTGGAGCGGTCGCGGAGGCTGCCCGAGCGTGCCGTCGATGCCGGGGTAGTCGTCGCCGAACAGCTCGACGCGCTCGCCCGTGTTCTTGCTGAGGCGCAAGCCTTCGTCGACCTCCGCGGGCGGCTTGTCGTTCCAGCGGGTGCGCACGTCCCCGCGCGGGTCCGGCACAGGCCCGTTCTTCATCTTCGGATCGAGCATCTCGCCCTCCCACAACGCGTTGTGGGCCCTAATCGCCTTTTGCTCGGCGACCCACTTGAGCTCCTTCTTGATCAGGTCCATCACCTCGGGGACCGTCTTGCCCTCGACCCGTGCCTTGATGGCCTGCGGGGGCTTGCCCTCCATCCACTTGTCGAATGCGATCCGGGCGTCGTCATTGGGCAGCAGGGCGCGGGTCGGATGGCTCGACGGCGGTGGAGTCACCTCGACCTTCTTGAGCTTGCTCGGTATCTCGGGCGGCCGCTTGGGTTTGATGCCCAGCTTTCCCCTCACCTTGGCCTTGAGTCCTTCGGCGATCCGCCCGAGGGCCGGGAAGCGGCGGAGGAGCGCGGTCGCTGTGACCTTGGCGACCGCCCCGAGCGCGACGAGGACGATCATGATCGCGATCGCGATAGAGGAGTCCGCGACGCGGCCGTAGTCGGCTTCGAGCCGCTTCTCGTCCTCGTCGGCGTCGTCGAAGTTGGAGACCGCCTTCGCGATCGTCGCAGCCTGCAGCGCGATGTCGATGGCGATGACGCCCAAGCCGATCGCAGTGAGCGCCGCGACGCCGACGATCGGAGTGCCCAGGACCGACCCGATGATGAACGCCGCGATCGACACCTGTGCGATGAAGACGCCCACCATGGCCCACAGCTCGCGTGCCGCGTCCAGCACGGCGTCCCAACCCTGGGACGGCTTGCCGGCTCGAAAGGCGTCCCAGGCTTCCACCACTTTTTTCCACATGGCAGGGGCGTGGCGATAGATCGCGACGCCCGGCACCAGGATCTCGAAGAGGGCGTCCTGCACCACGCCCCACCAGTTGTCGACGAAGTAGTTGCCGCGGACCTTGAGGTGGCGCCAGACGCCCTCGGAGTGCGTCTCCTTGACTTCCTCTTCCTGCTCGGCCTCCTGCCGCTGAATGAAGGCTCTGGCGACGACGCCCCCTAGTCCGGAGTCGGCCGATGCGCTCCTTTCCTCTGGCTCATGGCCGCCCGGCCCGCGCTTGTCATTGAGCAGCGGGGCGATGTGCTTGTCGTAGACCTCCTGGATCTTCGCGGGCGTGTTGTTGATGAACTCCTGGATCGAGCCCTTCACCTTGGCGATGACCGCCCTCGTGTTCTCGATCAGGTCAACGAAGACCTGGATGACGCCGTTCGCGATGAGCTTGATGAGCTCCTTGACCTTGACGGCGAACGCCCAGACCTTGCGCCAGAAGTCGGCGATCCGGCCGATCATGTCCTTGAAGAAGCCGACGATGCGGCCCACGATGTCGCTGATGAAGGAGCCCACCCGCTTGACGAGGTCCTTGACGAAGGATCCGATGCGGCGGGCTATGTCCTTAATCTTGTTGAGCGCGCTTTTGACCTTGGCGCGGATTGCGCGGTAGATCCGACCGCCGATCTCGCGGATCTTCGAGATGCCGCGGTTCACGAGCTCGCGGACCTTGGAGAAGAAGCGCTTCACGCAGTCCTTGACGAACCGGTACGCCGCGACCACCGCGTCCTTGACCGCACCTGCCACGACCTTGGCGCCGCTCTTGACCTTGCTCCACGCCCACTCGTACCAGGCTTCGTCGTCCTCCTCGGGCTGATTGCGGGCCTGCTCCTCGGCCTTGCGGGCATCCTCCTTGGCCTTGCGCACCTCCGCCTCCGCCGTCGTCTTCTCGGAGGACACCTCGCGCTCGTACTCTTCGATCGCCTTGGTGTTCTCCTCGCGCAGTTTGGCCTTGTCCTGCTCGACGGCCATCCGCGCCTCCTCGCGAACGGCCACCTGCTCGAGCGTGCCCCGCTCGTTCTCGGTGCGAAGGAGCTCCGCCGCCTCGGTTTGCTGACTGTCGATCGTCTGCTCGCCGTCGGCCAGCATCGACTGGGCGGGGCTGAGCTCTCGCGCTGCCGTCTCGCGCCCCTCCTTGCCGTGGACGCGCTCTAGCAGGTCCGCGACCTCGGGGTCCGCCATGGCGTCGATCGGCTGCGGACCTCCGGTGGGGAGGACGAACTTCAGGCCGAGCTCCGGGATTTCGTCCGGCTGCTCCGTCGGGGCGAGCGCGCCGACGCCCATGTCGCCGGCGGCGGCCTGCTCGGCGGCGCGCCGTCCGCCCTCGAGCTGAGTCGCGCCTCCCTGAGCGGCCGCCTCGATCGCCCCGGGCGACTCGGGATCGCCGGCGGGCGTGACGTCGCGCGCTTCGGGGATGGTCGGCCCCTGCGGGAGCACCGGTTCGGGGCCGGTCGGCAGGCCCGTGGGCATCGGGCCCTTCGGAGCCTTGTCGTAGGCCTTGACCGAGAGCTGGTTTCCGAGCGTGCTGACGGCGACCCCAGCCACGCTCGTCATCCCCGGCGCCGTCGATGCAGTCAGGTTCTGCAGGGCCGCGATGGGGGCGGGCAGCGGGGTCGCCGGCGCGGCTCCAGCCTCGCTCGCGGCGGCGCCCGCGGCCGGGGTGGTGCCGCCAGCACCCGAGACGGCGTCGACCGCCGTAACGGCGGGTACCGAGCCGGCGCCAGAAGCCGCCCCGCCTGCCACTGAAGCGGTCGTTCCTCCGGCCGCTCCCGGAGTAGGCCGCGGCTCGGCGGCCGTCCCGCCACGCGCACCCGCAGGTGAGGGGGAGCGCGAGGGCGGAGGTGCCTCCCTCCGGCCGGGCGAGCCGGCCGCGGGCGCACCGCCTCCCGCAAGACCGCCCCCAGGCTGCGGCATGCGGTTCTCAATCAGCCGGGCCACGACCCGGTTGCCGACGAGGGTCTGCATCTCGAGCACCGCTGCGGGCGAGTCCAGCGTGGATAGGAAATTCAAAGACCCTTTTCCCCGCTCCGACGAGGCCCCACCGGTGGCCGCCCCTTCCTTCGCCTGCGTTTGTGCCTGCAGCAACTGCGCGCCTTCCTGCTGCACCACATGTGTTAACTCATGCGCCAACAAAAGCTGCCCTTCACGCGATTCAGGCGCGTACTGACCTGCGCTGAAAGCGATGTCCCGCCCGACGGTAAAGGCCTTTGCGTTGATCGACCTTGCTGTGTCAGCAGCCTGCGCGTTGGTATGCAACCGCACCTGACTGAAATCGGCCCCAAAGCGTGGCTCGAAGAATTCGCGCGTGGACGCAAGCAGCGGCCTGCCACCACCCTGCAGCGCGTTGATGCTGGCTGAAACCGCAGGCGTGAGTTGCGGCGTGTCGGCGGCGGTTTCCTTTCTTTGAACCTCGAGCTGCTTGGATTCCCCCTCGCAGTCAGCGCAGCGTCGTTGCTCCACCAAGCCGGCCGAAGCGCTAGTGAGACGAGCACCGTTCGATGGCGTTGACGCCGTGCGCATGACCATATTCGCCATCCGGTCGGCTTCGCGCTCGTGAGCATCGAGGGGTTGGCTTAGGGTGAGCTGGCCCGAGCCGCCAATGCCCTGCGACGGGCCGCCGTGCGCAGTCGCACGCGCGACGACTCGAGCCGCCAGCGCCTGCGTGCCGCGATTCCCGAACCGCTTCTGCAAGGAGCGCGTGGCTGACGCGGGCGTGCGCGCAGCGACGGCAACCGGCTCGGCGCCCGCAACCGCAGCCGGCCGCCGTTCCGCGATGGCGGGTGCCCGCACCGGTGGAGGCCGATCTCCCACAGCGGACGACTACACGAGCGAGTTGCGCTTGGTCGAAGACCTGCGCGAAGGCTTCGTGCTTGAGGGGGCGGCCTCCCGCGCCGCCTGCGCCGGCTCGTGCTGCCTCTGGTCCTGCTGTCCCTCTTCTAACTGTCGCTTCTCCTCCTGCTCCTGCTCGTACCCCTTCGCGTCGGGACGCTTCCGCTTCTTCTCGTCGATCTGCACTTGCGGATCGCGCATCAGCATCGGGCGGATGAAGCGACGCACGCGATGATCCGGCTTCCACACGGGGTAATAGTCCTGCTTGCTGTCGTCGCGATCGAGGCGAGCGAGCAGCACGCAATCGCAGGCCTCGCAATCCTCGCAGTCGCAGCCGCACTTGCCGGCGTAGTGGTCGCGGTAGCACGGATCATTCGGATCCACACACCAGCATTCGCTCTTGTGCTCGCGACGCTGCACCTCGTACGCCGCGGCATCCGAACCGGAGTCGGGGCAACTGCAAGTACACTGTGGGCGCGAGCGCATGATGCGAATCTCGAACCCATCGCGCTCCCGCGTGCAGACGGAGGCCGCATCATCGTCATCCGACGAGCACATCGAGGTGCGCGGCGCGCAGCACTTCTCGGTTCCGCACAGCACGACCCAGAGCGGGCTGTCGATGTTGGGGTCGCAGTCCTCTTCGAGCAGGATGCTCTGCGGCTTCGGCACGTAGATGGGATCGCTCTGGCAATCGAGAGCCAGCCCGCTACCCACCGTCACGTTCACCTTGCCGCACTTCACGTCCGTGCCGACGACGAGGCCGCACACGACGCCGCAGCCGAATAGCGAGCGGAACATCAAGCGATTGAGCTCGCGCGTGTAGACGTTCAGTTGCTCCAGGTCTTCGTGCTGCAACAGCATGCCCGGCCCGAACTTCGCGCGTGCGAGCGTGGAGGTGCCCTTCGCCCGGGCGAGTGGCTGGTTGTTGGTGGTCATGGCTCAAACTCCTTGGGAACGATGCGAAGTGTCATAGCCGGCCGGCGGGGACTGGGAATCGCGTGCCTGCACGAGAAAGGTCGAAAAAAAGGTGCCGCCCGGCGTGCCGTTGCCCGTCGGGGCAGGTGACAGTCCGATGGCGTTGGCGTCGATCGTTTGGCCGTTGCAGTCCACGATGAGGTCGCCGCGAATCTCGATCTCGACGGTGGTCGGATCCTCATCGAAGATCGTCTTGGATCCATTGACCGCATCGTACAGCCAGCGTCCATCAACGACGAAGGTGGCACGAGTCACGAGCCCCGGCGGAGTGCCAGAGGGAGCCCAGGTCTCTGCCTTCAGTATTGGTACGCGGTGCGCTCCGGCCCAACCGCCCTCGTCCTCTTCCCCTAGCACCGTCATGGAGAAACAGTCTGCACGCACTGTGTCCTCCCGCACCGGCCGCGAGAATTCCACCCAGTATTTCAAAGTGACGACGGTAAACTTCTCGCCCCGATCCCTGCTCTTGCGCAAGCGATTGAGTTCACTTTCGCTCAGAGCGCCGAATGAGGCCTCGAAATCGTCCCAGTCGACCAACTTCGGCGAACGGTGCCAGCCGGCCCAGCCGATAGCGCTGATGCGCGTGAGATCGCATCCGCGGATGAGATCGAACAGCACGTCGTTGCTCTTCACCAGGCGCCGCGGGCCGCACGCTTCGATCCAGCGGTCGAACAGCCACTCGCCCTCACAATCCCCTTCGCGCAGACTCACACAGGCGAGCGGAACGCCGTGGCACAGATCCGCGCGAATGTGCGCGCAGGGGTCCTCGATCTCGCGGAGGCCGCCGCACTCCGTGTCTGACAGACCTGTCAGGTAATCGCACAGACACTGGCAGCCGCCGCGATGCACGGGGTTCTTCTGCGCATCAGGCTGTTTGGGCTCGTAACGCGCGCTGCTCTGCCTCGCGTCGTCTTTCGACGGCTCCTTTGAATGCTCACCGCAGCAGGGACCAGTCCCGCAGCCACAGGTCAGCTCGCAGTCGAAGGGGTTGCAGCACTTCGCCCAGTCCACAAGCTGCAACGAGAAGCGCACGGTTTCGCAGACGTGATCCCACTCGTTGTGTACGCAACTGCACGGATCGTTGATCTTGATCGGCCCTACAGACTGCTCGGCGTAGTGCGCGCTCAGCCGCCAGCACGCTCGAGGGCGCTCTTCCCCATGCTGCTGCTTGCCGCAAGGCTCGTAACTCCCCTCAGGCGGCCGCTCCATGCGCGCGCCTTCCCCGTCGAGAAGAATGACGTTCTTCTTGCTGAGTGAGGTAGGTCGGGCGAGCAGCAGCTCACGGCCGCATTCGTCGAGCGCGAGTCCAGGCCCGATCTCGAGCCAACCCGACTCGTCCTCGGTGCGACAGTTCTCCGCCCTCATTGGCTTCATGGCGTAACCATACACAACGCCCCAGCCGTGAATCGCTCGATTCAGCAGCCGGCGCCGCTCGAGCAAGTAGCTCTGCTCGACGCGAAACGAGTCCGCGGTCAGGCGCTTACCTTCGAAATACTGGTTGCGCAGCCCCGAGTCGCACGGCCCATCAGTGCAGCACTCGTGGCTCGCGCCGCGAAACGACGATTTCCGTGACGTGTCTGTCTTGTACATGGATGAATCTCCTGTCGTCATTGCAAACGCGTACCGATATCCGCTCCCGTAGCGGTGATGCGGCTGCCACGCTCCGGCAATCGCGCAACGCCCGTGACGGCGTCGCTACCCAAATGAGTTGTCGGCGCGGCCGTTAGTACGAGCGAGCCAAGCACTGGCGTTCCGCGCAGCGCCTGTGGGCTCACCCAGCGCACCTGCAGGCGCGCGGTGAGCGGAACCATGTCGTTGAGCAGCGCCGGCAGCCAGGGCTGCCATGCGCGCCGCTCTTCGCCCGCCGCAGCGATGTCGACGCGTACGAAGCCGGCGATCTGCCGCACACCGTCGTCGGCTTGTCCGGGGCACGGCAGCCGAATGTGGCCCAGCACTGCGGTAGCGTCCAACTCAGGGCTCCATTGCGTGCTCCCGCCGAGTATTGCGGGCAGCGCGCTGCCGAGGCACGCCCCTCCGCCCACGGTCGCAAACCCGACGTCCGCGGTCGAGTCGATGATCCTGAATCCCGGCGGCTTATCAGGCAGCAGGCACGCAAGTAGCGTTTCGAGCCCTGCTCGCGTACCACGATCTCGTGCGATGTCCGATGCACGGGTGACGATGCGCCGCTTCTGTTCTTCTGTGAGGGCATCGTCCCACGGCAATCCGAGCCAGCGCCCGATGAAATCGAGCCACGGCCCCTTCGCGCTGGCGGGATGCACGTGACTCGCGAGCGAGGCGATCCGCGCATCGAGCCCTTGCGTGGTGGACTCGAGCACGCCGACGAGCGAGCGCAGGAAACTGCCCGGCTGTGCCTCCGCACGGCGATAGATCGCCGGCAGACTCTCCATGAGGCTGTTCCCCGGATAGAGCACAGCGAGCTCGCTGAGTGACGGCAGCGATCCGCCGGCAGTCGCGATGAGCGTGACGCAGACCCAAACGTACGGCTCGTGCACGTCGAACAGCGGTGCGGAGAACAGTGCAGCCGATGTTGCGGGTCGAGCGTCCCCCGAGGCCTTGCTACCGTGAAATACGATCGGGGCGTGCCAGATACCAGGCTCGCGCAGCAGCTTCGTCACACGGTAGCCGGCCATTGTCGTTTGGTCTTCGGCCATCGCGATGAGGCGATCGCGAACCGCCGCATCGGCCGTCACAGCGTAAGAGATCTCCAGCGACGCACCGTCGGGGAGCTTCGCCGTGGCTTCGATGCGCAGCCATCGGCGCGCGTCTTCGTGATCGGGCGAGTGCAGCAGCGGCGTGATCAGGGAGCACCGGACCTCGGCGGTGCCATCCGGAACGAGCGTCGCAATCGAGTGCCGGAGCAGACCGCGCGGCCCGGTTACGAGCAGGCTGTTGCGCACTCCCGCCACACCAGTCGCAGGCGCATCACGCTCGTCGAGGGGAATCTCGCCGAGCGCCGCCCCATCGGCATCGAAGATGAGCACGAACGGCTTGCCGCCCAGCGTGGCGTCGTCAGCGCCGGCCAGGAACACGCGGCCGCGCGCATCGCAGCCGAGCGCTGAGGCGCCAAAGCACGGATGCAGCGCCCCGACGACGAGATTCGTCAGCGCCTTCCCCCCTTCAGCAGGGAACCAATCGAGCCGCGGACATGCGTCGGTTAGCACGGCGAAGCGCTCTGAGCGCCGTAAGTAGACGAAGGCCTTCGCCTCGGAGAGGCCTTCGAAGGTCACCATTCCGACGACGCGGCCGACGCAGTCGATACACAGTGCCTGCACTGCGCCGTCACGCTCCACGAGTGCGAACAACTGGTCGTATCTATCGCTCGCGAGATCGATCACGCGAGCCTGGGCAATGCTCACGACGGCCAAGCGTGAGAGCGTCTCTTCCTCGTATCGCTCCAGCGTGGTTCCCACCTCCCCGACGACCCACAACCCGTTCGATGTCGGCACGATTCGGGAGGCTCGGGCGAGCGCGTACGGAGCCGCGTGAACCTCAGGAACATCGCTGCAATCCGTGAGCCGATGTAGGCAGCCCGCATCGTCGTGCCAGAGAATCTCGCCAGCGCGCGTGACTGCCGGTGCATGCGCGCCCTGGCTTTCATAGAGGTGTCCGCTCGGCTCGTAAGGGGCGATTGGCTGCACGCCGCCATCGGCGGCAAAGAACTCGCGATCGACCCGGTCGAACAGACACGTGCCCCATTGCGCGGGCGTGCTGAAGCGATAGCCCCGTCGCACCGGTCCGCTCATGGCATACCTCCGGCTCCGGCGCGCGTCATCTCGAACTGGCTGCCCACGAGATCGACTCTCGGCAATCCATTTCGCGGCACCTTGATCTCGTCGGACTCCTTGCCAGATTCGAGCACGAGGCGCAGTGCAGCCACGCGGCGCACTCCCTCCACCGCCCGAATCGACGCGATGAGATCGCGCGGCGTGACCGGCACCCCGGGACGACGGGCGGACGTTCCAACGAGTGCGAGTAACGATCTGAGCCCGCGTTCGATCACGGCCTTGATGTCTGCCGGATTGCGTCCGGGCGCCACTTCGATCTTCGCGCGGATCGAGAACTCGACATATCGAGGTCCAACCACCCCGAGCCGCGTTGCCAGCGGCATCTTCGCTACCAGCCTGCGCCGAATCGCTTCGAGCCAACGCGGCGTCTCGGGTGTGCTGCCCGCTTCCTCCTCTGAAAGGCGAGCGCGCATGGCCACCAGCGTGACGGCGCCCGTTCGCGGCGCTTGCTCGTCAGGCGGCAACACCCAGGCACGCGCGACCTCGAGCAACGGCAGTGCGAGTGCAGCTTGCTCGATGTCCGAGCCACTCACGAGCGCGTGATCCTCCCGCGAGCGTCGGCGGGCCTCGCGGCGCTCATCCATACCGTCGGTAGCAGCCGCTCCACCGGTCACAGCGTCGACGTTCACCCCAAACGCCTCGGCGAAGCCGAGCACTCCCCACCTGCGATTGGCTGCGACGCTGCCCTCTTCGCCGGCCGACACCGCGTAGGTCGCGAGCACCTCCACGCCCTGCGGCGGAATGCGCCCGTTCACGCGGTTGCCGAAGGTGACACGCTCGGTAACCACGTCAAACTCGAAGACCGCATCGTCCGGCCCGCTCTCCGAAAGGCGCGCGCTCTGCCACTCGGTGCGCCGACCGGTGCCAGCGTCACGCAGCTCGATCTTCACCGGTGATTCGAACGGAGCGAACCGTAGGCCCGGAATGTCGAGTTGAAAACTCCAGTTCGGAACTCCGGTGGACGTGTGCGACTCATTGGCCACCGAGTACCCCTGCACGATCGGCACCACATTCGGCTCGATGCGCAAGAGTCGCGGTGGTCGCTCGAAGCCCCGTGCCGCGCGCAGTTCGAGCGCAAACTGCTTCGGTGAATCCTTCACCGCGGAGAGGTCGAGCAGCAGCGTCCCGGTTCGCAGCAGTCCGTCGCTCGAATCGGAGGCGATGGGCACTGGCACGCGCTCTGTACCAATGACTAGTGTGGCCCTGAGCGATGCCACGCGCCGTGTGGCGCTGAGCCGCTCGAATCGCGAGGTCGGCTCCGCGAGCGCGCGGGTGAGTGGCTTGTCGGCGCGCACGCCAATGGGCCAGAGGGCGCCCTCTGCGTCCGCGCGCTTCGGCGGGAAGAGTCCGTCATCGCCGCGGCATTCGAGGTCCATCAGGAGCACGTCGTTCTTGCCGGCGACCGCACCAAACGGCTGGAATGCCGGCCCACCGCGCTCGTTGATGACGGTGTAGTCGATCTTCCGGCCATCGGCGAGCCGCGCCTCGAGCCGGCGTATGCGCGCAGCCACCCACAACAGCTTGCCGTCGGGCCGGAAGGTGGGTTCGTCGGCGTCGACGCGGTCCACCACGGCGTCGGCGGCAATCACTCTGCTCTGCGTGTACATCGCTGCCGGCGATCGGGAATCGAGCCGATCAGGCCAGATCAGGCCGCTAGCGGGCCGTGTTCCGCCTGGCGCAAGGCCGAACAGCGCGGCATAGGCGGCGCGCTCGTCGCGACGCATGCGCCCGAGTGAGTAGAGCTGTGCCTCGGTGACCCACGCCAGCAGCTCCATGAGCGTGATGCCGGGGTCGTGCGCGTTGTAGTCGGTCCAGTCCGGCGCGAGGCCGGGCAGCCGCGCGCGGCCCATCTCGACCAGGCCGGCAAAGCGTCGATCGAAGAGATCGGGAGCGAGGCGCTTCATGACAGCACCTCGATCGTCTCGAACTCGGTGCGCACGCCGTCCTTCTCGAGCCTCGCGAGCTCGTTGCGCTTCAGCGTCTGCGGCCAGGGCCGATCGCTGCCGTCTGGCACGATCTCGCGCAGGTCGACGGTGGCGATGCTTTCCAGATGCGCCACGTTTGCAAGCGCGGCGGCGACATCCGCCCCGCTTGGGTTCTCGCCGAGCGCCCAACCCTCTTTGTCGGCGGCACCGGTCGCGGTGTCGAAAAGCGCGCTGATCTGCTTGCGAGCCTCGCGCGCGACGGCACCAGCGACTTCCAGACCCGCGACGCGAAGCTTGAGGTCGACGCGCAGGCGCCGGAGCGCAGGTCCACCGATGCGAAGAGCGTGCCGCGCACTGAGTGCGGGCGGTGCTTCGGCCACCAGCATCCGGTGCAGCTCGCGCATCTGGGCCGCGCTGGCTAGGGGATTCACGCCGCGCATCACCACGATGAGCTGTACGAAGCCATTGCGAACGAAACAGCGTGCCTGCGCGATGTCGGGAGAGCTCTCTAGCACGAGATCTTCGATGTCGCGGGCGGTGAGGGCCCGCTCACGGTGGCGCAGGCCGGCAACGCCATAGCGCAGTACGCGGTCGACCTCTTCCGGAGGCGCGCCGCCCGCGCCCTGGTCGGCGGCGAACACTGCCTCGACGCCCTCGATGGGGGAAACGAGATTGAGCGGAGAGCGCGCCCCGATGGTATTACCCGGTACGGCGATGACACGCGGTGAGGCGGCGTTCTCCGATGCGGCGGTGTCCGGAACGCCCGGATTGGTGCGGCGATACATGAAGGCGACGATCGCTTCACGACCCACGGGCGGAATGCGGCCGTGCCGACCATCGCCGAAACGGATCTCTCCAGTGGCTTCATCAAGCGCGTATACGCGCGCTGTCGGGTCTTCATCGGCTGGGTCAATGACGCGCTTCCATAGCACCCAGTCGCCGGGCAGATTCTCGACCGCACTCAGCACCTGACCTGCGCGCTCATCGTTCAGTGCGTTGCGCTCTTCCTCGCCGAGCAGCTCCCGAACACGGAGCTCCAGTGTGTTCCGAAGAACGGGAGGACGCGCGAGAAAGAGGGTGAGGTTTGGCTCACCTTGCGATGAGCCGATGAGCTCGCGTGTGAGCGTCTCGGCAGCGCTCGCCCACACGCCGTTGAGATAGGCCCCGAAAACTTTCGGCTTCCAGTTGGTGGAAGACACCGTGGCCTTCGGTGTCAGACGCAGCCAAGCGAGCGTTTGTCCGAGCAGGTCGCGCGGTGTCGCCTGGATAGCGAAGGTCATCGACAGCACGCCGCTCTCGCCGAGCGCCCGAGTCGCGTCGTCGACGGTGACCGGCACAAACCGGTTGGCGATCAGCACCTCGACAGTCATCGGCGCGAAGTCATCGCGCAGACGTTCTTCGACCAGCAGCAGCACGTTGACCGGCTCGCCAAGCAGCGGAGCATCGAACCCGAGATACAGAGCACGACCTCCCGCCGTCGCTGTCGTCGAAGCTGACCGCGTTGCGGGCGCGAGGGCGCTGGAGACCGGCGCTGCCGAAATTGCGCCCGCCGTGGTTGTTGGCGGGCAGTGGCAGTCGGGCTTGCAACTGTCAGCCGCCGCTGCGTCAGCAGCTGACGGCCCGGAGAGCCGCGCGAGCTGCATGGCGAGCGGCACGAAAGTCTCCACCGTCGCGCCGCTCGTGCGATTCGCATCGCTCTGATCGCGCAACGAGCCGCTGTCGCGTGTCATCACGAAGTCGGGCAGCACGCTCTCGCAGATCTCATACGAGATGCTGAGCCTCACCACCGACGGCGGATGGATATTCTCCGTCGAGCGCTCGACCGTCTGGTGCGTGAAGCCTTTGGCGTCCCGCGGCGAGTTCGCGACCGAAACGCGCTCGCGACCATAGTCGCCGCCGATGAGGCGTGCACGAATCCAGTAGTTCGTTCGTCCCGACCAATCCGTCGGTGACAGGTCTGGCGGCACCGTGAAGTGCAGCTGCCCGCTCTTCTTGAGGCGCAGCGTGTCGTCGCGCGTTACGACGAGTTTCCACCAACCGGCGCCATTCCAATACTCCCACGACAGTTCCGGATTCGTGGAGGTGTCGCCGAGCGAGCGACTCCAGGCGCCTACGGCAGCGTCCAATACGAAAGGAGCAGCAATGACGACCGCGGGCGCCGTGGTCCAGGGTGTGCTCAGCTCGATGAGTAACGGGCTATTGCCCGCACCGATACTGAAAGCCTTCCCTCGCTGCGTCGGCGAAGAATTCTTGAACAGCAGCACGGCGCGATCGAGCAACGCCGCGTCCCAGTTGTTGTTCGTCGGGCGAATGAACGGTGCAACCCGACCCGTGATCGGCGCAGAGCTCCAGTACGGCTGCGATGACGCGTTCGCTGGAGGATTTGGAGTCAGTGTCGCGAGGTTGCTGGCGCTGATACCCGTCACGCGGTAAAGGGCTGTGCCAACCCTGACCAGTCCGTTTACGAGAGTCGTCCGGTCGTCCGTTTCGAGTTGCAGCGTCCCGACCTTCTTGAGATCGCCGCACCGGGGCGCGTCGATCAAATGAAAGCCGTGGAGTGGCCCGCTCGCCGCCGTGGCAAAAGGCGCGGAGAGAAGGTAGAAGGCCTGTTTCTCCGGAGTCACGCCTGTCCGGGTGATGAGCTGCGCATCGAACGCGGACGCCCCGATCTCGCGCGCCACGAGATCGTTCGGCGCAAACTGTGGAGCCGGATCCGCCGTAAAAACGCCCTCGCCCACGTCTGCCTGGAGCTCCAGTCTCTGTGTCAGATCCAGATCCGCAACGAGCAAATCACCGCCGCGGCCCGGGACCACTACGTGGCCGCCGATCGCGGTGGGCGCGCCGTCGGGCTGCCCCAAGTCTGCAGGTATCGGCGCACGCAGCAGATTGATGTGATCCCCCGGCGCACCGTGCGGCGTCCATGAAGCGAGGTAACTTCCGGAAGGCACCTGCACCGATGCGAGGTAGTTCAACACGCCGTTCTTCACCACCGCGTCGAACCCCTTGGTCGCGGCTTGCGGTTCCGGCAGTGGTATCGCCTTCTCGCCATGGACTGAATGGAATACGCTGAGGTCGGTCGACGCGGAATGAGCAAGCACGACGATGAGATCTGCTGCCCTCTGGACCGCAAGCGGCCGCACTTCGGCGCTCACGTCGGCCGGCGAAAGCTTCGAGCAGATTCCAGTCGGTTTGACCTCGTAGAGACTCTTGTCATCGGCAACACCGACCATGCCGGCGGCAGCGGAGGTCGAAAGCGAGTCTCCGGATACGGCGAGCACCGGCACGATGGCCTTCAGCACGACCGCTTGAGCGCCATCCTTCGTCTCGAGCGAAGTCCATTGCGGCCCATCGGGCCATTTTCGCACGGATAATTGACCTCCGCGCAGGGCGAACAGCATCGACGTATCGGTGAGATAGACGAGATCGTCGATCGTTGCCGTCGGGTCGGCGGCTGAAGATGGCACGGAGCCGAACGGCAACCATCGGCTGTCGTTTTGCTTGGTCGAATTCTCTCGCCAGACCCAGACGGCATCCGCTGCCGCCGCTGCAACCAGGAAGCCCTGTGCGTCCTGCCAAACGGGTGCGCGTCCGCGCGGGCGGCGATCGAGCTGAACGCCGAGCGTGGCTGCGGTGTCGCCGTCGCCAGGAGGCGGGCGCAACGGCTCGCGTTCGCGAAACTTGCTGATGATCCCCGTGCTCGCGTCCACTTGCAGGAGATGCAGCGCGCCGTCCTGCGCGACACCTGCGAGCACTGGATCCACGGAGCCGCCCCGCACCAGCGAGAGCGCCGTGAATGTGGTATCCGCCAGCTCGAAGTCCAGCACGACCTCGGCGCCTTTCTTCGAGAACGCTTCCTTGCTGCCGAGATAGAAGGTATCGAACTGACGCGGCTCCTTCCCGAACGGGAAGAACACGCTGTCGAGCACGAGCGGCGTCGTGTTCGCCATGGCCTCCGCCAATGGGGCGGACGAAGGATCGGCACTCGGCGGAGCTGCCGCGCCGTGTCGACAATTGATGCGAATCTCGAACGCGTCGACGAGCTGCGGCGGATCGCCGGGCTTGATGGTCGCAGCGGAGGCGCGAATCCACCGACTCTCGCTATCGCCCTTTACCAGCGGGCGCATCTCCATGGGGCCCTTCCGCTTGGCGAGGACGAGTCCGTCGGCTTTCGCCTGTTCCTCAGGGCTCGCGAGCTGCAGAGGCTGCCAACCGTCCTCGTACAGCGGATCGCCCTTGCTCCAATAGTCCCACTTGCGGTCGGCCAGCGGTTTGGCTCCGACGATTTCGATGGTGACTGCCGCCTCGATGTTGAACAGATCCTGGTGCCCGATGTAGAGCGCATGCATCTGGCGATTGCGAGCGGCGCCATCGAACGGCATGAACGCCGCCACCTTCTTCACGACCGACTGCTCGATCTGGTCGTCGGTCAGCGGCGGATCAACGGTGACGATGTTCCCCTTCACTTGCGTGATCCGGTATTGCAGGCCACCGACCTCGATGAGCACGTCGTCGACGAGCCCCTGTTCCGGATCGAGCTGCAGCTTCGTTGCGCCGGCGGATGCGAAACCCTTGAGCAGCCATTGCGTCGGCAGCGGTTCGAGCGGCGCAAGACTCGTGAGCCCCGGAGGCGGCAGAAAGAACGCGTCAGCTGCGGTATCGACGCCGACGAGCACCTGCAGCTGCCGGGGAAGCACCAGCACATCCGTCTCGGTTTCGAGCACAACCGATGCACCGGAGGCCGGCGCTTGCAGGCGGGTCAGCGCCGTGGCGGGCTTCGGTTCGCGCGCCTTGTCCGTGAGTTTGAACACCACCGGCAGCCGTGCGGGTCGCGCCGCCTCGCTGGGGACCGCGAGCCAGTCCAGAAAACCGAGCCGCAATTTCTCGCCCGCGCGATCGAGTCGTTCGGTGACTTCGGAGCCGAAGCGTGCTGCGATCTTGAGCAGCGCGCGCCCGAAATCCCGCTCGTCGTTGTCGATGCTCCAGGAGGGAATCCACGCTCGCGCGCGTGCGAACAGCTCGGCTTCGAGCTCGCTTGCCCGACGTGTCTCGAAGGTCGGAGGACGCGAGGGCTTCATGGGCGCCCCCCCTCGCGGAAATAGAATGGAAAGACGAGATTGCCGAGCTGATTCGTCTTCCTCACTCGGTACTCGATCTCGACAAGCAGCTCGCCCTGCGTCGTCGCTGCTTCGCGGACGTTCACCGCTAGCACGTCGATGCGCGCTTCGCAGCGGCGCAAGGCCTCCTCCACCGTCGAACGCACCCGCTGCAGCGTGGTGCTGTCCACCGCGGCGAAGACGAGCTCATGAATTCCGCAGCCGAAGTTCGGCCGCATCACACGCTCACCCGGCGCCGTCTCGAGAATGATCAGGATGGACTGCCGGATGTCCTGCTCGTACGCGGCGCTCGCAACGAGGCCCGTGCGTGGGTCGAGCATCACCGGCATCGCCCAGCCGCGGCCGAGGATAGCCTTGCGATCGTCCGCTGGGAGGTCGATGCTCATCCGATCATCACCGTGAAGGCGCCGAGCGCGATCGAATTCGGCGCGCCGGCTTCGACGACCATGTCACCCCGCCGGACGGCCGGCAGCCCACCGATCATGACGGTGACGCTGCCCACGGCGACAACACCGCCGACATGGGGCTTCACCCCGTCGACGAGCGGACACGCGTGTGTGTCCGAGCCCGCACGCCACGCCGGCTGTCCTGCGATCAGCACCGTCGGGCAGCCCGGTCCCGGCCCGAGCGGCGTACCGTGACTGGTCAGATCTCCGAGTCGTGCGGCAGGTTGACCCATGCGTTGCCTCTAGTTGATGTTCACGAGCGCGCCGCGCACGGTCAGCGTCGCGTTGGCTTTGAGCTCGAGAGTGCCGGTTGCTTCGATCGAAATGGTGGCGGCCTTGATGTTGAGCTGCGTATTCGCCTGTAGCGTGATGACGCCGCTCTTCTCGATCTTGAGCTGGTTCCCCTGGCTGTCCTTGAGCTCGATCTCGTTGTCGGTGAATCGGACGATAGCTCCGTTCTCGTGCGCGAGCTCGACCACGCCCTGCGCGCCGTCATCGAACAGCAGATAGTGATGCTTGCGCGAGCGCACGACACGTTGGTCGTTGTTACCGTCGTCGTTGGCGAACGGCGGCTTGTCCTTCCCGTTCCATAGGGCGCCGAGCACGTACGGGAAGCGCAGGTCTTCGCGCTCGAACCCGACCAGCACTTCATCGCCCACTTCCGGGATGAAGGTCGTGCCGCGATCGTTGCCCGCCATCGGCACGGCGAGGCGCGCCCAATAACTCTCGCGCGGGTTGTGATGCCACGGGTAACTCACCTTGACGCGGGCGAGCCCGTCCTCATCGTGGTTCTGAGTCACGAGCGCCACGGCCACACCCTTCGCGTGCCCGCCGGTTTCATGCGTCGCTTCGCTGCCATGGTCGAGCGCGGTATTCATGAGTTTGCGTCCCTCACTTTGAACTTCGTGCGATAGCCGCCGCTGTCGATGCGGTGTGTCGCCTGCTCGATGTAGTAGGGCCTCGAGAAGGCCTTGCCGAGATTGTCGAGAAACACCGTTCGATCGGGCCGCAGCTCCGGCAGGCCGATGCATTCGCCGTCGCCGGTCAAGAATTTCTTCGTCATGTCGCTGAGCGCGGCCTTCGCACGCTTGTCGGCTTCGGACTGCGTGAACACCGGCTGTCGCAGGCGCAGCGTCGGCTCCTTTCCGGGCGCACGCACCAGCGAGGTGACGTTCTGCGCAATGCTCTTCGCCTGCGGGCTCACCACTTCGTCCGCAGTCGCGCGACCGACGATCGGCTCCTTGCGCTTCACGTCCCATCCGTAGACTTCGACCTTCGCGACCTGGCCGGCGAGGTTGGCCTCGGGGCGAAAGCTCAGGAGCCCCGCGCCCCACTTGAGGCGCGTGACGGGTGCCGAGCGCACGCGCGGCTTGCCGAAATGCAGCACGGGCCGTCTCACGGCGCCGTCGGGCTCGACGTAAACCTCGAAGCGCAGGCTCTTGGCGTCATCGCTGTTGCGCCCGGCGAGCTTGACCATGAAATCCCAGTCGGACTGCTGGTTCTGCTCGATCTGCGGCTGCTTCTCCGAATCGTCGATGACGGCGTTCAGGTTGTGGAAGCTCGCGATGAGCTGCACGACTTCGCTCGCGGAGCGGTCTTTCCAGCTGTCCGAGTTCTGGCCCTGCCGTAGCGGAAAGCCGTGGTCGTAACCGGAGACGATGAGCTCGGGCGAGCCGGTTTCCGGAAAGCTCGTCGAGATCTCGGTGACGAGTCCGAGAATCGCGAGGGGCGTCGTGGAGGCATCCCCATAGCCCATGTACACCTCGACTTCGGCGCCGAAGGCGAGGAGCTCAAGCAGGTCCTCTCCATGGCCGGTCTTGAAGCGGCCTGATCCGAGGTCGTAGCAGCTGGCGAGCGTGAACGAGAAACGCGAGGGAGCATTCAGCGCGAGGTCGGCTTCGACCTGGCTCACGGCCACCAGCTTGTCGCGCACCACGTCAGCGCCGGAGAGGCGCACTCTGAACGCCGGCGCATAGAAGTTGCCGTAGTCCCTAGAAAGGTCGACCAGTTCCATTCGGGTCCTCGATCGGTGGCAGCTCGAGCCAGTCGCCGGCGGAGATCTCGCGCGGGTCGTCGAGATCGTTCTTCTCGGCGACACGCACCCATTCGTTCGCGTCGTTGTACTCGCGCGAGGCGATCAGCCAGAGACTCTCGCGGCCGACGACGACGCGACGCTTGGTCTTGTCGGCGGATTGGCGGCGCGGGTCTTCGATCAGCTGCCGCAGCGTGCGGTACTCCTTGAACGACACCGATAGCGTCACGCGCGCCGGCGAGCCGTCGGGGTGAAACATCGTGACCTTGCGGCCGATCTTCTCGATGACCGCAGTGAACTCCATCGGGCCCCAGTTGAAGCGCACCGGCGGCGGCGCGTGCAGCTTGCTGTCGATCTCGAGCAGGTCGGTGAGGTCGCTCAGGCGCTTGCCAAGCGGGTCGGTCTCCTTCTGCTGCAACGACGTCGGGCCGCGCGGGTCGGTGTAGTCGTCGAGGAAGAGATCCATGCTCAGCTGGTCGGATTCGCCATTCACGAACTGGAGCAGCGGCGAACCCAGGCCGGGCACGGGGATCGCCTTGTACGAGTTTGAGCGGTCGAAGCTGTATTCCGTGGGGTTGAACAGCACGGTGATCACCTTGTTCTGGTTCTCGCCGGCCAGAACGGTGATGTTTGCCTTCTTGAGCGGTGGCTGAGTCATTGGGTTTCCTCTACAGCCCTCGGCGTTCGCGCTCGATGCGTGCGCGGCGATCGATGCGGCGGATCACGTCGTCGGCAAAGCGGTCCGCCAGTGCGGGGTCGAGTGCCGTTGCACACACGACTTTCGTATCGGGTCTGCTGGCCGGGGACGAGGGCACGGCGGCACCTGCAGATCGCACTGAGGATGCAGACGTCGTCGCACTTCGCGGAGAGGCATCCGCCGTCATCGTGGTATTCGTGTTGGTGCGCCACACGAGATCAACGGGTCGCTTCATCGCCAGAGCCTGCAGGCGCATCGAAGCGTGCGAGGGTGCAATCTCTGCGTCCCGCGCACGCCAGATGCGCTGGACGGGGCTGGGTATGCGCGATATCTCGCGTAGCGCTTCGTGCATGCGCGTTCGCGGGACGGCGAGACCTACCCGCAGCAACGAGTGCGTGGTCGAGACCGCCGAGCGCGAAGAAAGATCAGTCCGTGTGCGAACGCTCCGGCGACTCGATAGCGCGACGCGGACCTCGCGCCGAATACGATCCTCAACGATCGGCTGCGAGATGGGCAATGCGTGCGAGAAGCGACCGACTTGCGAAGCGAGCCTGAAGGTTTCTCGCCCGCGCGTCTCTCGCGGCAATTCGCCGAGCGCTAGAGCACCTCGGGCCCGGGAAGACAGCCAGCGCGCCAGATCGCGTGGCTGCACTGACTCGCTCCGGTTTCGGCCGCCGTAGGGCACGCGAGAAGAATTGGGGAGCGCGCCATCCCACTTGCTGAGCAGCGCGCGGATCGCCGTGGTCGAGACCTGAGCTCGACCAGCGCGCGCTCCATCAGCGCGTGCGTGGCGCATCGCCGGGAACCCGCTTCGGTCGGAAAGTAATGGCCACGGGTGAGGCATGTGCGTTCCGCTCGCAGACTCACGCCCGTGTCCGGAAGCCGTTTCGCGAAGCGCCGCGCTGAAATTGAGATGCAGGTGAAAGTAGGAAGTCCATGACCCGGCAGGCGCAGGCGCGCGCGACACAACCATAGGGCCGGCCCCACGAGTCACACGCGCCCAGCGCAACAACGCCGGCGCCCACGCCAACGCCCGAGCACCGAGTCGCGAGCGGCAAGAGCCCGACGCCGTGCGGATTAGGATTGGCTTCAGACAACGACGACACATCTCACCCGCCGCCGCACGAGCGGCCAGGATGACGCTGCAGCGCGAGCGAACCTTGTGTGTTGCGAGCCTCACGACGCCTTCCTCAATCCGTGATGCGCGACTTCCAGGGTCTCCATCACGACCTGCGACGAGTTCGCGTCGAGGTCCGACGACGACCACTTCACCGGCAACGCGTGCTCGATCTGCCACCCCCATGCCCGGTTGTCGCCTTCGTCCTGCAGGCGCACTCGAATCGTCCGTCGCGTCACATCACCGTCCGCAGCCGCCAGCGCCCACTTCCACAAATCTTCGAGCACAAGGCCGCGCTCGAAGATCACGACGGGATACGTCACCTGCGTGAGCAGCTTGTGCTCGTACTCGTTCACCCCGCCCTCGCGATACGATTCGTGCCGCACTTCGCGAGACAACCCCTTCACGCGCAGGAACGCGCCGCTCACGATCCCGTCGATCTCGACCAGATACCGGAAGCCGCGCAGCGGGTCTTGGCGTGCCATCGTCGCTCCTCCTCAGAGCTCGAACGGATTGGGCGGAGCGCCATCGAGCGCGCGATTGATCGCCGAGATCTCCCGGCACCAGCGCCGCCGCCCGCGGTGCTCGAGCTGCATGAGGTCGCCGTGTGACCAGTGAAAATGGTATGCGATGAAGGCCATCTCCTCGTACAGCGACTTCACGGGATAGGCCCTCATGATTCCCCCAGCGCGGCCGCCCTGCGCAGCGAGTTGCCGGCGGCGCTCTTGCCGGCCGCCGCCGGAAGCGTGTCGACCTCCTCGGCCGAATTCAGCTCTTCATAAAGCCGCTGCAGATACGCGAGGTCGGATGCAAACAGCCCTTCGATGACGCCGGTGTGAACTTCGGGCAGCTGCCCGAGCCGCACGATGACGCGTGCCAGAACGATGACCGCGAGATACGCCTCGTTCTGCTGAACGCGCGGATCACGCAGCGGCAGAATTTCATCGGCCGCCGTGGCGAGGCGCATGACGCCGCGCCGATGCAATGCGCCCGAGTCATCGACATAGCCTTTTGGCAGCTCGAACTCGACTTCGGTGCGAAATCCCAGTGGTGACTTGCTGTTCATGAATGCGCCCGCCTGCGTCGTTAGTCGCCTAGCTCACTCGCTCAATGCCTTCGTTCACGAGCTCGAGCAGCTCGATGAACACTTCGTTGCCCTTGGCATTAAGATCGCTGGGGTCGTACTTGATGGGCCACGCCTCGCTCACGACGAAGCGCGCGGCATCGACGCCGGCCTCCTCCTGCACGACGATGACGACCTTCTTGCGCTTCGACTTCACCTGGCCCGTGGACACATCCTTGTGCCACTTGTAGAGGTCGAGCGCGTTCGCGCCGACGTAGAGGCCCCACTTCAACGTGATGTTGCCGTACTTGGTAAGGCCTGAGAGTTTCCTCACATGCGGCGGATCGTTGCCGTCGCGGTAGTCGACGGCATCGATGGTCGTCTCGCCAATCATCACTTCGCTGAAGGCGGCTTGCGTAATGGAGTCGATCTCGAGCCGATAGCGGAAATTGCGTAGGGGATCGATGCGTGCCATGGCCCTCTCTCCTAGTTCTGAGCTTCAGCCGTGTGCTGGAAGATGCGGAAGATGACGAACTCCGCGGGGCGCACCGGCGCGATGCCGATCTCGCAGATGAGGCGGCCGTTCAGGATATCGTCCTGGGTCATCGTCGTGCGGTCGCAGGTGATGAAGAACGCCTCTTCCTCAGTGCGTCCGAACAGAGCGCCGAGACGCCACTGCGTGCGCAGGAACAGTCGGATCGTGTCGATGACGCGCGCCCACAGTCGATCGTCGTTCGGCTCGAACACCACCCACTGCGTGCCCTCGTAGATCGAGCGCTCGAGGAAGATGAAGAGGCGCCGCACGCTCACGTACTTCCACAGCGCGTCCGACGTCAGCGTGCGCGCACCCCAGACGCGGATGCCGCGCTCGGGGAACTGGCGGATGGCGTTCACCCCGCGGGGATTCAGCGTGTCTTGCTTGTTGTCGTCGATGTCCGCGGTGAGCTCCAGGACGCCACGCAGAATTTCGTTAGCGGGGGCCTTGAACACGCCGCGCTCCGAGTCGGAGCGTGCGTACACGCCGAGCACGTGCCCGCCGGGCGGCACGATCTTGCGCGCGCCCGTCTTCGGATCTGAAATGTGGATCCACGGGTAGTAGAGCGCGGCGTACTTCGTGTCGGTGATCGACCCGCGCGGCAAGAAGTCCGTGATATTCACGTTCCTGTCCGGGTCCACGACCGCGAAGCGAAACCGCAGCCGCTCGCAGTGCTCGATGACTTTCTTGTTCACCTCGACGGAAGCACCGGGCGCGTAGACCAGCGCCACGTCGCGGTAAGGATCGAGCTCGAGTGCGGCGAGACCCTGCGGCTTGGCGCGCGGCGGAATGTCCTTGCCTTCGAAGTCGGCCACATCCAGATTGGCCGCACCATCGATGCCGTTGGCGGCAAGCTGGGTCGCGGCTCCGTTCGCCGGGCGGTCGGTCGCCGGGGCGGTGTCCTTGAGTATCAATTCGGCCAGTGCCGAGTTGTCACGCAGCCGCTTGTCCCAATAGTTCGGCGAGGTCGCGTCCGTTTCCAGGTCGTCGAAGATCTCGAAGTACGGCGGCGGCGGCGAGCTGTTCGGTGTGTTGAACCACTCGAGGTCTTTCGGCGTGGGTTGCGCGGAGAAGTAGGCGAGCAGCAGGCGAAACCCCACGGCGACCGGCTGGCCATTGGCACCCGCTTTCTTCGTGGAGCCATCCATAATCCGGAAGAACACCCGCTTGCCCCACGAACCGGGACCCACGGCGCGGACGGTAAAGTTGCCGATCACCGCTTCGGCAGGCGTCGCCGCATCGTCCGTGACGCGGCACACGTACAGGCGCTTGCCGCCGTTCTCGAAGAATCCCGTCACGGCGTAAGGCATGAACTTGGTGTCGCCGAACACGCCGCCGAACCAGCGCTGATAATCCTTGTAGCTCGTGACGAGGCGCGGCTTCGTCGGTCCGCGTTCGGGCTCGCCGATGAACGCCGCCGTGCTGGTCGGCACGCCTTCGATGGGCTTGGGTCCCCGCTCGATCTCTTCGATGTAGACGCCGGGGTGCAGATATTCGGGCATGGCGATATCTCCAGATTCGGATCAGCAGGCCTGTGCCTTCGCGTCGTACTGCTTGGGGTCGGGCTGTTTCGGGTCGGGCTGCCTCGTGCCAGGCAAATAGACCTCGCCCTCCGGAGGAGGCGTCGCCTCAGTCGGCTTCTCCTCGCACTTCTCCTTGTACGGCTTGCAGTCGAAGGGAGTGGGCAGCCCCGCGCGGAACGCGGCTTCGATGGCGCCCGTCGTGCTCTCGTCAAGGGTCTTCTTCGCTTGATCGATCTCGGTAGTTACCGCGGCGAGCTCCGCCTCAGCACCCGCAAGCAGGTCGCTGGCCGGCGTCAGGCGGTATTTCGTCAGGCAGCAGACGATCTCGGGAAACTTCTTCGGGTCGACGAGATACGGTAGCGGGCCGATGAGGCGCTGGCGCATGTTGAGGATGCCGGCGTCGGGGCCGCAGCAGTCATCGGGCGTGCCCTCATCGCACTTGCATTTTTTCTCTTCCGGCTTCGTCTTCGAGTCATCGGTCGAGTCGGAATTGGAGTCGGAGTTCGACCCTTCGTCCTTGCCGTAGGCTTTCTCGTCGCCCTTCCGCGGCGTGCGGTCGTCCTTCCCGTACGCCTGGGTCGTGGGCTTCTCCTCCTGCGGCTTCTCCGGCGGACGCTCCTCGCGGCATTCGCAGATCTTTATGTATTTCGGGTCGATCTTCGAATCCACATCGCGCGGCCGGATGGCCCAGTGCCGCGGCAGGAGCGCCATGAAGAGATCGAACACCGCCTTCAGCGGATCGGTCGCGATGATCTTCTGCGTGTCGTCGATCAGCTTGCCGTTCTTCTCGAGCACGTCGCCAAGCGTGTCCGACGGCTTCTCCCATGCCGCGAGGACGCCCTTGATGCGATCGACGCGGGCCTGCAGAGCGGCCACACTGCGCTCGTGCCAGAACTTCAGGTCGTACAGCGAGCTGACGTTCTCCGGCAGCCCCAGTCCCTCGACGAGATCGCCCGGCCCCTTGAGGCGCTCCTCGAGCGTGCGGATCTTCGTGAGCTGATTGCACAGACGGCACTCGAGCAGGCACTCCCAGCAGCACACGGCGCAGACGACTTTCCGGATCAGCTCCGCGAGGGATTCGTCCTGCTTCTCCCAGAGATCCTTCAGATCGTCGTAGCGGTCCTGCGTGTAGTCAGCCTGCGCGCTCGTCACCTTCGCCTGGATCGCAGTGAGCTCTTCCACCAGCACCTTCGCCCGCTCGGCTTTCTTGACGATGCTGTTCTGATCGCGGATGACATCGTCGAAACAGCTCGCGGGCGGGCCGCTCGGGTCGGGCGGACACTTGCAATGCGGCGTGCACGGGTCGCGGGTGGGAATACACGGCGGCTTCTCGGGAGGCTTCGGCAGGTCCCGGCACGGATTGTCTTGCGTGGGAGTTTCCGGCTGGGGTTGCGTGTAGTCGGTCATGGCGTCGTTCTCCTGATGGCCGATTCGTTACAGGGCGTCCCAGGCAAAGGTCTTGTCCGTGACGCGACCCTGCGGGAGGGGATGGATCTTTTGTTTCTGCGTGCCGTTGGCGCGCCGGGCAGTGACGCGGACGCTGAGGTTTCCCGCGGCGTCGATGCGGGGCTCGTCGGGTTTGGGCGGTGGAGGTGGCGAGCCCTCGTGGACTCTCCCGCGCGCGAATCGCACCATCGCCGTGAAATCTCCGGTCCGCGACGTGACTCGCGGCGCCTGCCACGGGTGCCACGTCGTGCCGTCGTCGTCGAGCCACTCCAACCGCATCGTCGCGCCCGGAATCGCAACCCGCGGCATTTGAGGCGGCATGCTGTCGCTTTCTACCAGCCTGCCGCGAACCGCGGTGATGCCCGGCGCGAAGGGGTAGCTCGGCAGCGGATTGAGCTGCACGCTGTGGATCGGCCGATTGACCTGCGCGGCCGTCAGCTCGACCCGTTCGAACGGAGCCGAGAACGGATCGATGGTGAGCCCGGCGAACTTCGTCGCATCCTGCTTGACCCAGACGAAGAGCCCACCGTGATTCACGACGGGCTTCTCGGCAATTCCCTTCGCTACGACGTCGAGGCCTTGCGTGATACGCTTGAGCGTCACGGCATCGAGCACTTCGACGGCCAGCATTCCCTCGCGCGTGTACGCGATCTCGGGCGGCTCGCTAACGAGAAATCGGCGTGTCATGGCGTCTCCGCAGGATGGTCGATGCGGACGCCAACCTTCAACGTGTCGATCACGACGGGTGGGCCGACGGCCGCAGGCAACCGAGGGTCGATCCACACCGGGCTCGCGACGTAGGCAATCGACGTGCGATAGTTCGCGGTCGGGAACAGTGTCCAGATCCGGCTCGTCTCTTCCGTCGACAGTGGGTCGAGCGACACATGCACGGTTTCGTATCCCACGGCCGGGCCGGTGAGCTCGGGATCGAGTTGCAGCGCTTGCATTGCAGTTCCGAGGATTTCAAGCAGCGCCTCTTCGTTGTCGTCGGGAGTAGTCCCGACAGTGACGAGGTAGTACAGATCGAGAGGCAGCGAATTGCCGAAGACGATGACCGGCGGAGGCGGAACGTCGGATGGCACAAGGTGCTCTCGATTGCGCAGGCTCGCGTTCGGCATGATTCGATAGAGAAAGAGAATGAGCGAAGCGCCCGCCGCATCCGTGTCGTCGAGGGGTCCGACGAATACCTTTCCCGCGCCTGCCGCCTGCTCCAGGCGTTCGCGCAGTGCCTTGGTGACCCTGAGGAGAGCGTCAGCGTTCATGCCGCCTTCCGAACCTCCGCTAGCTCAAGCATTACCGCCGGCCTGCCTAGTTTCGCGAGCTCCGCGTTCGTCGCGTAGGTGATGTGCGGAAGCCCGATTAACTCGTTGGCGGCCGCCGCCACGAAAGCCGCCCGCAGCGCGATCTGTCGAATGTGGCCTCCGGTTAGTTCAACCTTCCGGCCGAGCTGCCGAAACGCCGTCGAATCGAGCGTGTGCGATTTCTCCGGTAGGCAACGCCGCCAGATCTCTTCTCGGGCCTCGACATCCGGACGCGGGAAGTCGATGATGAACCGCAAACGGCGAAGGAATGCGGCATCAAGGTTCTGGCGCAGATTGGTTGTGAGGATCGCGAGGCCCTCGTAACTTTCCATGCGCTGAAGCAGGTACGCCACTTCAATGTTCGCGTACCGATCGTGCGCGTCCTTCACTTCACTTCTCTTGCCGAACAATGCGTCGGCTTCGTCGATTAAGAGCGCTGCCCCAGAGGCGCTGGCGTCGTTGAACACACGATCTATGTTTTTCTCTGTATCGCCGATGTACTTGCTGACAACGCGAGAGAGGTCGATCCGGAGAATCTGCACTCCCAGCTGCTTCGCCACGGCGAGTGCGGACATGGTCTTTCCGGTACCGCTCGGCCCATGCAGCAGCACCGTCACGCCGCGTCCGTAGGGAAGTTGCTCGCCAAACTTCCACTCGTGCAGAACCCGATCTGCGAGACGGACGTTGTCAACGATCTCGCCAAGCTGCTGCTTGCGATCAGCTGGCAGCACGACGTCGTCAAGTGAGAACATCGGCTCCAGACGTTCGGCCAGGTGCGACAGGCCCTCCGCGCCAACTTGCTTGCACGCCGACATGAAGGTCTCGAAGCGTCGCTCCGCATTTGGGTCCGGTGATTGCACGCTGCGCGCCAGCATCACGGCTTGTTGGATGCCGTCGATTTGCAAAGGGTGCAGAGATAGGAGTCCTCGAGCTTGATCGGCGCCGAGTCTCGCGCCAGAGAGCTCGGCAGCTACGACAAAGGCGTCGGTCCACGCCGCGTGTGAAAGCGGTGGCCCTTCCATCAGCAAGAACGGCATCGATCCCGCCACCCGAACAATTCGCGCCGGGTCGATGCAGATCACGGCCGCCCGACACCCTGTGCCTGCTATAGCAGCGAACAGCGATCGCAATGCGTGGTCGCCTTCGACCGTTGCTGCCGAGCTTGTCGCGTCGATGATCAACGGAGCCCCGGTGAGGCGTGCCGTCCGCCCCAGGCGTATGCCGCACTCCTCGATTTCCGTAGCATCCAAGTTCACGATGCGCGCGTCTTCGATTCGGATGGGCGACGCTCTACGAACCGCTGCGCCGAGCTCGAGCAGTGACCGCCAACTCGAAGCATCATTGCCCGCGAACAGCACCAGTTGGCCGTCGTGCTCTGCTCGCAGCATCTCGATGAAACTACCGGCGCGAACGCGTTCTGTCTCAACATCGATAAGCATCGCTCCGGGCCATGCGGTTTGCCTTGTCACTCGACGCGCACGGACATCGCGCGCAGGCGCATCACGCTCCCCGAGGATCCATGCCACTAGAACGGGATCGAGACGCAGCGGTTCGTCCGCCGGAGGCAAGACTCCGGTTTGCGTGTCGAAGACACGCCAGCGTACGAGGTTGCCAGTTGAACTCAGGGCAACTCGCACATCCACTGGTTCGCCTAGTAGGGCAGCGTAGAGTCCAAGCGTGCCCACTCGACGCCCGAGGTCATCCAACAGCACCCCCATGCAACGCTGATATCTCGGGTCGAGTTCGGGGGCTAGGGCTAGCAACAGCAGCCGGAACTCGTAGTCACTCTGTCTGAGGTCTCGGACCATCGATGCGAGCGGCTCGCCGCTGCGTTCGACCCCAGCGATCGCACGGATCAGCGCTTGGTCTGCAGCCTGCAGAGAATTCGGTGCATTCGCGGTGGCTTGCTCACGCGTTGCGTCGAGCAGCTCGACGAGTGTCGAAGCGGTGACAGTCAGGCCTGGCAGGTCACCGTTTCCCCCGGCAAGACCTAGTACGGCATTGCGTAGGGTCTCGTGAATCCACTGGATGGCTGCATTCAGCAGTGCGCCGTGGCGCACCGTGGTGTCCGCCCGCCTAGTTTCAACCGAGTCGGAGCGGTGATGCGCGATCCGTCCGCGCAGGCCGATGCCGGTCTGGTCGACGAGTGCCCGCAACTCGCGGAGCAACTCCTGAAGGCCGAGCTGATGGGTCGCAACTCGAACGACATCCCCGAGGGGTGCGGTGACGCGCATCACGACGCAGTCGGGGAACCGCGCAAGGTAGCGCTCCGCCGGCTCGTGAGTGTCTGCGTCGGGGCCAACGAGAATGATGCCGCATTGGCCCGTCAATGACCGCGATTCAAGCAGCGCATCGGTGTCTGACACCGCCAAAGCACGTCCCGCGACGAGCGTCATGTCCTCGCGTTCCGCTACTGCGCGTGCGATCCCCTCGGCCTGGATATCCGGCGCAGTGGCTGCAACCACGACCTTCACTGGCGACACCGACGGGCCCCCCTACTTCTTGCGACAGCGGGGTTATCGCAGGTGTCGGATGCGCTGGAAATTCTCCTCAGCGGATCAATGAGGACTCAGATCATCGGAGCGACCCGATCCTTCTGATGGTCCAGGTCTAGTGATCCTAAAGATGGACCGCGACCTGGATCCAATGATCGCTGTCAATGGCCGCCGACTTCGTCGGCAGCAGACAAGAAGGGCGCCGGGGCTTCGCGCATTTGTCGCATTGCCTGAGTTCGTCGTGTCACTTTCAGCTTACCTAGCACGCCGTGGACGTGATGCTTGACTGTCGCCGTGCTCAGGTTGAGCTCCCGAGCAATCTCTTTGTTGGAGAGGCCTCTCCCAATGAGCCTCAGCACCTCGCCTTCTCGCCTGGTCAGCACCGTGTCGTGGGGCGTCGCCTGAGAACGCTGCTCCATGCGAAACAGCGCGCGCAGCAACCCTCCTGAGATCTCGGCACTGCATTGCAAGCGCCCGGTGACAACATCCAGCATTGCCTGGCAGAGCGCATCGATGGTTGCCTCGCGCGCGACATAGCCGACAAAGCCGGCGCGACCACAGCGAATGACCTCCTGGCGCTGCTCGCGAAGGCCGAGCGCCATCAGAGCGAGATCGGGCCACGTTTCGGCAATCGACCGAACCTCTTCCAGGTCGACACCTTGCGTGACATCTATCAAAACCAGATCAGTACAAGTACCATCGATCACTTCGCGCAGCGCGAGCAGATTAGGTACAGTCGCAAGCAAGCAGATTTCCGGGTGCCGACTCAAGCAAGCCTCTAGCCCCTCGCCCAATATCCGGATCGGCGTCGACAGAATGACGTTCATGGCTCCCATCCGAAAGGCTCGGGGGCTCAAGCCAGAATCGCGACGCGCTCGGCGCGAGAAGGTCTATGTGACGCGGTTACCCCTGGTCGAGATCAGCCAGTACATCCGAAGATAGAGTATGCGAACCGCCAGCGCGCCGCAAGTGGGAGCAAGTGGGGTGTGTGAGTGATGGCTTGTGTCCCTTGGAGTGGTGGAAACTGAGCAGCGCGAGCCACGCGGAGCGCTTAATTAGCGCCCAGCCATCACCACCCATTTGCGAGCGTTATATCGGGAGTTCCATTTGATTGCCGCGAGCATTGGATGCCTCCTTCAAAGTAAGAAGCCTTCGCCACATTAGCCCGGGCCTAGAACACAGGGATGTAAACTACTTCACAGTTAGCCAACATCTTCGACATAGCCGCGGGCGATCTCACTGCGCGGCGACCGTAATCTACGTTCGCTCGATATGCGGGCGTCCGGCACAGGTCATGTTGCCGCGCGATCAAAACGCACGCGACGAAACGTAGCATTGTGTTCTTGTGCGCGAAGGCACGTCCTTTCGACAGAGTGTATTTATCGCTGGTGGGCGCGCGCTCGATAGAGGCCACTGCATGCTTGAGCTTTGGAACAACTGGTACGACACCCTGGCCTCGGTGGAGGCGCTTGCCACTGTCATCGTCATTGTCCTGGTGGCTGCCGGCGCTATTACGCTGGCGGAAAAGTCGGCGGCGATAAACGCGTCCGACAAAAGATTGATTTGGGGGAGACGTCGGCAAACCGGTCATTTAGACCAGCCTAGGAAGAAGTTTGCTCAGCAAACCAACGACGCGCCACTTCCGCTAATGGGATGGTCCGGCCGTGCTCCTGCCCCGCCAGCAAGCGAACCTGGCAAGGGGCGCCAAAGACAAGGAGCACGCCATGTCTCAGACATCCAATACCGCGATCGCCGTGATCGGCATCGATATCGGCAAGAACTCGTTCCACGTCGTGGGCCACGATGCGCGCGGCGCCATTCGTGCTGCGGCAAAAGTGGTCGCGTGGCCAAGTGGAAGCGCGGCTCGCCAATCTGCCGCCGTGTCGGATCGGCATGGAGGCCTGCGTCGGCGCACATCACCTGAGCCGCAAACTCGCGTCGCTTGGTCACGATGCCAGGTTGATGCCGGCCAAATATGTCCGCCGCTAGTCTTTGAAAACAATCCAACTTCCAATGGAAGTGCTCGCCGCTATCGCCAAGAAGGCCTTGATGCCCCTATCGATCGCCTCGGTCCGGGCAAGACATCCACATCGCCGCGAGTTCATCATCGCTGACCTTGCCCCCAAGTTTTATCCAGTTCTGAGTTCGCCCCGGCGGTTGGATTTGCCCTCTTGGGCGGTGGGAGCGA
>NZ_JBVVPB010000042.1:0-46991 GCF_055807435.1 Bradyrhizobium sp. Ken51 | reverse complement strand
CAGCGGACCGCGGGTGCCAGCCGGCACCCGGCCTTCCCTGCGCCCTCTTGGATAAGAGGGTGGAGTGACGAAGCAAAACTCGGTCGAATTGCGCCGCGAGAACGAGAGCTCATGTCCGCTGTTGAAAGATCAGCCCGGGATATGTCGAACGTTGCTCGCGCCACGCCGCCATCTCACGCGGCGCTGCGCTGGGTCTTTGACTTTGTCTCTCGCTTTGCCTTCTTCTCCGGCGCCGCCGATACCGGGGTGCCTCGAGCACCGGGACCGGGGTGGGTATGAACCTCCTTGGCCGAAAGCGGTTCGCCACATTCGGAGCAAACCATGACCGGATCGAAGTCCTTGCCGCATTTGCGGTGTTGATGCAGCAAAGGTCGTCCGCGCGCGTCGACCATATGAGTGTCGCCCCAGTGCACGATCGCCATCATGATCGGATGGAGATCGAGCCCCTTTTGGGTGAGGATGTATTCGTGCCGCTTGGGCGAGTCCTGATAGGGAATACGACGCAGCACGCCCTGCCGGACCAGCTTCTTCAGCCGTTCGGCGAGCAGGTGACGCGTGATTCCGAGCGAAGACTGAAACCCCTCGAAACGGCGTGTGCGCAGGAAGCATTCACGCAGGATCAGAAGGGTCCAGCGGTCGCCGATCACGCCGATGGTTCGGGCCATCGAACACGGCTCGTCCTCCAGCTCACCCCATTTCATTCCAGATCTCCACTCTGCCCGCGGCTTCTGCGCAAATCGTCCAGGAATCCTTTGGTCCGAGGACCATTCTAAATCGGCACTTACTGCGAGACAATGTTTCTATGATACCGAATTCAGCAGTAAATCGACCAAGATTGACAGTTCTGTTTTAGAACTGTAGAAATAGTCTGCGGCTTGGATGATGGTCCGATGACCGGATTCAGACCTGACCGGGAGAAGACCCTTGCAAAAGAGAAATGCGACCGTGGCCGTGATCGGCGCCGGTGATTTTATCGGCAGCGAGATTGCAAAGAAGTTCGCCTCCGAGGGCTTTACGGTGTTCGCGGGGCGCCGCGACGGCGCCAAGCTCGAACCACTCGTCAAGGAGATCGAGCAGGCCGGCGGCGAAATTCACGCGCGCGCGCTCGATGCGCGCAAGGAAGACCAGATC
This sequence comes from Bradyrhizobium sp. Ken51, assembly GCF_055807435.1. Taxonomy (NCBI): domain Bacteria; kingdom Pseudomonadati; phylum Pseudomonadota; class Alphaproteobacteria; order Hyphomicrobiales; family Nitrobacteraceae; genus Bradyrhizobium; species Bradyrhizobium sp. Ken51. The sequence continues at coordinate 45,860 of NZ_JBVVPB010000042.1, read as the reverse complement.
ATCTCGTTTCTCGGCGATGCCGACAAGCACGCCCCGCTCGAGGTTTGCATCTTCAACGTCGGCGCCAACGTCAACTTTCCGCTTCTGGACACGACCGAACGGGTGTTCCGCAAGGTCTGGGAAATGGCTTGCTATTCCGGCTTCCTCGCCGGCCGCGAGGCCGCGCGCCTGATGCTGCCCCGTGGCCAGGGCAACATCTTCTTCACCGGTGCGACGGCGAGCTTGCGCGGCGGCAGCGGCTATGCGGCCTTTGCCAGCGCCAAGTTCGGCCTGCGGGCGGTCGCGCAAGCCGCGGCGCGTGAATTGGGCCCGAAGAACATTCACGTGGCGCATCTGATCATCGATTCCGGCGTCGACACCGAATGGGTCCGGCAACGGCGGATCGAGGCGCTTGGTCCGAACGCGCTGGATAATCCCGACCTCTTGATGCCGCCATCGTCGGTCGCCGAATCCTATTGGATGCTCTATCAGCAACCCAAGAGTGCCTGGACCTTCGAGCTGGAGATTCGTCCCTTCGGCGAGAAATGGTAGCGAAGCCGGTTCACGATGGCCCGTGCAAGGGTTCAGACTGAAAAGGGTTCAGAATGAATTGCCGAAGCGGTGCTCTGGAAGTCCCTGTGCGATGCCATCAATGGCCAGAACATGACCCGCTCGGGGTTCGCGGCTCAATTGCTCGCGATCCAGAAATTTTCTGGCCGTCGTCACGAACAGTGTCTTCAGATCGGTTCCGCCGAAGCACACGCAGGTCGGATTGGTCGCGGGCACTGGAATGACGGTGTCGATCCGGCCGTCCGGCCGATAGCGTATCACCCGGCCGCCGGAGAAGAAGGCGGTCCACAGTCCGCCGGCAACGTCGATACACGCGCCGTCGGGCCGCTCACCGGAGGCGCTGTAATCCGCGAACAACCGTCTGTTGCGGATCGCGCCGTCATCGAGATCGAAGTCGAACTGCCAGGTGCGGTAACGCCTCGTATCCGTGAAATAGAGTGTGCGATTGTCAGGTGAGAACGCGATGCCGTTCGTCACGACGACATCGCCGAACATACGCGTCCGGCCGTCGGCGTCCACGCGATACAGCGCCCCGTTCGGCCGATGCAGCTGGTTGTCCATGGTGCCGATCCATAGCCGGCCCCGGGCGTCGACGCGTCCGTCGTTCAGGCGGTTGTCGAGGCCGCTTTCGATTTCGCAGAGCTGACCTGGAGCACCGTCACCGGACGCGCGGCGATAAAGGCCCAGATCCTGCGCGAGCAGGTGGGAGCCATCCGCCGTCAGAGCCTGGCTGCCGAGGAAGTTGCATGCGTACGGAACAACCTGATGCGCGCCTGTTGCCGGATCGAACGATTGATGCAGCCGCCGGTCGATGTCGACCCACCACAGCTTGCGGGATCGATCGCACCACAATGGCGTCTCGCCGAGGGTATCGCCTGCGGCGACCGCCGTTTCGACGCGATGCGCGGGGACCATGTGGGGAGTCATTCCGCTATCCGATTGCAGCCACGAGCGCTGGCGATCAGCCCTCGTTCCAGGAGGCGAGGGCGTGCGCGACGCAGCCGTTGATGTGCTCGGTGAGCACGGCCTTGGCGCTTTTGATGTCGCGCTTGAGGGCGCAGTCCAGCAGCGCCTTGTGCTGATTGATCGTCTCCGCGCCGCGGTAGCGCAGCGCATAGCGGAAATATTTGTCGAACACGACCGCGTGCGTCTGCATCAGCTCGCGCGAACCGCAACTCGAGATCAGCGCCTGGTGGAATTCGCCGTCATAGCGTTTGCGCAGCTCGGGATCGTCGCCTTCGCTCAGCACGGTGCGTTCGGTCGCCGCCAGCTTGTGATGCGCCGACACCACGCGGCCTTCCCACTCCACGTCGCCGGCGCGGAACGACTCGGCCATTGCATGATGCTCCAGCAGGATGCGGAGACCAGCGAGCTCACGCAGGTTCTGGATGGATATCGGCGCCACCTCGAAGCCCCGCTGGCCCTCGGCAACCACGAATCCCTCGGACGTCAGACGATTGAGGATCTCGCGCAGTGTGCTGACGCTGAGGCCGTAATCTTCCTTCATGGCATCGAGCTTGAGGCGTCCGGATGGCGTGAGCACTCCGAAAATGATGTCGGCCCGGATGCGCTGATAGCCGCTGTCGCCTGCCGACAGGGGCCGTTCCTCGAGTGACGTCATGCCTTCTGATCCCGCCTGTCCCGATCGCCGGCCACTTCGGAGGGCGGCCGAACCATCAATGTTGCCAGCACTATAGCAGATTTTCGGTGTATGACGTACTGCAAATCATCATATGAAATAGGTATCATCATTTGACATGGAAATATATGTGTGGTGTCTAAATAGGCTGAGGGTACGAAAAATAATGGCTTAAGCCGTCGTTCGTGCCCGTCCGAACAGGGAGGAAACGATGAGCTTGTTGGTACGGGCGCTGTCTGCGACGGCGATCTGCGTGGCGCTGACGGTCGGTGCATCCGCTCAGGAGATTCAGGAGCGGACGATCAGGTGGGGACACCTGAACAACACCGATCACCCCGTCAGCGCGGGGGTGCAGAAATTTGCGGAGATCCTGCTGGCGAAGAGCGGGGGCAAGATGAAGGTCCGTGAGTTCGCGGCCTCGCAGCTCGGCAACGAGCTGCAGCAGCAATCGGCACTGCGCGGCGGTACCCAGGAAATGCTGTCGGCCTCGACGACGTCGCTCGCAACCGTAGTGCCGGAGTTCGGCCTCATCGACTTTCCATTCATCGTGAAGACCATCGAGCAGGCCGACGCGCTCGGGACCGGCAAATTCGGCACGTCAATGCTTGATACGTTGCCGTCGAAGGGGCTGATCGGTCTGGGATATTGGGGCCTCGGCTTCCGCAACGTCACCAACAGCACGCGGCCGATCACCAAGGTCGAGGATTTCAACGGCCTCAAGCTTCGCGTCATTCCGAATCCGGTCTACCTCGAGACCTTCGGATCCTTCAAGGCCAATCCCGTTCCGATGGCCTTCGGCGAACTTTATTCGGCGCTGGAGACGCGCACCGTCGATGGCGAGGAGAACCCCTTCACGGTCATTCTCTCCAACAAGTTCTACGAAGTGCAAAAATACGTTTCCGCCACCAATCACACCTTCACACTGAACATCATCCTGGTGAGCAAGGCCTTCTGGGACAAGCTTTCTCCGACCGAGCAGCGCCTGATGCGCGAGGCGTACGAGGAAAGCCGAGGCTATCAGAAGGAGCAGACGCGCCTTCAGACCGAAAAGGCCCTGTCGGAACTGCAGGCGAAGGGCATGCAGTACAACACCGTCGCGCCGGAAGAGCTCGATCGGATGCGCAAGACGGCGCAGCCGGTGGTCGACAAGATTGCCGCCAATCTCAAGCCGGAGGCGGTCAAGCTGTTCAACGACGAACTCGAGCGCATCCGCAAGGACGTGAAGTAGTCGATCTCGTCAGTATGCAAGAGGCGGAGCCGACCGGTCGGCCGGCTCTCGAATTGACTTTGCCTGGACGGCCCGTATGGCACGATTGCTCGACCTCTATTGCACCCTGCTGAAGGGCACCATCGCCGCATTTCTTGCGGTGATGGTGGTGCTGGTGTTCGGCAACGTAGTTCTGCGCTACGGCTTCAACTCCGGTATCGCGATTTCCGAGGAGCTGTCACGCTGGCTCCTGGTCTGGCTGACTTTCCTCGGTGCGGTCGTGGCAATGCGTGAGCACGCCCATCTGGGAGTCGACGCCATCGTGCGGATGCTGCCGGCCGTCGGCAAGCGCTTCTGCTTCATCATCAATTACTGCCTGATGCTGTTCGCCGATTGGCTTCTGCTCTCGGGAAGTTGGCGGCAGACGATCATCAATATCGACGACCGCGCGCCGGCGACCGGCCTGTCGCTTGGCATCTTCTATGGCGTCGGCGTGATCTTCGGCGTTTCGGCCGGAGTGATCCTTCTCTACGACCTGTTCCGTGTCATCTCCGGACAGGCCAGCGAAGCCGACATGGTTGCCGTCAGGGAATCGGAGGAGCACTGATGCTGTCTCCCCGTATCGTGCCGCCCGGCGCTCACATCCTGAAAATCACCGGGATCACGCCATGACGATTGCCGTCTTCACCTTCTCGCTGCTCGGCGCCATGGCGCTGGGCATGCCGATCGCCTTTGCGCTGATCGTCTGCGGCGTGGCCTTGATGAGCACGATCGACATGTTCGACGCCCAGATCGTGGCGCAGAACGTCATCAACGGCGCGGACAGCTTTCCGCTGATGGCCATTCCCTTCTTCATGCTGGCCGGCGAGGTCATGAACAAGGGCGGTCTGGCCAAGCGAATCGTCAACGTTGCGCTCGTCGCCGTCGGACACTTTCGGGGCGGACTCGGTTACGTCACGATCCTCGCGTCCTGCATCCTCGCGTCGCTCTCGGGCTCTGCGGCGGCCGATGCCGCGGCGCTCGCCGCCCTGCTGGTGCCGATGATGGTGGCGGCGGGCCACAAGAAGTCCTATGCGGCGGGCCTGGTGGCGGCCGGCGGCATCATCGCGCCCGTGATTCCGCCCAGCATCGGATTCGTCATCTTCGGTGTCGCCGCGGGCGTGTCGATCTCAAAACTGTTTCTGGCCGGGATCGTCCCGGGGATGTTGCTCGGGGCAGGGCTCTGCCTGGCCTGGTGGTGGGTGGTGCGCCGGGAGAACCTGACGCCCCCGCCAAGAGCATCGCTCTCGGAAATGGTGAAAGCAGTGGTCGACGGCTTCTGGGCGCTGATGCTGCCGGTGATCATCGTCGTCGGCCTGCGCTTCGGCATCTTCACGCCCACGGAAGCCGCAGTGGTCGTCGCCGTCTATTCGCTGTTCGTCGCGACCTGCATCTATCGGGAATTGAAGCTGTCGCAGCTTTATCAGGTCTTCGTCTCCTCGGCCCTGACGACGAGCATCGTGATGTTTCTCGTGGCAGCGGCGCTGGTGTCGTCCTGGCTGATCACCGTGTCCGAGATTTCGACACAGATCGTCGCCCTGCTGAAGCCTTTCATGGGCAACAACACGCTCCTGATGCTGGCGATCATGGTCGTGGTGGTGATCGTGGGAACGGCCCTCGACATGACACCGACCATCCTCATCCTCACGCCGATCCTGATGCCGATCGTCAAGGCGGCGGGAATCGATCCCGTTTATTTCGGCGTCCTCTTCATCATCAACAATGCGATCGGCCTGATCACGCCGCCGGTCGGCATCGTGCTCAATGTGGTTTGCGGTGTCTCCAGGATCAGCATGGAGGACATCGTCAAGGGCGTCTGGCCCTTCTTGATTGCACAATTGATCGTCCTGTTCGCGATGGTGCTATTCCCGGGACTGGTGACGATCCCGGCCAAATGGTTTGCCGGCTAGATGCGTCGGCAGCAAACGAAGGAAGAACGAAAATGGCCGCAAGGATCATGATCCTCAACGGACCCAATCTCAATTTCCTCGGCATCCGCGAGCCCCACATCTACGGCTCGACGACGCTTAGGGAGATCGAGGCGAGCTGCCAGGCGCTGGCTGATCAGCTCGGAGTTTCGATGTCGTTCCATCAATCGAACATGGAGGGCGAACTCGTCACCCTGATCCAGTCCGCTCAGGGCAACGCGGACGCCCTCATCATGAACCCCGCGGCCTATTCATTCACCTCGATCGCGCTGATCGATGCGCTGAAGATTTTCGAGGGTGTGAAGATCGAGGTGCATATCTCCAACATTCACGCGCGGGATGAGCTGCACCGCCACTCGATCACGTCGAGCGCCTGCACGGCGGTCATTTGCGGACTGGGTTCGTATGGCTATCTCGCCGCGATGCTCGCGGCCGTCCAACGGCTGGGGCAATCGCCTGAGACCATTGCACCGGCTCTGCACGGGCTTGCGGCCGGCGGCAAGGCGTAGGCATGGAGGGCGGGATGCGCGGCACGGGATTTCTGGCCATCTGGAGCGACGTCGAGGCTCACGACCTGACCGACTACCGGCACTGGCTGACGCGTGAGCACACGACCGAGCGCGTGACGACGAGGGGCTTCCTGGCATCGCGTGTCTTCCGCGTGGCAAGGGACGACATCAACCGCTTCTTCATTCTGTATGAGCTGGAGACGCCGGAGGTCCTCGACGGCGAGGCCTATCTGGCGCGCCTCAACGCACCGACGCCGTGGTCACAGCGCATCATGCCGAAGCTCGGCAATTTCATGCGCGGCGGCGGCGTCATGATCGCGCGGGGAGGGCGAGGCGAGGGCGCCTCGGTCGTGGCGCTCCGGATCGAGACATTGCCGAAAGATCCTCGGGGTCTGGCTCAGGCGCTTGTTGGGTGCGACGGGGTTGCCGCCGTGCAGATCGGCGCGACCGACGAGGCGCGGACGTCGGTGCGGACGACCGAGAAGGGCATGCGGAAGAACGAGGGCTTTTTCGCCGGGCTGTTGCTGATCGAGGCGCTCGACGTCGCGTCGTTGCGGGCTGCCTTGCAGCGGGCGAGCGAGCTTGCGCCCGACGCCATGGCCGGGGCGAGCGAGCCGGAAGTTTATCAAAGCATGTTTGCGCTCGACGCCCGTATCGCGGATTTCGGCTGATGACGTTCTCGCTCGCCGCGTTGACCGTGCTCGAGCTTGCGCCGCCCGAGATGATCGAATTGGCGGCGCATTGCGGCTACGAAAAAGTCGGGCTCAGGCTGTTGCCTGCCACGCCTGGCGGTGTTGCCTATCGCCTGATGGACGATGCGCCGCTCCTGCGGGAGACGCTCCGGCGATTGGAGTTGACGGGGGTGACTGTCGCCGATCTCGAGGTCGTGGCGTTCAGACCGGAAACCGAGATGGCCTCGTTTACGCCCTTCTTCGAGGTAGGTGCGCGCCTCGGCGCCAAACACATCCTCGTCGCGGCCTATGATCCGGATCTGGCGCGGTTTTCGGATCGCTACCAGCAATTTTGTGAGGCGGCAGCAAGCTACGGCCTCACCTCCGACCTCGAATTCATGCCCTGGACGAGCGTTCCAGACCTGAAGACCGCGATCCGGATCGTCGGCGACGTCGATCGTCCCGGAGCCGGCATTCTGGTCGATGCGCTGCATTTCGATCGGTCGCAGAGCTCGCTTGCGGACCTCCGCGCCATCCCGGCGCAACGCTTTCACTATTGGCAATTATGCGATGGCCCCGCCGAACGCCCATCGACCACTGAGCAGCTCATCCATGCCGCTCGCGAGGAGCGGATGTTTCCGGGCGAGGGCGGAATAGACTTGATGGGGCTTGCAAGCGCGATGCCGCATGACCTGACCATCAGCATCGAGGTTCCGACCGTTCAACTGGCAAAGAGCGTCGACGCCGCGTCGCGAGCACGCCGGGCGTTGGCGGCGGGCAAAGCCGTCGTGGAGCGGGCGCGCAGCCAGAGGTGAGAATTCGGGACGGAAGGGTAGTTCGGGATGCCGCAAGCCGATCGCTCCTGGGACGTCGAGACCGATCTCCTGGTCGTCGGGGCGGGTGCCGCCGGCATGACGACATCGCTGGTGGCTGCCCTTGAGGGGCTCGACGTGATCCTTTGCGAGAAGTCGGACACGGTCGGCGGTACGACTGCGACCTCCGCCGGCACCATCTGGATTCCGGGCAATCGGCAGGGACTGCTTGCAGGGATGTCAGACTCCACCGAGGCGGCGCGGGTCTATCTTGAAGCATTGCTCGGCGAACACGCCGCGGACCCGCGCGTGGATGCATTTCTCAAGGTGGGTCCTCTCATGCTTGATTATCTCGGGCAGAGGACGAGCGTACGGTTTGCGGCGCCACCGGTACATCCCGACTACAAGAATCTTCCTGGGGCAGCGATCGGTGGTCGTGCTCTCGGCGCCGTTCCGTTCGACGGCCGCAAGCTTGGCAAGGACTTCGAGCGCATTAGGCCCCCGCGGCGAGAGTTCATGGTCCTCGGCGGCATGATGGTCGGGAAGGCGGACATTCCGGCGTTGCTGGCGCCATTCCGCAACTGGACGAACTTCAGGCATGTCGTTGGCCTTCTCGGTCGGCATTTGCTCGATCGACTTCGCTACAACCGCGGAACACGTCTGATCATGGGCAACGCTCTCGTCGCGAGGCTGTTTGACAGTCTCCGTCGTTCCGGCGTGGATCTGCGATATGAGACCAAGCTCACTGAGCTCATCCGTAGCGGCGACGCAGTCGTCGGGGCCGTTTTGTCATCGTCCTCAGGAGCATTGGCAATACGTGCCCGCAAAGGCGTGGTGCTGGCAACGGGAGGCATCGGCTGGAGCCGCGAACTCCGCGAAAGGTTTTTCCCCGAGGCCGCGCACCGATTTTCACTCGCGCCTTCGTGCAATACCGGGGACGGCCTGCTCGCGGCCGAACGCGTCGACGCGGTGATCGAGCGCGATTTCGACAGCCCCGCCTTGTGGATGCCGAGCTCGGTCATGACGCAAGCGGACGGCCACGTCTCGGTATTCCCGCACATTATGCTGGATCGTGCCAAGCCGGGACTGCTTGCGGTGAACAAGTCCGGCCGCCGTTTCGTCAATGAAGCCGACTCCTATCACGACTTCGTGGAAGCGATGTTGCGATCGGACTCGTCTTCCGTATTGGCTACGCCGGCTTTCCTGATTTGCGATCGCGCCTTTGTCAGCGACTATGGCATTGGTCTCGTTCATCCCGGGACGAGGGATTTGGATAAATTTTTGAAGGCTAAATATTTGCTGGCAGGCGAAACGATCGAAGCACTGGCCGAAAACATCGACGTCGATGGCGGCGAGCTTGCTCAAACGATCGAGCGATACAATCGCTATGCCGAGAGCGGTGTGGACGAAGAGTTCGGCCGCGGTTCAAGCGAGTTGAACCGGTTCAATGGCGATCCCCGGACCATGCCAAACCCGTGCCTGCGCCGGATCGGTCCCGGGCCTTACTATGCCGTCGCAGTATGGCCGACGGATCTCGCTAGCAGCGCCGGCTTGTGCACGGATTCAACCGCCCGGGTCTTGTCGAGCCGTGGGACGGCCATACCCGGACTCTACGCCGTCGGTACCGATTCATCCTCGATCTTTCGAGGCACCTATCCGGGCCCGGGCACGATGATCGGACCTGCGATGGTATTCGGATGGTGCGCGGCAATGCATGCCGCGGGCGCTTCAGCTCAGGAAGAAGGCAACTGAAAGCCGGTCGTTCGCTGCGCCGAGCTAGGAACTCTTGCGCACCATCGAGGCTTGACTCAGCGGGCCAGCGTCGCCGCCGATTTGCTGGCCTGCACGGCCCCGCCTCCAAGCCCCCATACCCCCCAGGGTGGGGCCGTGTCTCTTCGCAGGAGATGCAATGCCGGAGCCGACCGATCACGACATCAGAGAACGCGCGCACCGCTTGTGGGAACAGGCGGGCAAGCCGGAAGGCCGCGAGCAAGAGTTCTGGCACGCGGCCGAGCAGGAGTTGCGCAACGAGGACAAGTCGAACCCCATGCGGACGCCGGATACGCTGTGACCGACAAGAGCTGCCCATTCTGCCACGGTCTGGGATGGGTCTGCGAAAACCATCCGCTCCGGGCCTGGAGCGAGGAATTGGGTGGCTGCCGGTGTGGTGAGGGCATGCCCTGCACCTGCAACGCGACGGAAGATCCCGAAACAAGGGCGGTGATCGTCGAAGCGGACACGACGTGGCATTGAAGGCGGAACAGAGTCTTCCAGCAGGAATTGAGGTTGTGAGCAGCACGGGCTGCGACGCAGGCCCGTGGCTACGGCGGGGTTTGCGGTGGACGAGCGGCAAAAGATAGAGCACCAGATCGAACTCGCAACGCGAGCGGCAGCCCTTGTCAAAGACGAAACCACTGTCCAGCGATTCAGGACGTTCGCCGAGGAGCTGAAGCAAAAGCTCCTTCGCATGATGCGGCGCGGCAAGGTGCGAGCGCGTGCGTACGAGCTCTGGGAGCAGGCCGGTCGTCCGGCCGATCGGGACGTGGAGTTCTGGGTCGAAGCGGAACGGCAGATCGAAGAAGAGCGCGATCAGCGGAGGCTCTCGGATCCCTCAGACAAACGATAGAAAGCGAAGCGATAGGACGAAACGATACACAAAGAAAAAACCGCCGAGTACTTCCCCGGGCGGTTTCAAAAGTCCGTAGCTGTTGGTCGCCAGCCTCGTGCGTACCGCCGTTACCTTGTTTGCGGCCATGCAAGTTCATTCTAGGCCAAGGCGCTCGATTCTGCTGTGACCTGAAGCACACATATGAAGGACGATGTCGGGAAGCTTGGGAGGGCAGCGACTTTGATGGACCTGCTCCGTCATCGTCCTACGCGCCGGCCGCGACGCCCAGGCGGCCTATGCCTGGAAGCTTCAGCGCGGGGCGGCGGATGTCGAGGCCGAGCACCGCGCCGAGAAAATTGATCTCGACCCCTTCGACCCAGCCGACGGTCATGCCGAGATAGCCCGACAGCGAGGCGTAGAGCCCGGTGCCGGACGCCGTGATGCCGGCCCAGCGTCCGCTGTAGGGAAAGTCCTTGCCGATGGCGGTCGGCGGCAGCACCGCGCGCAGCTCGGGAACGGCGTCCAGTGCCGCCTGCACGAAGGTGTTGGAATTCGGTCCCGGCCAGGCGCTGTAGTCGCCATAGGCGCGGAACTTGTAATTCTCGATGACGGCACGGATCTTCGGAATCAGCTCTTCGGCCCGCGTGCCGTCGACCGCGACGACCGTTTCCGGGAGGGCGCCGAACCAGCGGCCGTCGGGCGCAAAGCCGTTGCTGCGAACAGGGTCGCCCCAGGCCGTGTAGTCGTATCGGCTGTAGGTCGCGGCGCCCTTCTCCTTGACGACGATCCAGGTGTGGACGGCAAAAATACTGCGCCAGCGTACGGTGCGCGCGGCGAATACGCGGATCAGTGCGTCCGGATTGGCGGACGCGGGCGGCAGCAGGCCGGCGCTGGAGCGATCCGCCGTCTGCCAATTGCCGCGGCTGTCGCCGCGCAAATAATAGCGGCCGGCCGACACGGCGATCGGCAGGAAGATCAGCAGCAGGAACAGAATCAAGGATTTCCTCAAGGGCAAACGGCGGTCAGGCAGGACGATGCCACCAATATAGTTCGCAAGGCACGCCGCGCCAGCGCTCTCCTGCTCTTGCATTCGGGTGGTGCGGCCATATGTTGCGTCCATGAGGAAGTTGTCGCTCGTCGAAGACCAGGCCATTCAGGCGCGAATCGCGTACATCGCGGGCGCCGAGATTTTCGATCGCCTGTTCGCCGGTATCCGGTTCGACGAAATCGACGGCAATCTGCTGTTTGCCATTGCCAGCGACGAAGACTGCGCGGCCGAGATCGAGGACGAGTTCTCGCACCAGCTCGCTGTGGTCGCAACGCACATCCTCGCGCAGAGCGTGGACGTGGTCGTGGTGCTGCCGAAGGTCCTGCAATAGCCGCCTGCCGGTTAGCCTTCTGCCCGTTAAGGCCGCTTGCCTTCGCCCTCTGTCTCTGCTTTTCAACGCAATTGCAAAATTGTAATGACGTCATTGGCGCTCAGGCCCGAGGCGCGTTATCGACGGAGCTCGACGGGAGGGCTCGTCGTCGCTCGCCTCTATTTGCGAAACAAAGTTGGATACACATTGGCGCCCACCAGGAAAGCCCGGGCCACGACCGGCGCGATAAAGACAAAAAGCAAGAGCTCAACAAGCAAAGGCTCGAAGAGCAAGAGCGCGAAAAGCAAGAGTTCGAAAAGTACCAGCTCGACAAGCAAGCGCGCGGACAAGAGCGCCTCGCGCTCCGCGGTCGCCTCCTCATCGCCGCTCGGCATGCTGGCGCTGCATCTGCTCGAGCAGTGGGAGAAGTCCGGCCGCGACGGCCTCGTCTTCCTCTGCGACGACGAGAGCAGGGCGGAGCGACTGGGCGGTGTGATCCACGCCCTCGATCCCGCGGTCGATGTGCTGGTGTTTCCGCGCCTGAACACGCTGCCCTTCGACGGCCTTGAGCCATCCCGCGAGATCGCGGGCCGGCGCAGCTCGGTGCTGCGGCGTCTCGCCAAGGCAAAGAAGCCCGTCTTCCTGGTGTCGACCGCGGAAGCCATCATGGAACGGCTGCCGCTGCCGGCGAGCTGGTCGCGGTCCAGCCTCACGCTGAAGGTGGGCGCGCCCTATTCCGGGCCCGATCTGGAGACGCGGCTGGAAGCGCTCGGCTACGACCTCGACGAAGAGGCGGAGTATCCGGGCGGCGTCCTGTTCCACGGCAAGACGTTCGAAGTGTTTCCCGCCGGCGCGCTCGCTCCCTTCCGGATCGAGCATTCCGGAGACACGATCCGCAAGATCGTCGCGGTCGATCCGATCGAGCACGAGGTCGTCTACGAGACCGCCGAATTGATCATCGATCCCATGTCCGAGCGGATCGCGCTGGGGGCTACGCGCGGACAGCGGGCGACGCTGCCTGATTATTGCAGCCGCGCGCGATGGATCGCGGATGCGGGGGTGTCGACACACGCCGAGAGCTGGCTGGGCACGATCGAGGACGCCGCCGGCCGCAGGGATGCGGAGCGCGAGTATCTGGGGCAGGCGGACTGGAAGCAGCTGAAGAGGCGCATCAGCGTGCTGCCGCGCAAGGCCGCCTTCATCTCGACGCCGGAGTTCTCGAAGCTGGCATCGCCGCGCAAGGCGCTTCGCGCCTTCGTCGACGACATGCAGCGCGGCGGATCGCGGCTGCTGCTCGTCGCCGCCGTCGAGGATGACCTTCGCGCGATGGAGCGCATGAGCGGCATCAAGGCGGAGCGCCTGGCCGATTGGAGCGAGGTGGCGAAGGCACGGAGCCGCGAAGGCGCGCTGCTGGCCGATTTCGACGCGGGGTTCATTGGCGCCGGCCGCAAGCCGCTTGTTGTCGTGACCGCGTCCGACGTGCTCGGCAGCCGGGCCCATCATCCCCAGCCGATGGCGCGAGCCTGGAACCCGGCGTTCGATCATCCTGATGTGCCCGAAAAGGGCGCCGCCATCGTCCATCTGCAACGCGGGCTAGCCGTGCTCGATGGCTTACAGACCCTCGACATGGGCAAGGGATCGCGACGCGAGATGATCAGGCTCAAATTCGCGGGGGACAATGCCGTGCTCGTACCGCCGTCCGATCTTGCCGTGATCTGGCCCTATGCCGGCGAACCCGGCAAGCTGACGCTGGACAAGGCGGACGGCAGCAGCTGGTGGGCGCGGCGCACCGAGGCGGAAGCCGAAATCCAGGTCGCCGCCAAGGCACTCGCCAAACACATCAGCCAGCGCCTCCGCCGTCGTGCACCCAAACTGGTGCCGCCGGGGCCGGCTTACGAAAAATTCGTCGCGCGGTTCCCCTATTTCACGACAGTGGACCAGGGCCAGGCGATTCAAGACGTCCTCGACGATCTTGCGGCGGGCCATCCTATGGACAGGGTGATCTGCGGTGACGTCGGCTTCGGCAAGACCGAGGTCGCGCTGCGGGCGGCGGCCGCAGTGGCGCTGTCGGGCAAGCAGGTGGCGATCGCGGCGCCGACCACGGTGCTGTCGCGGCAGCATGTCGAAACCTTCCGCAAACGGTTCGGCCCCCTCGGGATCGAGGTGGGAAGTCTGTCGCGGGCCAGTTCAGGCCCGGAGACGCGAGAGACCAAGGAGGGGCTGCGGCGCGGCACGCTGAAAGTCGTGGTCGGCACGCAGGCGCTTGCGGCAAAGGACGTGAAGTTCGCTGACCTCGGCCTCGTCATCATCGACGAAGAGCAGCATTTCGGCGCGGCGGAGAAGGCGAAGCTTTCAGGCCTCGCCAAGGGCGCCCATTCGCTGTGGATGAGCGCCACGCCGATTCCGCGCACGCTCGCGGCGGGACTTGCCGGCTTCAGGGATCTCAGCGTGATTGCCTCGCCGCCGGTTCATCGCCTTCCCATCGTGACCAGGATCGCGCCGCTGTCCGACGCTGCCATCGCCGCGGCGCTGCTTCGCGAGCGCAGGCGGCACGGTCAGAGCTTCCTGATCTGCCCGCGCATCCAGGATCTGGAGCCGATGTTGGCCCGTGTGCAATCGGTGGCACCGGAGCTGCGCATCGTCTGTCTTCACGGCAGATTGCCCGTGGACGAGATCGACGACCGCATGATGAGTTTCGTCGATGGCGAAGCGGATGTGCTGCTGGCGACCAATATCGTGGAAAGCGGTCTGGATATTCCGCGCGCGAACACCATCGTGGTGTGCTGGCCCGAAAAATTCGGACTTGCGCAGCTGCATCAGCTCAGAGGGCGGGTGGGACGCGGCGGCACGCGCGCGTTTGCTCATCTTCTGACGGAATCGACCTCGGAGCAGTCCGAGAAGCGGCTGGCCGTGCTGGAGGAGTTCAGCAAGCCGGGTGCCGGCTTTGCGATCAGCGAGCGCGACCTCGACCTCAGGGGCGCCGGCGATCTGTTCTCGGAACAGCAGTCCGGCCACGTCCAGGTGTTCGGACCGGTGCTCTACAGTCACCTGCTGAAGCGGGCGTCCGAGCGTGACAGCGATACCGGCGCCGATCTGTGGGTGCCCGATCTCAATATGCCGTTGGCCGACATGCTGCCTGAAGGCTACGTGCAATCGGAGGCGGTCCGGCTCGAGATCTATGGCCGCGCTGCCAGGTGCCGAAGCGACGACGATCTGGAAGATCTGGAAGAGGAGATCTCGCGCCGGTTCGGCAGGCTGCCGCCGGAGGCCCGCGACTTCTTCGCATCCGCCAGGCTCCGGATCGATTGCAAGCGGCGCGGCATCGTCAGGCTCGATGTCGGGCCGGAGGCCGTCGCCGCGACGTTCCTGCCGGGGCGGCTGCGGAAATCCAGGGGAAAGTCGGAAGGCCGATCGCTACAACGCGACGGCGACCGCGTCGTCTACGCCGGTCGCCGTGATCAGGACCCGTTCAGGCGCGTCGAGGAATTCCTCGAACTCCTCGACGCCTGAGGATCATTCGGTCTGCTCGACTGCCGCGGGCATTTTCGCCACCGACATCAGCGAGCGGGCCACTTGGTTGAGGAGCTGATCGGCGTTCTCCTCCTCGGCGAGCGATTTCGACAGCAGGGCGACGACGGCACTGTGGCGAAGTTGCTGGGCGAGGTTGCGTGCCGTGGTGTAGCCGGCGATCTCGTAGTGCTCGACGCGCTGCGCCGCGCCGATCAGAGCAAGGTCGGCCGCCGCGTCCTCCTTGTCCTCGCCCTCGGCCATGATCTCCTGGCCCTCCTCGACGAGGCCCATCATGCCCTTGCAGGGCTTGGCGCGGGCGGATTTGCCGAGCATTTCGAAGCACTCGTTGATGCGCTCGACCTGCGCTTCGGTCTCTGCGAGGTGCTGCTCGAACAGCTCGCGCAACTGGTCGAAGCGAGCGGCCTCCGCCATCTTGGGAAGCGCTTTGGTCAATTGCTTCTCGGCATGCAGGATATCGCGCAGCTCATTGATGAGCAGATCGCCGAGACCCGCTTCGTCCGCCGGTGGCGAGCTCTCGGTGACGATGGCTGTGGCCGGACCCGGTTCGCCCGCCTGGATCGCCGGCGACTCCGTGAAGACCCAGTCGCCGCCCTCGTTCCAGGGGCCGCGCGTGTCGATCTCGCCATGATCGCCGGCGCCGGTGGAATCGTTGAAGAACTGGTCGACGAGGCCGGGCGTCGGCGCGATGCGGCCGATGCTGAAAGCCGGCTTGCCCATGCTCTCGAGCGCGAGCGCAAACGCCTTCATGTGCGTGATCTCGCGCGTCATCAGGAACTGCAGCGCGTCCTTGCTGCCGGCGTCGTCGCAGAAATTGATCAGCCGCTCGTAGACGATCTTGGCCCGTGCCTCTGCGGCGATGTTGCTGCGCAGATCGACGTCGAGCTCGCCGGTGATCTTCAGATAGTCGGCGGTCCAGGCATTGCCCTGGGAGTTGAAGAGATTGACCCCGCCGCCGCCGGCGATGGCGATGAGGGGATCGGCTTCGGCCGCCTGGCGGTCGAACTTCGACGGCTTGAGATGCATCCGCGCCAGCGTGCCGACCACTTCCAGATGGCTGAGCTCTTCGGTGCCGATGTCCATCAGCAGGTCCTTGCGATCGGGATCCTCGCAGTTCAACCCTTGGATCGAGTACTGCATCGCGGCGGCGAGCTCGCCATTGGCGCCGCCGAACTGCTCCAGCAGCATGTTGCCGAAGCGGGGATCCGGCTCGTCGACGCGAACGGTGAACATCAACTTCTTGACGTGGTGATACATGGAGGGACTCTCGGGTGCTGGAGGGGGCGTGGAAAGAAGGTGAGTCCCGAACGGGCGGCTGCAGCGTTCGTTCCTATTGATACGACCCGCGCCAGTGATGTCCGGCGCGGGTCGTTGGATGTCGAGCGGTAGGATGGCGAGCGTGTTCGTTTAGCGCTGGTCCGGACGCTTGGCGGGCGGCCCACTCTTGTTGCCTGGTGCGCCCTTAATATTCGACGGGTCCTGCGATTGCACGGCGGTGTTGCCAGTCGAATTCGTCGAACTCGATCCGACGGTTTCACCGGGCTTGGCGGCCGGTCCGTTCTTGTTGCCGGGCTGTCCGGCAATGCCGGCACCCGAATTCTGCGCACTCGGCGCGGACGAAACGT
Source organism: Bradyrhizobium sp. Ken51 (assembly GCF_055807435.1). Classification (NCBI taxonomy): domain Bacteria; kingdom Pseudomonadati; phylum Pseudomonadota; class Alphaproteobacteria; order Hyphomicrobiales; family Nitrobacteraceae; genus Bradyrhizobium; species Bradyrhizobium sp. Ken51. The sequence continues at coordinate 29,387 of NZ_JBVVPB010000042.1, read as the reverse complement.
CAGGCTTGCTGGCCTGCGCCCAGGCTGCTCCAGGCAGCGCGAGAGCGGCGAGGATAACGGCACCTGTGAACTTCATCTCGGTGTTCTCCGACTGATGCCCCATCTACTCGAACGCCGGTAACCTGCGTGCGTTCCCCGTCGTCATCAACTCGACAGCATCGGCACCGTGTCACGCCGAGCTATCCCGGCAACGGCGCCTCCACGACGTCCAGCAGCGCGCCGAGGCCCTGTCGCAAACGGCGCGTGGCGATGCTCTCGGTGGCGAGACCGAACACCACGAGGGATCGCCCGGTCATCGCATAAACGTGCCCGAAGTCGAACGCGGGCATCTGCCCTTCCGGTTGATTGGTGTCGATCAACCCGACCCAGCTGCGTCCCTCGGCGACGGCAGGCAAGGTGAAATTGACGACGTCGTGATGGGCGTTGTAGATCAGCAGCATGGTTGCGTCCGAGCCGCGGCGCTTGATCCCGGTCTCCTGGGCGCGGCCGTCGAGCAGCAAAGCGAAACATTTGGCGTTGCCGTCCTGCCACTGCTCCGTCGTCATTTCCTCTCCGGACGGCGCGAGCCACGTCACGTCCTTGACGTCCAGCTCTTCGTTGTGCGAGCCGACCAGAAACCGACTGCGGTAGAGAATCGGAAATGCCTTGCGCGTCGCGATCAGCTTGCGCGTGAATTCGCGCAGGCTGCGGCCGTTCGCGGTGATGCCCATCCAGTCGAGCCATGTGGTCTCGTTGTCCTGGGCGTACGCGTTGTTGTTGCCGTGCTGGGTGTGTCCGAATTCGTCACCGGCAAGCAGCATGGGCGTGCCGTGAGACAACAGCATGGTTGCCAGCAAATTGCGCTTCTGGCGCTCGCGCAGCGCAATGATGTCCGGATCGTCCGTCGGTCCCTCGGCGCCGCAGTTCCAGGAATGATTGTTGCTGTGGCCGTCGCGATTGTCCTCGCCATTGGCTTCGTTGTGCTTGTCGTTGTACGAAACGAGATCATTGAGATTGAAACCGTCATGGGCGGTGACAAAGTTGACACTGGCCCACGGCCGGCGGCCGCGCTTGTTAAAGAGATCGCCGGATCCAGACACGCGCTTGGCGAAGTCCGCGATCGATCCTTCGTCGCCCTTCCAGAAAGCGCGCACGGTGTCCCTGAACTTGTCGTTCCATTCCGCCCATCCCGGCGGAAACTGACCGACCTGATAGCCGCCAGGACCGATGTCCCAGGGCTCGGCGATCAGCTTGACGCTGGAGAGCACGGGGTCCTGGCGGCAGGCATCGAGGAAGCCGCCGCCCTCGTCGAACCCGTAGGGTTCGCGTGCCAGAATGGTGGCGAGGTCGAACCGGAAGCCATCAACCCGCATCTCGGTCGCCCAGTAGCGCAGGGAATCCGCCACCAGTTGCAGCACGCGCGGGTGTGACAGGTTCACCGTGTTTCCGGTACCGGTATCGTTGATGTAATAGCGCTGCTGGTCCGGCAGCAGGCGGTAATAGCTGGCGTTGTCGATGCCCTTGAACGACAGGGTCGGGCCGAGTTCGTTTCCTTCCGCGGTGTGATTGTAGACGACGTCGAGGATGACCTCGATGCCATGGGCGTGGAACTGGTTGACCATGGCTTTGAATTCGTTCGCGAACGGCGTCTTGAGGTAACGCGGCTCCGGCGCGAAGAAGGCAAGGGAGTTGTAGCCCCAGTAATTGCGCAGGCCTTTCTCGACCAGGTAGCTGTCGTCGACGAAGGCATGGATCGGCAACAGTTCTGCACTGGTGATGCCGAGCGATCGCAAATAGGCCGGCACCTCCGAGTGCGCGAGACCGGAGAACGTGCCGCGGTCTGCGTCCGGCACCAGCGGATGCAGCTGGGTAAAGCCCTTGACGTGCATCTCGTAGACGATCGTCCGCTCCCACGGCACTTCCGGCTTGCGCGCGGCGCCCCAGGTGAAGGCGGGGTCGATGACCCGGCATTTCTGCATCAAGGGCGCGCTGTCGCGTTCGTCGTAGGAGAGATCCTTGTCGGCATGGTCGAGCTGGTAGCCGAACAGCTCCGGTCCCCAGCGCAACCGGCCGACCAGCTGCTTGGCGTAGGGATCGAGCACGAGCTTGTTGGGATTGAAGCGGTGTCCCGCGTCGGGTTCGTACGGGCCGTGAACGCGGTAGCCATAGACGGTGCCTGGACGGGCGGCGGGCAAATAGCCATGCCAGACTTCGTCGGTATATTCCGGGAGTTCGATCCGCTCCAATTCGGTCTCGCCGTCGTCGTCGAACAGGCAGAGCTCGACCTTGGTGGCATGGGCCGAAAACAGCGCGAAATTGACGCCGAGCCCGTCCCAAGTGGCGCCGAGCGGAAACGGCTTGCCCTCGCTGATCCGGGAGCGGCGCAGGCTCGAGGCCGCTCGCGTCAGGGCGTCATCCGAATGTACTTGTTGATCCATCGTTCCCCCCGGACAGCCCTTCAAGAATTTGGTGCAGTTGCCGTCACTTCCGCGTCGCCTGCTCGCCGACGTTCGCCGAAGCGATCACGGCGACAGGAGGCACATCGTCCGGCTTGGGCAGCGTGGTTGCCCTTTGCAGCGCCGCCTCCTTGCTGATGGCCGCAATCGAGTTGCCGGTCCGCTCGACGATGCTGGTCAGCTCCGCGTCGGACAGTCCGAGACGCTTTCTGACGAGGCGCACCTGGGTACGGTCGGCCAGGTCGAGCTTGTTGCGGATCGGTTGTGGCTTCGAGCGGCGCATGGCGAAAACTCCTGTGTAGAGCTGCAACCGCCCCCCAAGTGATTCCGTTCCCTGCTTGCCTTGCAGTTGCGCGTCTAGATCGAAGATTTGTAGATCGCCGCGTACGATTTGGCCGACTGGGTCCAACTGAAGGCCTGTGCCATGGCCGCGCGCCGCATGTGATCGAGGCGATCCTTCATGCCGAAGGTGGAAAAGGCCCGGCAAAGGCTTCCAAGGAAGCCGGGGGCTGACGCGCGGTCGAACAGGAAGCCCGTTTCGCCATCCACGATCGTCTCGGCGAGGCCGCCGGTACGATGGCCGATTGGCAGCGAACCGAAGCGCTGGGCGTACATCTGGCTCAGCCCGCAGGGTTCGAAGCGCGACGGCATCAGGGTAAAGTCGCTGCCGGCGAAGATCTTTCGTGCCTCGGCGTCGTCGAAGCCGATCTTCACGGCGATCGAGCGCGGCGCGCGCACTTGCGCCTGCAGCAGCGCTTCCTCGAACCGCGTTTCGCCCTTGCCTGTCACGACAATCTGGCCGCCCGCATCGACGATCGCTTGCGCACTCTCGATCACGAGGTCGACGCCCTTCTGGTGCACCAGGCGCTCCACGAGCGCGAACAGGGGACCTCTTGAGACCGCCAGTCCGAACTGCTCCCTGACGTCGTCGGCGTTCAACGACCGTTCGGTCCAGTCCCCGGCGCCGAACGGCTGGAACAGCGAGGGGCAGGTGCGCGGATCCCAGCTCTCGTCGATCCCGTTCAAGATGCCGGAAAGCTGGTTGCGATCGGCCCGTTGCCGCAACAGCCCTTCGAGACCGCAGCCGAACTCGGCGGTGGTGATCTCGCGGGCATAGGTCTGGCTGACGGTCGTCAGGTGGGAAGCGTAGACCAGGCCGGCCTTGATGAAGGACAGACGATTGTAGAATTCCACGCCGTCGATGTTGAAGCTCGCCTCGGGAATGCCCAGCGGCGCGAGCGAGCTGCGGTCGAAGACGCCTTGATAGGCGAGATTGTGGATCGTGAACACAGTTGGAATGTGCGCGTACTGCCATTCCAGATAACCGGGGATCAGTGCACATTGCCAGTCATTGGCATGGACGAGATCGGCGGCCCAATCCTTGTCGACCAATCCTCTCGCGACCTGCGCTGCGGCATAAGAGAAGGTCGCGAACCGGACATTGTTGTCGCCCCAATCGGCCCCGCGGCCATCGGCATAGGGGGTGCCGTCTCGTTCGTACAGCGCCGGGCACCGGACGACGTAATAGGTCATGCCGTCGGCGGTATGCCCGAGATCGATCGCGAAGGCCGGAAGGGCCGCGAATGGCTGGCACCATCCGACGGTCGTAAGGTCTTGTAACCCGCGCAGGACAGCCGGATAGCCGGGGATGATGACGCGGACGTCGGCAAAATCGCGCAAGGCGCGCGGGAGAGCCGCCGAGACGGCGGCGAGTCCACCCACTTGAATGAAGTCTGATACTTCAGGCGTCGCGAAAAGGATCCGCATGCGCTAGGCCCCCCGGCCCAAGGGACAACATCGGCCTCTGCCAACCATCTTCGAAATTCCAATTGCGCTTCCCCAACGGAGCGCAAATCCTGAATTCCGCACCGCAACAAACGTTCCTAACTTTCGCCACCGATCAGACTTTTTTCGTCCTCGGTCCAAAAGTGCACATAGAGCGTGTGCGCCGGGTGCGGCGCTCGCCTGAGGAACGAATGCCCGCATCTCGGCTTCATTCGTCCTGAGCATGCTTAAGCGATCGTAAAATCGAGCCTCGCGAAGCGTGTCGTCACTTCCAGCCATGCAGGTAAAGGCGGCCAGGTTTGAGTCACAGATTGGGAATGGCCGGGCAGGCGCGACACCACGGTCCTCGATGCCTCGATCACGGGGTCTGCTTCAATCTCTGGGCGCCGACGGCGCGCTCGGTCGAATTGCTCGAAGCCGGCCAGCCGCCCCGCCCGATGACGCGAGACGACGACGGCTGGTACCAGTGGTTGAGCCCCACCGCGCGCGTCGGCACGCGCTATCAGTTCAGGATCAACGAAGATCTGGTCGTTCCCGATCCCGCCTCGTTCTTCCAGCCCGACGACGTCGGGGCGCCGAGCGAGGTGGTCGACACCGCGGCGTTCCGGGATCCGGTGCTCTATCCCGGCCGCCCCTGGGCGGAGGCCGTGATCTACGAGCTGCATGTCGGCACCTTCAGCGAGGAAGGCAGCTATGCCGGCATCGAGAAGAAGCTGCCCTATCTGCGCCATCTCGGCATCACCGCGATCGAGCTGATGCCACTCAATGACGTCCCCGGCCGGCACAATTGGGGCTATGACGGCGTGCTGCTGAATGCGCCAAATGCACGCTACGGCAGGCCGGAAGACCTCAAGCGGCTGTTACGCGCGGCGCATGCCCTCGACATCATGGTCTATCTCGATGTCGTCTATAACCATTTCGGGCCGCAGCTGAACTATCTGCACCTCTATGCAGAGAGCTTCTTCACCGCGCGCCACAGCACCGGCTGGGGGCCTGCGGTCAACCTCGAGGGACACGACGGCGCGTTCGTGCGCGAGTTCCTGATCGAGAACGCGTTGATGTGGCTGCGCGACTATGGCTTCGACGGCTTGCGGCTCGACGCGGTCCATGCCCTGAAGGACGATTCCGAACGCCATTTCCTGGTCGAGCTTGCCGAGACGGTTCGCCGTCAGCTGCCGGGCCGGCGCGTGCATCTGATGCTGGAGAACGAGGCCAATCAGGCCCGCCTGCTCGACCGAGCGCAAGGACCAACCCGGCTCTATGATGCGCAATGGGGCGATGATTTTCACAACGCGCTCCACGTCCTGTTGACGGGCGAGGACGAAGGCTATTATCGCGCCTTCGCCGACAGGCCGCTCGAACATCTCGCGCGAGCGCTCATTGAGGGCTTTGCCTATCAGGGCGAAGTCTTTCCGCTGCATGACGCACCGCGCGGCGAGCCGAGCGCGCATCTGCCGCCCGAGGCCACCATCTTCTTCGCCCAGAACCACGACCAGATCGGCAACCGCGCGTTGGGGGAGCGGCTTTCAAGACTGGTCGGTGCGGAGAAACTGGATCAGGCCATGGCGCTGGTTCTCTTGAATCCGCATATTCCGATGTTGTTCATGGGTGAGGAAGCCGCGGCCGAGACGCCGTTCCTGTTCTTCGCGGATTGGTCGGGCGAAGCGGCCGAGCTGACGCGGGAAGGGCGGCGCAAGGAGTTTTCTCACTTCAAGGCATTCTCGACGCCTGACATGCGCGCCAGGATTCCGGATCCGTGCGATGAAAAGACCTTCGAGGCATCGAAGCTCGACTGGACCGGCATCGATCGCTCTCCCGCCAGCGCCAGGTTTCGCGGCCTGACAGCCCAATTGCTGAAGATACGGCGCGAGAAGATCGTGCCGCTGATCAAACGGGGTTTCGTGTCGGCTGATTGCAAGTTGCTGGGGGAGGACCAGCGCAAGGGCGGCCTGGATGCCCGTTGGCGGACGGAGAAGGGAGACATCTTGCAGATTGTTACCAATTTCGCCGACCGCGAACTGCCCATGCCGGCACTGGTTGCGGGCGAGAGCCTATGGCGATTGGGTGCCGGCGACGCGCCAGCCCTATTGCCGAACGACATCATCGTGCGGCTTGGCCAGGAGGCGTGATGGAACGGCGAGGAACGCTTCCGAAAGCTTTCCGTTAGCGGAGCAAATCTCTGGAGCCGCTTCATGACCGAATATCCAAAGCCGCCTTATCCTCCGCAACAGCAACCGATGCCCGGTTCGACGCGCGCGATGAATCCGCGACCGGATCACGGCGAGGAGAGTTATAAAGGCGCCGGGCGCCTGGCCGGAAAGAAAGCGATTATCACCGGAGGCGACAGCGGCATCGGCCGCGCGGTCGCGATCGCCTATGCCCGGGAAGGCGCGGACATCGTCGTCGCCTATTTGAACGAGGACGAGGATGCCGCCGAGGTCAAGGCGCTGGTGGAGCGCGAGGGACGCAAGGTCGTCCTGATCCCCGGTGACATCCGCAATCCCGATCATTGCCGCGCGATCGTCGCCCGCACCGTCCAGGCGTTCGGCGCAATAGACATCCTCGTCAATAACGCGGCCCATCAGGACACGTTCAAGGAGATCGCTGATATCAGCGACGAGGAATGGCAGCGGACGTTCGAGACCAACATCCACGCCATGTTCTATCTCACCAAGGCTGCGGTGCCCCACATGCGCCCGGGAGCGGCGATCATCAACACCGCGTCGGTGAACTCCGACATGCCGAATCCGACCCTGCTCGCCTATGCGACGACCAAGGGCGCCATTCAGAATTTCACCGGCGGGCTCGCCCAGATGCTGGCGGCGAAGGGCATTCGGGTCAATGCGGTCGCCCCGGGGCCGATCTGGACGCCGCTGATTCCGTCGACCATGCCGGAGGACAAGGTCAAGAATTTTGGCAAGCAGGTGCCGATGCAGCGGGCCGGCCAGCCGGCCGAGCTCGCGACCGCCTATGTCATGCTCGCCGATCCGCTCTCGAGCTACACATCGGGAGCAACCCTGGCGGTCACCGGCGGGAAGCCGTTCATCTGACCGAACGTGCAACGAGAACGTGGCAGCTCCGCGAGCGGGGCCGCCACGTCCAGTACTTCACCAGCACGTCTTAACTGGCACGTCTCGATCAAGCGGCGCTGGACGCCTTGGCATTGACGCCCTTGCGAAGCGCTACGGTATTCAGCTTGGTGTTGGCGGCCTTCTCTTCGTTCAGGTTCGTCGTGAGGAAGCGCACGATGTCGTCGTGCCCGAGTTCCTCCGCCCATGCGATCAGCGTGCCGTAGCGGCACATTTCATAATGTTCGACGGCCTGTGCGTTGGCCACGATCGCGGCGTCGAGCACGGCCTTGTCCTCGATCTCGCCGGCGGTCTCGTCGGCCTCCTTGATGATGCCGTCGATGGCGGGACAGTGCGTTCCGCTGGGCTCCTTGCCGAGCTTCGCGAACACCTTGCCGAGCCTGTCGACCTGCTTGTTGGTCTCTTCCAGATGAGCTTTCAGCCCGGCGACGAGGTCTTTGTTCGTCGCCTTGTCGATCATCTTCGGCAGCGCCTTGAGGATCTGCTGTTCCGCGTAATAGATATCCTGCAGGCCGTGCAGCAGCAGGTCTTCCATCGATTTGATATCCTTGGTGAAGAATCCCATAAATGATGTCTCCTTTCACAATGATGGAACTGGAACGCCGCAAAGCCACGGCTGTTCCATCCCCGGACCAGATCAGGAGAGCCCAATGAGCGATGGAGTGGATCATCTTGCGGGCCTGCTCGGACGAGCGGCGATGGACGTGTGGGGCGACATGCCGCGCGACATCCAGGAAGCGCTGTTCGAGACTGCCATGAAGGGACGTGCCGCGGAACGGGAAGAGCTTGCGCGGCTGCTGCACGAGAGGCATCCCCGTACGCTTCATCCGGCGCGGCCGGGCTGAGTCGCGGCAGGAACGATCGGGCAAGAAGCCGATTTGTAAAATGTGGATGCGCGGCCAACGGGATTCGACGAAGTCCGCGAGCCGTAGCTCCGCCCAGGATCAAATCGGTGAGTCGATCGGCGTGACTGAAATGATGATCGGAAAATGGTACGACCCGATCTCCCAGAGATGGATCGTGCCGCGCGAGGCGCGCCCGGTGGCGGGCTATTCGCAATCCAACCCGGAGAAAGGGCCAGAAACCCGCGCATCGGGCGATGCGGAGCGGATCTGGGACCTGTTGGTCGATTGCTGCGCGCGCGGTTGATTTCCGAGCCGCACCATCATTCGCTCTGCTGTCGGCAATTCATAGAGTGATGACATAGACCGCGAAGGCAATGATGAGTGCCAGGCTCACGACGGCGGTGCTGATCAGTATCTTGCCCATGGCGCGTCCGTGTTGTCTCACGGCATCAATGAAACAGCCGTCATCTTCGTTCCGGACCGCAGCTGAAGGCAGCTCGAACTGTTCACATGTGAACAAAGTGCGTCGGTACCAAATGGCTTGAACTATATCATTTGATATAGATATGGCTGCGCTCGCTCTTATCATTGGCCATCCAGAAAGGCACCGCATCGTGCCATGACATGGAGATCCGATCGTGCTCAGGCGGCATCGCGTTCAGCAAACCACCACGCTTCAAGAGCGGCTTGCGGAGTTCACCAGGACCATCCGTGAGAAGGCCGAGTCGTTGCCGGACGGCAAGGAGAGGGATGAGCTGATGAAACGGCTGAGAAGCGCCGACACGGCGTCAAACCTCGACCGCCAATTCGCGGGCAGGGATTGAGCTGGTGGTCTGCCGAGACGGAGATCGAGCGTTCAGCCTCTCCGGCGTCAGCTGCGGTACCAACCCGCCAGATTCCAGGTCGTAACGTCCCATCCCGACATGTCCACCATGAGGTCGTTGACCCCTGCGTTGACGATGTTGCGGGATAGAAGCGGCAGGAACACGTTAGCCTCGCAAAAGGTTTCGTCGACCTTGATCAGCAGCGCGGCGCGCTTGACCGGATCAAGCTCGTTCTGCGCGGCCTTGTAGGCCTTGTCGGCCTCGGGATCGGACCAGCGCGAGACGTTGCGGCCGAGCCATTTGTTGTCCTTGTTGGAGATTTCCCAGGAGACGCACTGGTTCAGGAAGCGCTCCGGGTCGGGCTGCGGCTGCGTGGTGTTGTACATCTCCATATCGGCATAGAATTTCGAGTAGGTGTCGGGGTTGCCGACGTCGGACGAGAAGAACACCGATGCCGTGACCGCCTTGATTTCGATCTCGATGCCGGCCTTCTGGCAAGCCTGCTTGATGATCGCCTGCGTCTTCTGACGCGGCGCATTGGTCGAGGTCTGGAAGACGAATTTGAGCTTCTTGCCGTCCTTCTCGCGGATGCCGTCCGCGCCCTTGGCCCAGCCGGCTTCATCGAGGACCTTGTTGGCCTTGCCGATGTCGAACTCGTATTTCAGCTTCGGCGACTTGAACTGTTTGGGTGCGTTGACGAAGCTCGCGGTGGCGACGCCGCCGCGCCCGTAGATGAACTTCTGGATCGACTCGCGGTCGATCAGCAGGTTCATCGCGCGGCGAACGGCGGGATCGGACAGCGCCGGGTGCTTGGTCTTGGGGCTGGAGCGCTCGCCGTCCACCTCGGTCCACGGGTCCGTCGTGTTGAGGATGATGAACTCGACGTTACCTGAGGGCGTGACGTCGAGCTTGCCCTTGCCGCTGGCCTCCATGCGTTTGAGGACCTCCTCCTCCACCTGCATGTTCCAGGCATAGTCATATTCGCCGGTCTGCAGCACGGCGCGCGCCGCGGACACCGCATCGCCGCCGCCCTTGATCTCCAGCGTGTCGAAATGCGGCTGGTTCTTGACGTGATAGTCGGGATTGCGTTCGGCCCGGATCAGGTCCCCGGGCTTGAACTCGACGAATTTGTAGGGACCGGTGCCGACCGGCTTCAGATTGCCAGGCGCTTCGCGCGACTTCGCACCGACATAGTCGCCGAAATGATGTTTCGGCAGGATCGGACCGACCGAACCGACGAACGGGTCGGCCCAGAACGGAGTCGGCGCCTTGAAGAGCACCTTGACGGTGTGGTCGTCGATCTTCTCGACCGTGATGTCTTTGTAGGATCCGGTGGTGTACGCCGCTGTGGCGAGATCCGAGGCGTATTGCCAGGTGAAGACGACGTCATCGGCGGTGAAGGGCTTGCCGTCGTGCCACCTCACGCCCTGCTTCAGTTTCCAGGTCACGCTCAGGCCGTCCGGGGAAAGGCCGCCGTTCTGCTTGGATGGGGCCTCGGCCGCGAGGCAGGGGACGAGATTGCCCTCCTTGTCCCAGCCGGCGAGCGGCTCGAAGAAGACGCGCGAGGCGATCTGATCCTTGGTGCCGAGCGCGAAATGCGGATTGAGCAGCGTCGGAGCCTGCCAGAGCAGGATCTTGAGCGGGCCGCCGCCCCCGGCCTTGGTCGGCTTGTAGGGCAGCGTGGCGTCCGCCATCGCCACGTCGTTCCAGACCAGGATCTGGCTCGCGACCGGCGCTGCGATCCCGATCGCAGCCATGGTCTGCATGAAGGAGCGTCGCGACAGCTTGCCCTGCTTCACCTCAGCGATGGACTTGCGGATTTCGTTCTCGTTCATCGGATGATCCCCACTTCACAGACAAGTCGTCACCGGCCAGGGCCCATCATGTTTCATCATGGGCGAGGCGGCAATGCCGACAGGGTCAGAAAACCCTGCGGCGAAATGACGAACGTGTGGGGGGAGGTTTGAAGCCCGGATGGAGCCGAGCGCAAACCAGGATAAGTCCTGCCGCGCAGGCGGCGTCCCGAGTCGGGCTTCGCTCCATCGGACTACGGGCAACGATCCGTGCCGTTTTGCCGTGATGCGCCTCACGCTTGCGCGGGTGCATTCGTTCCCCACATGCGATCGAACGGAGAAGTGTCGTCCGCGTCAGCCGGCCAATATGGATTTCCATTTCATTGATTTCGCCTCGCGGAGAAGCGAATACGGTTCCAATTATTGCCCGAGTGATGGAGACCAAGATGCCGTTCCGTTCCACCCTGATCCTCGCGATCGTGCTCGCCGCCTGGTCGGCCGCCGCTTCGGGCGAGACCATCAAGATCGGCGTGACGCCGGGGCCGCACGCCCAGATCTTTGAGGCCGTGAAGCCGATCGCGGCCAAGCAGGGTCTCGACATCAAGCTCATCGAATTCTCCGACTACGTCGTGCCGAACGCCGCGCTCGATGCGGGCGAAATCCACGCCAATTCGTTCCAGAACCAGCCTTATCTCGACAACCAGAAGGCCGACCGTGGCTACAAGATCGAAGCCGTCGGCCTGACCGTGAATTTCCCGATCGGTGTCTATTCCAAGAAGCGCAAGGCCTTCGCCGATATCCCGGAGGGCGGCAAGGTCTCGATCCCGAACGATCCGACCAATGGCGGGCGCGTGTTGCTGCTCCTGCGCGACAAGGGTGCGATCAAGCTGAAGGACGGCACCGGCTTCAAGCCGACGGTGCTTGATATCACCGAGAATCCCAAGAAGCTGAAGTTTATCGAGGTCGACGCGGCGCAGGCGCCGCGCGCGCTCGACGATGTCGACGCTGCCGCGATCAACACCAATTATGCAACCCAGGCGGGCCTCGATCCCGTCAAGGATCCGATCCTGCGCGAGGACCCGAAGGGCCCCTACGTCAATCTCATCGCCATTCGCACGGTCGACAAGGACAAGCCCTGGGTCAAGATCCTCGTGGACAGCTACCACACGGCGGAGGTCAAGGAGTTCGTCCTGACCAAGTTCAAGGGCGCGGTGCTGCCGAGCTGGTAGGCAGTCTGCCTAGTCAAAGTCCAGCTCAGGGCGATCCCGGCGGGCAGCCTTGCGTACTAGCCCTGCGCAATGCCCGCTTGTCTGGAGCTGCGGCAACCGACATCATCGGGGCCCATCCTCGTCCGACAGGGGTCGTATGAAACGCTTAGCAAACCTGAAACGCCTGGGGTTTTTCACGCGGCTTCTCGACGAGGCCCCGCCCGCCGACCGATATCGCTTCGCGGCCGAGCAGATCGTGCGCGCCGAGAAGGCGGGCCTCGATTCCGCGTGGATCGCGCAGCACCATTTCCACGAGCGCGAGGGCGGCCTGCCGTCGCCCTTCACCTTCCTCGGTTACGTCGCAGCCCAAACCTCGCGCATTCGGCTCGGCACCGGCATCGTCACCTTGCCGCTTGAGAATGCGGTGCGCGTGGCCGAGGACGCCGCGGTGCTCGATCTGCTCTGCAACGGTCGCTTCGAACTCGGTGTCGGCACCGGCGGCAATCCCTCGGCCTTTGCTGCCTTCGGCCTCGACAGCGCCCAGCGTAACGAGATCTTTGCGCGCAATCTGGAGGTCGTCCGCACGGCGCTGGTGGGCAAGCCGCTCGACGGTGGCGACACGCTCTATCCGCAGCGGCCGCAACTGGACGACAGGATCTGGCAGGCGACGTTCTCTGTGGCGGGCGGCGCGCGTGCCGGCAAGGCGGGCGATGGCCTGTTGCTGTCGCGCACCCAGCCCCGGACTACGGAAGCGCCGAAGGCAACGCTGGCCGAGATTCAGAACCCGGTGATCGATGCCTATCTCGAAGCACTGCCGCCGGGACGCGAGCCCCGCATCATGGCTTCGCGCACCATCTTCGTCGCCGACGACCGCACTGAGGCGTTGCGCCTTGCCGATATCGGGCTGCGGCGCGCGCTGCCCCAATTCCTCAAGGGCGGCCACGCCAAGCCGGGCGAGACGCTGGAGGAGATGATCGCGGCCTTCGACACCCATGTCGGCGCGGCCGACGACGTCATCGCTTCGCTCCGCGCCGACGCCACGCTGGAGCGGGTGACCGATCTCGTCTTCCAGGCGCATTCCGTCGATGCCCCGCATCCCCATATCCTGCGCTCGATCGAGCTGGTCGCGGAGAAGGTCGCGCCAGCGCTGGGCTGGGCGCGGACGGCGCCCGACGTGGCGCTGGCGGGATAGTCGGAATGAACGGAATCGCGTTGCACCAGGCTGCAAGAGGCTCAATGATGGCTACGAAAGATATCATCGACACGCTCGCCGGGATCGAACGGGGTTCAGCGCTCGATACCATTCGCGGGCGCCGCCTGCAGGCGCGCGACAACGCGCAGCAGAGCTATCTCTCTCTGTTCGAGCCGATCGACGCCAGTGACTTCTCGCTCGTCGAGCGCGCCGCGGTCGCGCTCTTCGTGATCGGCCTTCACCGCGAGCCGACTGTAGCTGCCTTCTATCGCGCGAAGTTAGCTGCGATCGCCGACGGCGCACGCTTGGTTGAGGCGATCGAGGTTGAAATCGTGCGGGGCGAGACCTCTGGCCCCTACGGTGCCTTTCCGGATGGGCCGCTGTCGGTCGAGAACAAGGCGGGCCTGATCTACCGCGTCAGCGCGGAGCGCAAGGCCGATCTCGGGGGCCGGCTCGTTGTGGCGTTCGAGCATGCGCATCTGCTGGTGTTCCGCCCGCGCGATGCGGCTGCGGCCGACATGAAGGCGCTGCTCGCCGCCGGCTGGTCGAACACCGGGATCGTCACGTTCTCTCAGCTTGTTGCGTTCCTGTCGTTCCAGGTGCGCGTCGTCACCGCACTGCGCGTGCTCGGTGCCTCGCTCGGGCGCACCGCGAACGCCGCGGCCGGCGCGTAAGGAGGTTGCATCATGACCGCTGCAAGCAATGTCAATCCGCCCGTCGCCTTCACCCAGGATGAACTGGGCTGGGTGTCGTGGATCGATCCGCTGCCCGAAGCCGAGCTGACCGAGCGGCATTTCGCCGGCCTCGTCGATCGCTCCCGTTCCAAGTCCGAGTATTTCCGTCTGCTGGTGCGCGATCCCGAGGTGCTGGAAGCCCGCACCAAGACCGACAAGGACATCTTCTACAATGTTGCCGACGGCCTGCCGCGCGCCGAGCGCGAGCTCGCGGCAGCTGCGACCTCGCGCCACAACGGCTGCATCTACTGCGCCTCCGTGCACGCGCGTTTCGCCAGCACCTATTCCAAGCGCCGCGATGATGTGCAGCGCCTGCTCGACGAAGGCGTTGGCGCCGATCTCGGCGAGCGCTGGAATGCGGTCGTCAAGGCCTCCGTGGCGCTGGCTGCGACGCCGATCGCGTTTGGCCCGGACAATGTCGATGAGCTGCGCCGTGCCGGTCTCGACGATGCGGAGATCGTCGACGTCATCAACGGCGCGTCGTTCTTCAACTGGGCGAACCGGCTGATGCTGTCGCTCGGCGAGCCCTCGAAATAGGCAATCTCACCGGCATAGAAATTGCTGGTTGTTTCAACACCTGACAGGATGGAGCCGTCCATGAGCAACATCGATCGTCGTACCCTGGTCAAGGGCTCGCTTGCCGCCATGATGGCGGGAGCAGCCTTCTCGCGCGCCGCCTTCGCGCAATCGTCCGAACCGATCTTGCTGGGCGTCAGCGGTCCGTTGACCGGGCCGAACGCACAATATGGCACGCAATGGAAGCAGGGCTTCGATCTCGCGCTCGACGAGATCCAGGCCGCGGGCGGCATCAACGGCCGCAAGCTCGCCTATAGTTTCGAGGACAGCCAGAGCGACCCGCGCCAGTCGGTGGCGATCGCCCAGAAATTCGTCTCCGATCCCAGGATCGTCATGGAGCTCGGCGACTTCTCCAGCCCCGCCTCGATGGCGGCCTCGCCGATCTATCAGCGCGGCGGCCTGGTGCAGTTTGGATTTACCAATTCGCATCCCGATTTCACCAAGGGCGGCGACTTCATGTGGAGCACCTCGGTTAGCCAGGCCGACGAGCAGCCGCTGCTGGCGGCCTATGCCGTGAAACGTCTCGGCCTGAAGAAGCTCGCCGTGCTGCACCTCAACACCGATTGGGGCCGCACCAGCCGCGACTATTTCGTCAAGGCCGCGAAGGAGCACGGCGCCGAAATCGCGGTCACCGAAGGCTACATCGCGGAGGAGCGCGACTTCCGCTCCACGCTGGTGCGTGTCCGCGACGCCAATCCGGACGGGCTGATCCTGATCTCCTATTATTCTGACGGTGCGCTGATCGCGCGTCAGGCACGCCAGGTCGGGCTGAAGCAGGTGATTTGCGCCGCGAGCTCGGTCTACTCGCCGAAATTCCTGGAGCTCGGCGGGGAGGCCGTCGAGGACGTCCATGTCGGCACGCGCTACTTCCCCGAAGACCCGCGCCCCGAAGTGCAGACGTTCATCGCGGGCTTCAAGAAGAAATACAACGGGGTGGAGCCCGACGCGTTCAACGCCTACGCCTATGACGCGATGAACATGGCGGCCGCCGTCGTCAAGATCGGCGGCACCGACCGGCGCGCGATCCGCGACGCTTTTACGAAAGTGAAGGATGTCTCGAGCGTGATCTTCGGCAAGGCGACGTTCGACGTCGAGAGCCGGCGCGTCAAGGGCGCCATGAACGCCGAGCTCGTCGTGCGCAAGGGCCAGTTCGCGCTCTGGGACGGCAAGCCGACCTGAGGGGATCTCCTGCGTGTCTTCCTGGCTCGACTACACGATCAACGGGCTGATCGTCGGTAACGTCTACGCCCTCGTTGCGGTCGGGCTCGCGCTGATCTTCGGCGTCAGCCGGCTGATCAACTTTGCGCAAGGCTCGATCTACCTCGTCGGCGCCTATATCGGCTGGGTCGCGGTGGTGCAGCTGCATACGCCGCTGCCGCTTACCATCATCGTGGTCGCGGTGGCGGCGGCGCTGGTTGGCCTGATCATCGAACGGTTCGGCCTGCGTCCGCTGCAGAACTCGGTGCGCATCGCCCCGCTGTTGGCGACCATCGGCATCAGCTTCGTGCTCGATCAGCTCGTGATGCTGACGTTCTCCCCCAATCCGCGCGCGCTGCCGAGCCAGCTGCCAGACGTCCGCTTCCAGATCGGCGGCGGCACGATCGGACCGCTCGATCTCTTGATCGCCGGCGTCGGCATCACCAGCGCGCTGCTGCTGTTCGTGTTCCTGCGCTACAGCAAGCTTGGCTGGGCCATCCGCGCCACGGCCCAGGATCGCGACGCCGCGATGCAGATGGGTGTCGACGTCAACCGCGTCAATCAAGCCGTGTTCGGCATTGCGGCTGCGCTCGGCGGCATTTCCGGTCTGCTGGTCGGCATGTACTACAACCAGATCGACACCGCGATGAGCCTGCAGGCGACGCTCAAGGGCGTCGTCGCCGAAGTCGTCGGCGGCGCCGGCAACGTGCCGGGTGCGGTGATCGGCAGCCTGCTGCTGGGATTGGTGGAGAGCTACGGCGTCGCCGTGTTCGGCACCAGCTACCGCAATCTGTTCGCGTTCCTGCTGCTGGTCGTGGTGCTTGTGCTGCGCCCGAACGGCCTGTTCGCCAGCGCACGGCAGGCGCCGCCCGAGCCGCTCACCGGCACTTTCATCGCGCCGAGCCGCCCGGTGCGCATTCCGCGCTGGGCTCTGCTGATCGCTACCGCGGTCTTCGCGATCCTGCCGCTGTTGCCGGTGTCGTTCTACGTGCTCCAGACTCTGATCAACGCCTGGCTGCTCGGCATGCTCGCGCTGAGCCTTACGCTGGTGGCGGGCACGATCGGCCAGGTGTCGCTCGGACACGCCGCGCTGCTCGCGATCGGCGCCTACACCTCCGCGCTGCTGTCGCTCACCTTCTCCGTTCCCGTCGGCCTCGCCATCATCGGCGGCGGCCTGATGAGCGCGGCGCTCGGCACAGCGCTGATCTCGCCGTCGTTCCGGCTGCGCGGGCATTATGTCTCGATCGCGACGCTCGCGATCGGCGAGATCGTCTCGCTGGTGATCCTGAACTGGGAGAGCGTCACGCGCGGGCCGATCGGCATCTCCGGCATCCCGCCGCTGTCGCTGTTTGGCTATGAGCTGGTCAGCCCGATTTCGATCTACTGGTTCAGCTTCATCGCGATGGTCGTGCTGGCGCTGCTGCAGGGACGCCTGCTCGGCTCGCATCTCGGCCGCAGCTTTCGCGCCATTCGCGATGACGACATCGCCGCGCGCGCCTATGGGCTCAGCCTGAATCGCTACAAATCGCTGGCCTTCATCTTCGGCGGGTTCGCGGCCGGCGTCAGCGGCGGCATCGCCGCGCATCTCTATTCCTACATCAACCACGAGACCTTCAATACGCAGCAATCCATCCTGGCGCTGACGGTCGTGATCCTCGGCGGACTCGGCAATGTCGTCGGGGCCATCGTCGGAGCGGTCGCGCTGGTCGGCCTGCCGGAAGTGTTCCGGATCGCGGCGGAGTACCGCATCCTGATCTACGGCATCGTGCTGCTGCTGCTGGTGCGGTTCAGGCCGCAGGGCCTGTTGGGGACGATGTGATGGGCACGACCATGCTGTCCCTGCGCGGGCTGACGCGGCGCTTCGGCGGCCTCACCGCGGTCGACGCCATCGATCTCGATCTCGCCAAAGGCGAGCTGATCAGCATCATCGGCCCGAACGGGGCCGGCAAGACGACGCTGTTCAATCTCGTGACCGGGCTTGACCGGCCGGACGCCGGGACGGTTCGCTTCGAAGATCAGGACATCACGGGTTTCTCGCCGGAACGGCTCGCCGCCGAAGGCATCGCGCGCACGTTCCAGCTCGGCCGTGTCTTCGGCAATCTCAGCGTGATGGACAACGTGTTGATCGGTGCCCACACGCGGCTGCGTGCGGTCAGGCCGGCAGTGCCGGTGATCGGCCCGCTGCTGGAACTGGGTCTGGCGCTGCTGCGCCCCGCCAGCGTCAAGGCGGAAGAGGAGCGGTTGCGCGAGGATGTGAAGGTCATTCTCGCGCGCTTCGGCGAGCGGCTGCTGCCGCGCATCGACCAGCCGGCCTACAGCCTCTCTTACGCCAACCGCCGCCGCGTCGAGATTGCGCGTGCGCTCGCCTTGAAGCCGCGCCTGCTGCTGCTCGACGAGCCGACCGCCGGCATGAACCCGACCGAAACCACTGAGATGCAGGGCCTTGTCGCCGAGCTGAAGGCCGAAGGACTGACGATCTTGCTGATCGAGCACAAGCTCGAAATGGTGATGCGCCTCTCCGATCGCGTCATCGTCATGGATGAAGGCAAGAAAATCGCGGAAGGCCCGGGTGAACAGGTGCGCGGCGATCCCAAGGTGATCGAGGCCTATCTCGGCCACGGCCTGACAACGAAGCAGGAGAGCGCGGCATGACGAACACGCCGCCCGATGCGCTGCTGGCGCTTACCGACGTCAACACCTTCTACGGTCAGGCCCAGGTGCATTTCGATCTGTCGATATCAGTTCCGCGCGGCCACATCGTCTGCCTGCTCGGCGGCAACGCCAGCGGCAAATCGACGACGATGAAGATCATTTTGGGCCTGGTGAAGCCGCGCTCGGGCGATGTGACTTTCGACGGTGCCTCGCTGCTCGGGCTGACCACGCCCCAGATCGTCCGCCGCGGCATCGCCTCGGTGCCGGAGGCACGGCGCCTGTTCGCGGACATGAGCGTGCGCGAAAACATCCTGATGGGCGCCTTCGTGCGCGACGACCGCGAGGCGATCGCGCAGGATCTCGACAAGATGCTCACGCTGTTCCCGAAGCTCGGCCAGCGGCTATCGCAGCGCGCCGGTTCGCTCTCCGGCGGCGAGCAGCAGATGGTCGCGATGGCGCGCGCGCTGATGAGCCGTCCCAGGATGATCGTGATGGACGAGCCGACCATGGGGCTGTCGCCGCTTTATGTCGACCGCGTGCTGGAGCTGATTCGCACCATCAACCAGGAGGGCGTCTCGGTCTTCATGGTCGAGCAGAACGCCAGCCTCGCGCTCGAGATCGCGCACGAGGCCTATGTGCTCCAGACCGGCAAGATCGTTCTCTCCGGCTCCGCCCGCGCGCTGAAGGACGATCCCCGCATTCGCGACGCCTATCTCGGCGGCTCCGAGGCGGCGTGATGCAGTGCGCCGACGTCTCCTCATCGTCATGGCCGGGACAAGCCGGGCATGACGACCTCCCGCAAATCCGCATATGCGATCATCAGGCGGCCGCCGGGTCTGGTCAGTATGACCATCCTGTGAAAAGATCATACCGCTCGTGCGTTGGTGCGTGCAGCGGACGGAATGATGGTCGTGACGAAATTATCTCTGCGGGCGGTCGAGCCCGGAACGGTGCTGCTGTTCGGCGGACTGATCGCGGCCAACATCGCGGCGTGGGCCTGGGCCTTCGCGGCGTTCGGTGACAGGCCGACGGTGATGGCGACCGCGCTGCTCGCCTGGGTGTTCGGCCTGCGCCACGCCGTCGATGCCGACCACATCGCTGCCATCGACAATGTCGTGCGCAAGCAGATGCAGGCAGGCGGCTCGCCGCGCAGCGTTGGTCTCTATTTCGCGCTTGGCCATTCCACAATCGTCGTGGTCGCGACCATGCTGCTCGCGCTCGGCGTCGTCAGCCTCGGTGGCGACAGCCTGCTCAAGGAGATCGGCGGCTTCATCGGCACATCGGTCTCGGCGCTGTTCCTGCTGGTGATCGCGGCCATCAATCTCGTCATCTTCGCCGGTCTGTGGCGAACGTTTCGCGCGGCGCGGGAGCGGGGGATTCACGATGCGGAGGGCCTCGAAGCCCTGCTTGCCAATCGCGGCCTCTTGGCGCGGCTGCTCGGCCCGATGTTCCGCCTGGTGACAAAACCCTGGCACATGTACCCGCTCGGCTTTTTGTTTGGGCTCGGCTTCGACACCGCAACCGAAATCGGCCTGCTCAGCATCTCCGCCGGCGAAGCCGCGCGCGGCGCTTCGTTTGCCGATGTCCTGGTTTTCCCCGCGCTGTTCGCGTCGGGTATGGCGCTGGTCGATACCGCCGACTCGGCACTGATGGTGAGTGCCTATCGCTGGGCCTTCGTCGATCCGCTGCGCAAGCTCTGGTACAACCTCACCATCACCGGCGCCTCCGTCGCGGTGGCGCTGTTGATCGGCGGCATCGAGGCGCTCGGGCTGATCGCGGATCGGCTCGACCTGTCCGGCGGCGTGTGGGCCCTGGTCGACGCACTCAACGACTCGCTCGCCAATGTCGGCTTCGCCGTGATCGCGCTGTTCGTGATCGCATGGCTCGTTTCGGTCGTGCTCTATCGGCGCATGTTTGGGGTTGAGCGGCGGCGCGCGGCGGATGCGCTTGTCGGCGCCGATGCTACCGAAGCGGCCTGAACGACGATCCGCTGGCTCAAGCCGGCGCCGCGCTCGCGACCTGCTCTGCCGGCAGGTCGTCGGCATTGGGATCGCCCGGCGCGGTGGCCCAGGCGAGTTCCACCAGCGTCACGATCCGGCGGCCGGCGCCGTCGAGCTGACAGACGATCAGGCCCTGCTCCTCCATGTAGCCGAGCAGGCGTTGTGCCCGGCGCAGCGAATGCGAGCCGTAGGCGCGGGCGATCGCGGCGTCGCCGGGGCAGGGCCAGCCTTCCTTCGCGGCGCGCGCGATCATCATGAACACGCCCTGCATGTCGTCGGGCAGGATTGAGGCGCGGAGCGATACGTCCTGCCAGGCGTCGTCCTCGGCGTGCTCGGCGCCGAGCCCGGCGCGTGCGCGTGTCAGCATGCGCCGAAATTCGGTGAGGTCGGGCACCGCCGAGCCGAGGCCCTCGATGCGGCAGCGGACCACGAACTCCTGGTAGAGCACGCCGACCGCGCGGAAACCGGCATCGGGCGCGGCGAGGACGGCACGAAGGGTTCGATCCACGCGCTCGCGCCGCTCTGCGAGCTCCTCGGCACTGACCGGGACCTCGATCATTTCGGGGCCGATCTCCGGTGCCGCAGCCTTCGCGGCGCGGAGTTGCTCCAGCAGATCGGGCGCGGGCCGGCGCTGCGGCCGGCTGGCATCGGGCGGCGGCGCTGCCAGGATCACGGCGCGCATATTTTCGAGCGTGGCCTCGGGCATCGGCATCAGCCGCGGCGTGGAATTGCGCGGCTGGGTTTCGGTCGCTCCGATATTCAAACGCAGGGGGCGTCGCGACAGCGCGGGGCCGAGCGCCATGAATTGTCCGCGTTCGAGATCGCGAAAGGATTCGGCCTGCCGCCGCTCCATGCCGAGCAGGTCGGCGGCGCGCGCCATGTCGATGTCGAGAAAGGTGCGGCCCATCAGGAAGTTGGACGCTTCCGCCGCGACGTTCTTGGCGAGCTTTGCCAGCCGCTGGGTCGCGATGATCCCGGCAAGTCCGCGCTTGCGGCCGCGGCACATCAGATTGGTCATCGCGCCGAGCGAAAGCTTTCGCGCTTCATCCGAGACTTCGCCCGCGACCGCAGGCGCAAACAGCTGCGCCTCGTCGACGACCACCAGCATCGGGTACCAATGGTCCCGGTCCACGTCGAAGAGCCCGCCGAGGAAGGCCGCGGCGCGGCGCATCTGGTTCTCGGCGTCGAGTCCTTCGAGATTGAGCACGGTGGAGACGCGATGCAGCCGCGCGCGCTCGCCGGCAACCTGAAGGCCGCGTTCGGTGTGATCCTCGGCCTCGATCACGAGATGGCCGAAATGCTCCGCCAGCGAGACGAAATCGCCTTCGGGATCGATGATGGCCTGTTGCACCCAGGGCGCGCTCTGCTCCAGTAGCCGCCGCAGCAGATGTGATTTGCCGGAGCCCGAATTGCCCTGCACCAGGAGGCGGGTCGCCAGCAGTTCCTCGAGGTCCATGGCTGCCGCGGCGCCCGCCGTGGTCTGCCCCATCTCGATCGCAACCGTCATGCCGACTCAAGTCCCATCATTCGCGGAGAGGGGCTTATCAACCCGGCCGCGGCGCGTCGAGCGCCACGGCGAGAATCATGCGTCGTTGCCCACGGCGGAGTTCAGGCGTGATTCGATTGCCGTAGAAGTGCGGGCCGATAGGGGGCTTGCGGATCGTCGTCCTCGTTCTCCGGGACGGCGCAGGAGCCGAACTCCTGCCTCATCCGCTCGATCTCGGCGATGCGCTCGTGCAGCCGCTGCAAATGCTCCGGGGAATTCGCCCGCCAGAATCGAAATGTCTCGGCCGTGAGCGGCAGGAACGCGGTGCCGAACAGCGTCGGCTCGGGAACGACGGTGCGCCCGAGCAGCAGGAAGCGGTCGGCGCCGGAGACGACGAGGGTCGCGTAGCCGCGGTTTCCGATTCGCCTGATCCCGTTCAGCGACCATTCGGCGAGCTTGCTGAAATAGGGCTCCTCGCGCCAGCGATCGGGGCAATGGTCGTCCACCGTCACGTTCACGGCGTCCTGGCTGAAATGCACGATGATGCCCGACTTCGCCGGAAACCAGTCGTCGTCGAGATGGCCTTGCAGCCAGGCGCAGACGAATGAACGGCACATCTGGGGACGGCGCTCGTAGATGGTGCAACCCGTGTCGGCCTGCCAATGCCCGCACAGCTGGTTCACCGGCTTGTCAACGGCGGCCACTTCGAGGATGTCGCAGCAGGCATTGCACGAGCCGCATTGCCGGGCAGGCTGGGTTGTCCTCGTCGGGCCGGTTCCGCGAAAACCCTGACCGTCGCGGACCAGCAGCTTCTGCTTCTCCAGCGCGTTCAACGCACGTTCGATTCTGAGACGAGACAGTCCGGTGGCGTCGATCACGCCCTTCATCGTCGTCGCGCCTGCCTCTACTGCGCGGACGACGCTCAGCATCGCCTGGTCCATGACTTCTTTTTCTGCAATTGTTCTGGTCTGGATTCCGAACGCAGGGGAGACTGCAAATCCTGTCTGAAAAACCCTTGAAAGACAGCTGACTTCCAAAGCTATCTTGCTCAGCCCTGGCCGCGAGACAAGACAACGAGCCTGCCGCGCGCGCATGCGGCGTTTGCGCAAATGAAGGATCTCGCCCGAAGCGCGCGGCCTCGGTCAAGCGCGCGGCGGACGAGAAATTGTGCGCTTTGGTTCAGTTCGAGCGGAAATGCCGCATTTTCACGCTGCGCCACGTCGAGACATGACCGGCAACATGGCTCTGTGTCATTCAGACGTGATATTTGCGGGTGAAAGCAGGAGGGAACTGAAAGCGACACGATCGCGTGATCGACGAGTTGCGATCACGCCTGTTGAGTGTGAATCACACCGGGAACAGTGCCGCGCGAGATGATTTGCGGGTAGGGCATGGTGACGCTCAGCCCCGGTGTCCTGGGAGCGCAAGCGCCGACGCGTTCGATGGCGATGGAAGCGCCCGTTACAGCGCGCCCGATCCGCCCTGCACGATCTTCTCGTTGAGCTTCAGGTCCACGGTCTCGACCGTGCGGTCGATCTCTGCATTGGGCGCGCCGAGCTGATGCGAGATCAGCTTCACCAAGAGGTCGACGCGCTCGATGAAGGGCGCGCCGCCCGCCACCGCGCGTGCGGCCGACGATGGCTTCAGCAGGCTCTCGGCAGCCTTGGCGTATTTCGCGAACGGCACCTGGTCTTGCGGATCGGCGCCGAGACGGCGGGCGATGGCGTCGACATGCTCGTAGATGGTCTGCGAGCGCGCGAGATCACCGTGCACGGCGTCGCGGATCGACTGCGGCTCGTGCGGCGTGATGCAGCGGTAGTTGCCGGTCAGCAGCATCGACCATTTCGCCAGCGGCACGAACAGAGAATCGAACACCTTCAACTTCACCGGCACGTCGTGGCCGTCGAGCGTCACCGCGTCGATGTCGGCTTCGAGCTCGCGCAGCACCTTGTTGTGCGTCTCGTCGGCGAACACGGATGCCTTGAAATTCGTGGGCAGGCCGACGTGAAGCACGTTCGCAGCCTCTTCCGGCGGACGGAACGCCTGCGGGTCGGGCGAGCACAGGGTGACCAGCCCGGGCTCGAAGCGCTCCCACACCTGCGCATTGGTGTAGGCCTCCTCGAGATCCATGTCGGCGAGCGAGGGGATCCGCTTCAGATAGGGCAGCGGCGGCATGTTCATGATCGACAGGCACGGCAGCTTCGCCGCGGCGATCCTGACCATGAGAACGCGCACCGTGTGGTTGGTGTATTGCGGCTCCTGCATCGCAAGGCCGACCATGTCGTAACGGGACAAGTCCACATTGGCCGGCGTCACGGCGTCGAGCTTGCCGGGCAGGTCGCGCGAGAAGATGGCGCGGTGAACCGCCTCGTCACGCAACTTGATGCGCACCTCGGTCCCCTCGCGGTTGATCAGCTCTGCGGTCTTGGTGCGGCAGACCAGGGTCACGTTGTGCCCCGCCATCAGCAGCTTGGTGCCCAGCAGGGAGCCGTAGGAAGCCCCGAGAATCAGGATGTTACGCGCCATGTCTCGTCCCTTTGACAAATTGTGCGATTTTTGAGCCCCGGCCGTCATCCGCGGCGAGTTTGGCGGGCATGTAAGGCAAAGTGCGCGGGAATGGCAACTGGGATAATGGATACAAGGCGCAGAAGGCGCGGCAAGCGGCGCGGCGTGGTGCTTGACGCCAAAAGCGAGTCGACGCCTGACCGGCGACGGGTCCTGCCGGTGCTTGAGCTGCTCAAATAACTGGCTTACCGAAGTAAGGAATGTTGTATGTTCCCGATCGCCGGGGCTCGCCCAGAACGCGATTATACCTCGTCACGTCTCGCGCGCCGGGCGCGGATGAGCGCCTTCGAGGATTTGTCGCGCCGGTTTTCCTGCGGCACTAACAGCCGGAAAGTCCCTTTGGCGAAGGCCGTCGGCATCGATCAGGCGGCAACCCGCCGCATATTTTATCGCTATCGTGATGGGTGGCACGCCGGATCGGCGTCATCAGGAATTCATGATGGAAGCCGACACAGGCGATGGGTTTTCCGTTACCGAATGAGCTCCAATTTTAGTCGTCCACAGCAACAAAAAACGACAAACGCGGGACAGCAAAAAATGGCAGAGTGGTGCGGGGCCTAAACTGTGTATCAGCAACGGAGCTGAGGTATGACGATTGAGGGGAGCCCGCGTGGACTTTGTATCGAGACCGGCTCGTTCGAACCAAACATCGTTTCGGCCGGTTTTCGTGCGGAGCCAACACCGAATGATCGTCAGCCTCGGGGCGTCGCCGCGCAGACTGAACACACTGGCTATTGTGACCTTTCGCTGCGCGCCCAAAGGGCCGGGAAAGAGATCAAAGCACGTTGCACCATCGGCGGACACAAGCATGACGGTCGCGATCATGCCCGCCCACGATCGTACCTTGTGCATGGCGCTGCGCTGAAAGCGAAGCCGGCAAATCCTTGCAATTCAAGTCTCTGGCAGTCCCTGTCCGGGCAAGCGTTCACGGCGCCGTTAGGGGACTGACATGGATGGTGCTCATTCGTCTCGCTGCTCGCGCGACGGCGCGGGTAGCAATCTGGCACGCTTGCAGTCGCGCGTCGGAATTTTTCGAGAACCTGTCCGTCACGGAACTTGCGCGTGAGGCGCACAGGCATCTCTGGGTTTCAGAGTGGTCGAGGATTGCTGACGACTACCGGATCTTCGCCGAATCCGCGCGGGACGATGGCTCCGTCTGGATTTCACGCGAGGCGTGGCTGTGCTCGCTGACAGCCCTCGAAATCGCACGAAGTCTGTCTTGTCTGGAAGATTCCACGCGCCTCGACCTCGCAGACAAGGCCGGGATCGGCCTGAGAGGCTTCGAGGATGATGCCGGTCAGGTGATCGAGCGCGTGAAGATCGATGGCTTCGATCAAGAAGCGTTGACGGGCCTCTTTTTGCCCGCTTGTCGTCGTGAGCCTGGGGCACCCGCACTCATCTGCGTCGGTGACGATGAGGGCTCCTTGGCCTCGATGATGAGCCGATTGTGGCCGGCCGCACTCTGCCGGAATGTGTCACTCCTGCTTGTCGATGCCCGCGCTTCAGCTGCTCGTCGCTCCTTCAAGCCGGAGCACGTCCTGCAGTGCTGGCTGGACTATCTGGAGGCTCGGCCGGATGTCGATGGACAGCGGATTTCGGTCTACGGCGAAGGGATGTGCGCCAGTGATGTATCCCGCCTCGCCTTATATGATCGCAGGATAGCTGCCGCGGTGTGCGATGGCGGCCTCTTGGCGTCGGTCAAGCGTCGTGCGTCGGTTCACTGGATGACCGGCGTCGAGCAGACGGTCCTTGACGGGGCCTCGACAGGCTCGCTGCTGCCGTCGCGTCAAATCGCTTGCCCGCTGCTCATGGTCGTCGGGAGCCGCTCGATGGTCCGGGAAGCGGAGGCTCTCGAGCTGCAGGCCGGTTATCGGCACGCCGGAGCCGATTGCTCGGTCGTCGTGCCAAACCGGATCCCGTACCCTTTGGGCGAGATCGAGAATTTCATCTCCGTGGACGATTTCATCTTCCAGTGGCTGGACAGCAAACTCGGAACGGCCGGTCGGATCGATCCCGTAACCTACCTCTAGGCGTGACAGACGCACATTCCACTCAGGACATCGGAAGATCAGGACACGTCGATCGCCAGCAATCGTGCAGCCAGCCGGGCATTCTTGGCAATCGTCGTGAGCGCATCATTCAGGTCTGTCAGGGTCTTCTCGTCGAGCTCGTTGAACATGGTCGAGTTCAAGGCAAGCTTTCTCTTGGAGAGCTTTTCGATCTCCGTGGTCGCCTTTGCGGTGAGCGACATCAGGACGAAGCGCGCGTCGTCCTCTGCAGGCCGCCGCGACAGGAAGCCCCCCTTTTCGAGACTCTTGGTCTGGTTGGTCACGAAGGCCGGGTGGACGCGCAGCTTGTTCGCGATGTCGATTCCGGCGACACCTCGCCCTTCGTCCAATTCGGTGATGGCCATCAGGATCAGCCACTGCGGCTCGGTAATGCCCAGCAGTCCAGCCCAGCTGGTGTGGATGTCCTCCAGCTGGGAATGAATTTCGACGACGTTCCAGATGAAGTCCGTAATCGCCCTGTCGAGTTTCTTCTCGATCATGTGGCTCCCTCCCCGTTTATCCCTTGCCTATCTTTAATGGGATATCTTGGAAGCGTCTCGAAAATCGCGCGCCGGCCAAACGGAGGTACCGCGCGGAAGAAATCGTAGACCAAATTATTACTTGCAAAGAACAATTAATTTTATTATCGACTATCGTGCTCTATTTCGCTTTCTTGACCCACTCGATGGACAGCGATGCGAGACCTCCAAGAAGCCCTCGGGATGCCCCCTGAGGGCTTTTCTTGTTTCAGGCAACGGCTCTTCTGGGGGATATCGCCGCTGTTGCTCTTAGGACACATCGCGGCTCGAACTGTCGATTAATCAAATCAATAAATTGAGGCAGTTGTTTTTATAAACTATATGTGAAGCCACGACGGAGGGGGGGCACCTCACTGTCGTTTCAGTCCGGACCTTCGTGCGGATCTGAATTGAGCGAAATTGAGAGGGTAAAGCGGCTTCCTCCGGGAGCCGAGCCCCCTGAACCGACCTGGAGGTTTACTAATGAAGTTGACGAAGACACTCTTTCTCGGCTCGGCTGCCGGCCTAATGGCCGCATCCGGAGCGTTCGCTGCCGATCTCCCCGTGAAGGCCAAAGCGGTCGAATACGTAAAGATCTGCTCGCTGTACGGCGCCGGCTTCTATTACATCCCGGGCACCGACACCTGCATCAAGCTCGGCGGTTACATGCGCGCTGACGCCGTGCTGGGCTCCAACTCGGACTTCAATCCGAACCAGGGCGGTACTGCCGGTGCTCGCAACCGCATGATGAACTACTACACCTTCCGTTCTCGTGAAGACCTCAACATCGACACCCGCACTGCGACCGAGTACGGCGTGGTCCGCACCTTCTTCGACGGCGTCTTCACCTGGACGAGCGGCAATTACACCCCGACCGGTTCGGCAACGGGTGGCACCCAGTACAGCGGCGCGCTCGGTCTCAACGCCGCGGGCACCGCCCTCGTCGGTTCGAATGGTAGCGGCAGCGTCAACGGCACCGACGGCAACACCTCGGCCGGTGCGCTCGGCGTGTACTATGCCTTCATCCAGTTCGCCGGCTTCACGATGGGTAAGGCCGTGTCGCAGTTCGACGCGCCCTGGACCAACTATCCCGGCAACATCACCGATAACCTCGTCGGCGGCAGCGGCACGGTCACTGGTGTCAACCAGTTCACCTACACCGCCGACTTCGGTCAGGGCATCACGGCAGCGTTCTCGGCTGAAGACGTCTCGGCCTACTATCAGGCCGGCAACCTCAACATGAGCGGCGCGACCGCGGGCGGCATGATCGGCGGTTCGTACGGCACCAACGCCATCGGCGGCACCCGTTCGCCGAACCTCGTTGCTATGGTGCGTGTCGACCAGGCTTGGGGTCTCTTCCAGGCGTCGGTGGCTGCGCATGACAACCACGTTGGTTACTACGGCGCGACCGAGCCGACTGGCCACCCCGACGACAAATGGGGTTGGGCGGTTCAGCTCGCTCTGTCGATCAAGAACATCCCGACCGGCGCGGGTGACACGATCAACATCCAGGGCGTCTACACCGATGGTGCGACCCGCTACAACTTCCAGAATCTGTCGGGCAGCTCCTATGCGCTGTACGGCAACTCGGGCATTGCTGGCTCTTACGGCAGCATCGGCTTCGCCAATGCTCCCGACACGGTGTTTGTTGGTGGCGCAACGCCGAGCCAGCAGGAAACTGTGAAGACCTGGGGCTTCCGCGGCGCCTACACCCACAACTGGGATCCCAACTGGAACTCCGCGCTCTACGGTGCCTACGCTCAGGCCCAGTTCGGCACGCTGGCCAAGACCACCCTGTGCGGTGCTGGCGGCGGCGGCGGCGTGTTCGGCGGCCTGGCGGGTGTGACGGGTTGCAACCCGGACTTCGCGATCGGCCAGCTGGGTGTCGTCACCCGATGGACCCCGGTCAAGAACCTGACCTTCTCGGCGGATGTCTCCTGGACCCATCTCGACCAGAAGTACTCTGGCACGGTTGGCATCTCCCCGTCGGCCACGACCGCCAAGCCGGCCGCGGTCTACGAGCTGAAGGATCAGGACTCGATCGCCATGATCCTCCGCGCTCAGCGCAACTGGTAAGATCTGTCGAAACACATCAACGAACACCCGGCGGGAAACCGCCGGGTGTTTTTTGTTGGGCACGGCCGATGATGTAAAGCGGCGAAGCCGGAAGCCGGAAGCCGGTGCCCGAGCGCAAGCGTGATCCGCGGCCACTCTTCCGGCGCGAGACCTTGCTCGAATTGCGGCGCGCTCGCTTCGGGCGACGGCCGCTCATCACCCGTCGGGCAAAACACCTGAAAGGCTGTCAATCGGCCGCCGCAAAAACATTCTACTTTACCGAAATTCGGAAACGGCGTATGTGTCGGTCATCCCGGCTCATCCTTGAGGGGCGATCTTGTGGTCGTCACGTTCGCGAGCCGGGCTTGCGGTGGACGCGGCAGCG
>NZ_JBVVPB010000041.1:0-47458 GCF_055807435.1 Bradyrhizobium sp. Ken51 | reverse complement strand
CAGCGGACCGCGGGTGCCAGCCGGCACCCGGCCTTCCCTGCGCCCTCTTGGATAAGAGGGTGGAATGACGAAGCAAAGCTCGGGCGAAATCAGCCGCGAGGATGCGAAGGTGTGTCCGCAATTCAAAATGCGAGGAACAGTGGCGCTATCGCCTCATACTCCGTCATTGCGAGCGCAGCGAAGCAATCCAGTCTGCCGCCGCGGAGGGATTCTGGATTGCTTCGCTACGCTCGCAATGACGATGTGGAGAGAACGTGCGCCACACTCCGTTCTCGTGTCCCGGCGATCGGGCCGCAGATGCTGGAACCGGAACCTCACAACTTCTCACAACTCCAAACGGGTGTCTCGCGGTCGCCGCTGCTAGTCAGTGCATGGCCGATCAACAAGGGAGCAGCACCATGACACAGAGCATTGACCAGCACCGCCGCCAGTTCTTTGGCGTCGCCGCAGGAACTGTCGCCGCCGGCCTCGGCGTGATCGGCCTCGCCCGCGCCGAATCGGAAGCGCCGCGCTATTCCGCAACGAACGCCTCATTCGGCGCGATCAAGCAGATCGATGCCGGCGTCCTCAACGTCGGCTACGCGGAAGCCGGTCCTGCGAACGGTCCCGTAGCGATCCTGCTGCACGGCTGGCCCTACGACATTCACGCCTTCGTCGACGTCGCGCCGATCCTGGCGAAGGCCGGCTATCGCGTCATCATCCCCTACCTGCGTGGCTACGGCTCGACGCACTTCCTCTCCGACGAAACGCCGCGCAACGGCGAGCCGGCAGCAATGGCCGCCGACATCATCGCGCTGATGGACAAGCTCGACATCAAGAAGGCGGTCGTCGCCGGTTTCGATTGGGGCGCGCGCACCGCCGACATCATCGCTGCGCTGTGGCCGGAGCGCTGCCGCGCGCTGGTGTCGGTCAGCGGCTATCTGATATCCAGTCAGGCCGCGGGCAATGCACCGCTGCCGCCGTCGGCCGAGCTGCTCTGGTGGTACCAGTTCTATTTCTCGACCGAGCGCGGCCGCGCCGGATACGAGAAGTACACGCATGATTTCGCAAAACTGATCTGGAAGCTGGCCTCGCCGCAGTGGAAGTTCGACGACGCCACCTTCGACCGCAGCGCGGCGGCGCTGGACAACAAGGATCACGTCGCGATCACCATTCACAATTACCGCTGGCGGCTCGGGCTTGCCCAGGGCGAAGTGAAGTACGAACATCTCGAAAAGAAGCTCGCCGCGGGTCCGGTCATCGACGTGCCGACCATCACGATGGAAGGCGACGCCAACGGCGCCCCGCATCCCGACCCGAGCGCCTATGCCAAAAAGTTCTCGGGCCGCTACGAGTTTCGCCTGATTACCGGTGGCATCGGCCACAATCTGCCGCAGGAAGCACCACAAGCCTTTGCCAAGGCCGTCATCGACGCCGACGGCGGCGCCTGACCCGCTACTCCGCCGCCACCATCTGCTGCGTGCGCCACTGGCCGAGCAGGGCGCGGAGCGAAGCCGGCTTGACCGGCTTGTTGAGCACCGCGACCTTTTCGTCGCGCGCAGCCATTTGCACGGCGGGGCTGCGGTCGGCAGTGATCAGGATCGCGGGGATGCCGTCACCGAAGCGGCGGCGGATGTCGCGGATCGCGGCGATGCCGTTGCCGCGGTCGAGATGGT
The DNA here is from genome assembly GCF_055807435.1 of Bradyrhizobium sp. Ken51. NCBI lineage: Bacteria > Pseudomonadati > Pseudomonadota > Alphaproteobacteria > Hyphomicrobiales > Nitrobacteraceae > Bradyrhizobium > Bradyrhizobium sp. Ken51. Next base: position 45,803 of record NZ_JBVVPB010000041.1, on the reverse strand, counting down.
AGTCGACCAGCAGGCCGGTCACGCGGCGGCCGGCAGTTTCGATCGCGGCGATCGCGCCCTCGGGATCGGCTACCGCGATCACTTCGGCGTCCCACGCCTTCAGCAGCGTGCGCATGCCGTCGAGGATCGCGGCATCGTTCTCGATGCAGACGATCAGGGTCCCCGAGATCGAGGTGCGTGCGAGCGGCGTCGCACTGGTCACGGCCGCGGTGTGGGTGATCGCCTTGGCCGTCGGCACCGTCACGGAAAACACCGAGCCGCCGCCGACATTGGAATCGATGGCGATGCCGTGCTTGAGCACGCGCGCCAGCCGCTCGACGATCGACAGGCCAAGGCCGAGGCCGCGGGCGATCCGCGCGCCCTGCTCAAGGCGGTGGAATTCCTTGAAGATCTCGCCGCGCTTGACCGTCGGGATGCCGACGCCGGTGTCGTAGACGCAGATCTTGAGCGAGGCGCCGCGGCGGCGGCAACCGACCAGCACGCGTCCGCGCGGGGTATACTTGATCGCGTTGGAGATCAGGTTCTGCAGCAGCCGCCGCAGCAGGAGACGATCCGATTCGACGGGCAGCGAGCACGGCACGAAGACGAGCGCCAGATTCTTGGCGCGTGCGATCGGCGCGAACTCGATCTCCAGCGAGCGCATCAGATCGGCCATCTTGAAGCTCGAGATCGAGGTCGTCATCGCGCCGGCGTCGAGCCTGGAGATGTCGAGCAGCGCGCCGAGGATCTCCTCGATCGCCTGAAGCGATTCGTCGATGTTCTCGACCAGTCGCGTCTCCTCGCCGCTGTGCTGGCGCTCGACCAGGCTCGTGACATAGAGCCGGGCCGCGTTCAGCGGCTGGAGAATGTCGTGGCTGGCGGCGGCGAGAAAGCGCGTCTTGGAGATGCTGGCGTCTTCGGCCGCGCTCTTGGCCAGTGCCAGCTCGGAATTCAGCCGGGTCAGCTCCTCGGTGCGGTCGCGCACCCGTTTTTCCAGCGTCGCATTGGCGCGCTCCAGCGCTTCGGCCGCCTCGAAACTGGGCGTGACGTCGGTGAAGGTGATGACGAATCCGCCGCCGGGCATGCGGTTAGTCAAGATCTCGATCACCATGTGGCGGTCGGGCAGGCGCTCGAGATAAGGCTCGCCGTCGGTGGTGTAAGCCACCAGCCGGCGCTCCAGCATGGCCTCGCGCTCGGTCGGATCGGCCGGCTCGCTCACGCCCATGAATTCCAGGATTTCACGCAGCGGCGTGCCGAACTGGATGAAATGCGGGGGAACGTTGAGGAGATCGCCGAACTGCCGGTTGGAGCAGATCAGTTGCAGATCGGCATCGAACACCGCGATGCCCTGGCGCACATGGTTGAGCGCGGTCTGGAGAATCTCGCGGTTGAAATGCAGCGCCGCATGGGAATCGTCGAGCAGCTTGAGCGCAGCCTTCGCCGATACCGTTCGTTTGCGCAGCAGCAGCGACATCACGAGACGCGAAGAGGCCGCACCGATCGAGGAGGCGATCAGGTGCTCGGCGTGCTGCAGCAGCTCGAAATCGGCGGGCGCCCCGGACTCCAGCCGCACATTGCGCCGCGCGGAGAATGCCTCGAACGAATGTCGCGCGCGGTCAGGCCCGAGATATTGCGCCACCGTGGTCTGGATGTCCTGCACCGTGACGGTGGTGCGCCAGCGGCGGAAGTTCGGGGAGATCGGCGCCAGCGTGTTGGGGACGAACAGATCGGCCTGCACCAGCTCGATCGACGACGGCCGGCGCGCCAGCGACAGCAGCACGTAGGTGAGAATGTTGAGCGACAGCGACCAGACGACCCCGTGCATCAGCGGCGGCAAATCGGCGCCGAACAGCGCCTGCGGCCGCAGCGCCTCGATTCCGAACGGGCCGTGCTGGAGCAGCAGGATGCCCGCCGTCGAAGTGTCCATGAAGCTCGGGATGAACAACGTGTAGAGCCACACCGCGAACCCGACCAGCATGCCGCCGATCGCGCCGCGCGCGGTCGCGCGCCGCCACAGCAGTCCACCGAAGAAGCTTGGTGCAAGCTGGGCGATGGCGGCAAAAGAGAGCAGGCCGATCGCCGCGAGCTGGGTGTTGCCGAGCGCGCGGTAGTAGAAATAGGCCATCACCATGATGGCGAAGATCGCGAGCCGGCGCGAGCGCAACAGGAAGTCGCTGAAATCGGCGCCGCCGGTTCGCCCTTCGGGCCGTCGTTGCAGCACCAGGGGCACCACGAGATCGTTCGAGACCATGATGGAGAGCGCGACGCATTCGACGATCACCATCGCGGTCGCCGCCGACAGGCCACCGACGAAGACGGCGACGCTGAGCAGATCCGCGCCGCCCTCCATCGGCAGCGCCAGCACGTACATATCCGGATCGGCGGCGCCGAACGGGAAGCTGACGAGGCCGGCGAGCGCGATCGGGATCACGAACAGATTGATGGCGACGAGATAGAGCGGGAACAGCCAGCGCGCGCGGCCGACCTCGGCGTCCGAGGAATTCTCCACCACGCTGACGTGGAACTGGCGCGGCAGCAGCATGATCGCGCACAGCGACAGCAGCGTCATGGTCAGGAAGTTACCGATCGAGGGCGAATAGTTGATGGCGCGGACCGCCTCCGGTGTCTTCATCGCGCGCTCGATCAGCTCGTGCGGCGAGAACATCCAGAACGTGACGAAGATGCCCGCGGCGAGGAAGGCGACCAGCTTGATGATGGATTCGGTCGCGACCGCCAGCATCAGGCCGTGCTGGTGTTCGGTGGCGTCCGTCTGCCGCGTGCCGAACAGCACCGCGAAGGCCGCCATCGCCAGTGTCACCATTAGCGCCACGTCGCCGACGATCGGGATGTGGGAGAAGGCCTGGTCTTCGCTCAGGATGGTTTCGAGCGAGGAGGCGACCGCCTTGAGCTGGAGCGCGATGTAGGGCACCGAGCCGATGATCGCGATCAGCGCGACGGTTGCCGCCACCGCCTGGCTCTTGCCGTAGCGCGCGCCGATGAAGTCGGCGATCGAGGTGATGTTGTGGGCCTTGGCGAGCTGGATCACGCGGCGGAGAACGCCGGCCCCTAACCCGATCATCAGGATCGGGCCGACATAGATCGCGAGGAAGTCGGTGGAGGTGCGAGTGGCGAAGCCGACCGAGCCGAAGAAGGTCCAGGAAGTGCAGTAGATCGCCAGAGACAGCGGATAGATCAGCCCCGAGGCGCGGCCGCGCCCAGCCGGCGAGCGGCGGTCGCCATGGCTCGCCACCAGGAACAGAAAGCCGATATAGCCGAAGGCGGCGGCGATCACGCCCCAATCGTGCAGCATGCGAGCGTGCTTCTCCCGGGGCGCGCGCTGGCCGCGCCCGATCTCATTTTCCCTGTAAATCTAGCGCGTTGGACCGTCGCAGGCGACAGCGAAATGCCGTCCGGGTGCGGGAACTGGGGTTGTCGTTAAGGTGCAAACCCCAACGTCGTCCTGGCTCCCGTGCGCAATTGCGCACTAGGCCAGGAGGACCCGGAGCTACTCCGCCGCCAGCGACTTCTCGCGGAGCGGCAGACCGAGGCGGTCCCACACTTGCAGCAGGGCTTCGGCGAGCTGATCGATCAGGCCGTCGTCGTGATAGGGCGAGGGGGTGATGCGCAGGCGTTCGGAGCCCTTGGCGACCGTCGGATAGTTGATCGGCTGGATGTAGATGCCGTGCTGTTCGAGCAGGAGGTCGGAGGCCTGCTTGCACTTTTCGGCATCGCCGATGAACAACGGGACGATGTGGGTGTCGCTCGACATCACCGGCAGGCCGGCGGCGTTGAGGATCGCCTTGACCCGGGCGGCGCGGTCCTGGTGACGCTCACGCTCCCAGCTCGAGGTCTTCAGATGCTTGATGGCGGCGGTCGCGGCCGAGCAGATCGCCGGCGGCAGCGCGGTGGTGAAGATGAAGCCCGGCGCATAGGAGCGCACGGCGTCGATGATCTGGCCGTTGGCGGCGATGTAGCCGCCGAGGCAGCCGAACGCCTTGGCGAGCGTGCCTTCGAGAATGTCGATGCGATGCATCACGCCATCGCGCTCGGCGATGCCGCCGCCGCGCGGGCCGTACATGCCGACGGCGTGGACCTCGTCGACATAGGTCATCGCGCCGTACTTCTCGGCGAGGTCGCAGATCTTGGCGAGCGGGGCGATGTCGCCGTCCATCGAATAAAGGCTCTCGCAGGCGATCAGCTTGGGCCGGCTCGGGCCCGCAGCCTTCAACAGCGCTTCGAGATCGGCGAGGTCGTTGTGGCGGAACACGACCCGCTCGCAGCCGGACTGGCGGATGCCCTCGATCATCGAATTGTGGTTGAGCTCGTCGGACAGGATCAGGCAGTTCGGAATGAGTTTCGCGATGGTCGCGATGCCGGTCTGGTTCGAGACGTAACCGGACGTGAAGAGCAGCGAGGCTTCTTTGCCGTGGAGATCGGCGAGCTCGGCCTCGAGCTGTACGAGCGGATGATGCGTGCCGGCGATGTTGCGGGTGCCGCCGGCGCCGGTGCCGACGCGGGTCGCGGTCTCGACCATCGCGCCCACCACCTTCGGGTGCTGGCCCATGCCGAGATAATCGTTGGAGCACCAGATCACGACGTCGCGCTTGCCCTTGGGCGAGTGCCAGAGCGCATGCGGGAACCGGCCGGCAATGCGCTCGAGATCGGCGAACACGCGGTAGCGCCGCTCGGTGTGGAGACGATCAAGGGCGGAATTGAAGAACTGGGTGTAATCCATCGTCAAACCTGCAGCGGAACCGACCAAAGACCCGCATATCCTTAGAGCTATTCCAGCTCCAATGTCTATGCGCTATCCCACATTTGGACCTGCGGGGCATTTGGGCAAAATGCCCTATCGTGCGATTTGAAACTTGATCCGGATCAAGTTCGCGCGAGATGCGATGTTGCTCTGCACCATTGCGCCCGGGCTATCTGCGCGCCCCGATCGCCTGATGTGCGTGCGCGGCGGACTTGCGCACATGTCCGTCGTCATCGTTCAGCAGCGGGGTCAGCGCGGGTAGGACGTCCGGATCGCCGAAAGTCTCGGCGATCTCGCAGGCCCACAATCGATGCCGGGGAAACTCATCCCTGGAAAAAGCATCGAACAGCAGCCGCCAATTGCCCGCGGCGGCGCCTCGCCGCAAGGTCCGCGAGGGTTCCTTCCGAACTCCGATTTCCGGATCGCGCCTGTAGAGATCAAAGATCGAATGGAAATCCGCCTCATGCCAGATCTCCGCGAGAGCGCGAAGCGCGCACTCCCGCGTCGATGCTTCGGGCGCCCTCAGAAGGGGCAGCACGAGATCGTGAGCTTCGGCAAGCTTCCATTGCTCGACGATGCCGCAGGCGGTGCGCCTGACGTAATCTGACGTGTCGGAAAAGGCAGCGGCAATAATCGTGCGGAGTTCATGCCCCCGCTTGTGGTGTCCGATGACCTCGATTGCGGTTCGCCGCACAAAGGCATCGCTCGCCGTTGACAGTGTCCGAAGCTCGCCCAGCGCTTCGTCGTCGTCCCGTGCTAGCAGGTTGCGGATGGCCTCATGGGTCATCGGCGGCGCCTGAAACTCAGGTCGTCCTGAACTGCAACACGCCGTCTTTCATCTCCGCCGTCAGCCGGCCCTCGACGATCATGTAGTTGACGTGAGCGACCAGTTCGCCGGCGGCGAAACCCATCTGATGTTCGTCCAGCACGTGCTTGTTGAACACGACGGGCACCAATGCGCGCGAGGTCTGCGGTACCTCGCGGCAGGCTTCCGCGATCAGGCGGCAGCGCTCCTCGTGGTGATCGGCGAGCTGCTTGATGCGGGTCTTCAGCCCGTAGAACGGCACGCCGTGGCCCGGCAGTACCAGCACGTCATAGGGGAGAGTCGTGGTGAGGCTGGCGAGCGAGGCCAGATATTCGCCGAGCGAGTTCTGGTCGGGTTCGACCGCCCACACGCTGACGTTCGGCGAGATCTTGCTCAGTACCTGGTCGGCCGAGAGGAACAGCTTGTCGTCGGCGCAATACAGCATCACCTGGTCGAGCGCGTGACCGCCGCCGGTGATCACCTTGAAGCGGCGCGTGCCAATCACGACGTCCTCGCCATGCGAGATGCGGCGGTAGGACGGCGGCAGCACCGAGACGCGCTTGAGATAGTCCTGGCCGCGGCCGAGCAGTTTTTCGGTGAGCGACTCGTCCATGCCGTGGCGGCGGAAGAACAGCCGCTGCGCCTCCTGCCGCTCCTCGGTGCCGCGGTTCTGGTGATAGACCGATTGCAGATATTCGACCTGCGACATCACCAGCGGGCAGTTGAACCGCTCGACGATCCACCCGGCCAGACCGACATGATCGGGATGGGAATGGGTCACGATCAGGCGCGTGATGTTGACACCCTTCAGCGGCCCGTCGAACAGCTTCGTCCAGGCTTCGATCGTCTCCTCATTGCCGAAGCCGGCATCGATCATGGCATAGCCGTCGCCGTCGGCGAGCAGATAGATGTTCACATGGTTGAGGCGGAACGGCAGCTTCAGCCGCGCCCACAACACGCCGGGCTTTACCTCGACGACCTCTTCGGGGCCGGGATGCTGTTCCCAGGGATAGCGCAGGGCGTCGGCGGAGGACTGCACGGTGTCGGTCTTTGCGTTCATGCTACCGGCTTAAACCCACCTCTCCCGCCGCGCCAGCCGAAAAAGAACGCTGGCGCGGCCCGCATGGCGGTCATTCCGGGTTACGGAACGGCGCCTACGCCGCCCGCATGTTGTTGAGGAATGCGTCGATCTCTCCGCGCAGCATGTCGGCCTCGCGGCGGAGCGCGTCGGAGGCGCCGAGCACTTCGTTCGCCGCTGCGCCGGCTTCCGCCGAAGCCGTGGAGACGCCGACGATGTTGCTGGAGACCTCGCTGGTGCCGCCGGCTGCATGCTGGATGTTGCGGGCGATCTCGCGTGTCGCCGCGCCCTGTTCCTCGACCGCGGCGGCGATCGTCGTGGTGACGTCGTTGATCTCGCCGATGATCCGGCCGATGCCCTGGATGGCGCCGACCGCCGAAGTCGTCACTGACTGCATGCTGGCGATCTGGCTGCGGATCTCCTCCGTCGCTTTGGCGGTCTGGCTCGCGAGGCTCTTCACCTCGGAGGCGACCACCGCGAAGCCGCGGCCGGCTTCGCCCGCGCGCGCCGCCTCGATGGTGGCGTTGAGCGCCAGCAGATTGGTTTGCGAGGCAATGGTCTGGATCAGGTCGACCACCACGCTGATGCGGCTCGCGCTGTCGGCGAGGCTCTGCACCGTAGCGTCGGTCGCGCCGGCTTCGTCGACCGCCTTCCTGGCGATCGCGGCCGAGGTGACGACCTGCTTGCTGATCTCCTCGATCGAGGACGAGAGCTGCTCGGTGCCTGACGATACGGTCTGCACGTTGACCGAGGTCTCTTCGGCTGCGGATGCAACTGCGTTCACCAGCGCATTGGACTGGTCTGCCGTGTTCGACATGCTCTGCGCGGTCGATTGCATCGAATTGGCTGACTGCGCGAGATTGTCGAGTGCGGAGCGGACCGCGCCCTCGAAGTCTGCAATCTTCGCCTCCATCTGCGCCGCACGCTCGGCCTTGGCAACGCGATCCCTGTCCTGCTCGCTCGCAAGCGCCCGGGCTTCGATCATGCTGTCGCGGAACACCGTCAGCGTTTCCTTCATCGCGCCGATCTCGTCGTTCTGCCGGGAGCGGACGATCTCGGTGTCGAGGTCGCCTGCCGAGAGCAACTGCATGGCGCGTTGAAGCTCGCGAATGCGACGCAGGATGTTGCGGCCGACATAGAGCCAGACGAACAGCGCCGAGCCGACCAGCATCAGTGCGCCGAGCGCCAGCATCGCGGTGGTCGCGAGCGAGATCTCATGCCGCGCCTGGAAGGTCGACGCGTTGGTCTCCTTCTGCACACCCTCGACCAGCTGCTGCACGCTGATGCCGAGGCCGACATTGAGCTTGCGGGTCTCGTCCAGGATGGTCTGGCCGTAGTCGATGGCGTCGAGCTCCTTCTGGCGGATCTTGAACACGCCCGTCTTGCCCTCACCGAAGGCGAACAGCTTTTGCACGGTGTCGCGCACCGCTTGCATCGAGGCCATGTTCGGCAGGTCCTCGAGGTTAGACTTGACGCGGTCGCGCGTCGCCTTGAACTCCTTCTCGATCGCCTCCAGCGTATCGCTGTTGTTGGCCGACAGCGCCGCCATCATGTCGGCGGCCATCAGATTGCCGTTGGCGGAGATGGTCGCGACCTGTGAGACGGTGCGGGCGGCTTCGGTGGCATCGTCGGCGGAAACTTCCGCCGCGCCGAGGATCGCGTTCAGGCGCGTTTGCGCATCCAGCATGGCAGGACCGGCCGCACCGACGAAGGTGAGCTGCGCCTTGCGGAGTGCTTCATATTGCTTGTCATGCAGCGCGCCGGTATCGAGCCGTTCGCGCGCGGCCGACACCAGGCTCTGGGTCGCCTCGTCGATGCTCTTGGCGGTGTCGCGCAACGCGGTTGCGATCTGCTTGTCGGCGCCGAGCTCGATGATCTCGCCGAGCTTGGCCATGGCGAGCTGCTGGATCTCCTGCACCTTCTTGGTGCGTTCGTTCAGCGCCTCATCGGACGGCGACGCCAGGAGGCCCGGCCCCTGTGCCGCGAGCGTTGCGCTTTGCGATGCGAGTTGAAGGCTGGCGGAAAGGCGCGGGATGTCGCGGCCGCTCAGGTCCATCATGGTGCTGCCGAGATGGTTGAAGACGAAGCCGGCGCCGGCTGCAATCACGAGGCCCATGCCCGCGATCACCGCGAAGGCCGTGAACAGGCTGCCGCGCACGCCCCATGTCGGCATTTTGAAACGAGGCCGGATACGACCAAGCAGACGGCCAAGGCCCAGACGGATCGCCATCGAAATTCCCCCACGCGTGATCTTTATGCTTTCGCCGCGCAGTATCCTCGGGCCAGGTTAAAAAATCGCAAGTTGCTCAATCGGTTGAGCGCGTTCCGCACAGCGAAAAAAGAAGGGCCGGCAACGATGCCGGCCCTTCCATCACGATAAGGTCTTGGTAACCGTTCAGTAGCGCGCGACCGCCGAGTTGGCCCAGTTGAAGCGGTAGTTGACGCCCGCCTTGATGGTGTGGTCGTCGGTGGTGAAGTTGCCGGTTCCCGCCAGCGGGCCCGCGGTGAAGTGCGCGTCGCCGAAATTGTAGTACTGGTACTCGGCCTTGGCCGACCAGTTCGGCGCGAACATGTATTCGAGGCCGGCACCGACGGTGTAGCCGTTGCGGTGGTCACCGCTGATGATGAAGCCAGTCGGCACGCCGCCGACGGTCACCCTCTCGTTGTTGTCCGAATAGGCGTAGCCGCCCTTCACGTAGAGCAGGCCCGGACCCCAGGTGTAGCCGACGCGGCCGGTGATCGAGCCGAGACCACGCTGGTCGTTAGTGTAGGCGACGCCGCCCGGGAACACCGCGCCGACGCTGCCGGAGAGCCAGGAATACTGGCCTTCGACACCGACGACGAAGTTCGGGTTGAACTGCCAGTCCGCACCGGCCTGCAGGCCGCCGAGGAAACGGCCGTTGCCGTTATTGCCGGTGGAGAGGCCGCTGAAATTGTTGTCGCTGGAGAACGCGCCGCCGACATGGCCGCCGATATAGAAGCCGGTCCAGTTGTAGATCGGCGCGGCATAGGCGGGCGCGGGCGTCTTGTAGTAGTTGCGGTTACCGAGATCGGCACCGACTGCCGGCGCGGCAGCGCCCACCACGAGCAGCGCGACGGTCGCAAACAGAATCTTCTTCATCGTCCAAACTCCAGCACTTAGGTCCCCGGCAGGCGCGCTTTCCGCGCCGTCGTTGGTTTTGCAGATAGCTCGCTTTTGACGAAAATGCTGTCACATCCGTGGCACAGCGGCAGCCAACCTAACTTATTGGGCTGTAAATGATTTTCGTGCTTAATGTCGGCTTAAGAAGTGGTGAAGGAAGACTTAACTCGGCGCTATCAGGGTAACTTGCGCGAGCATCCCATTAACCAAGACGGCGCCGCGCCTCATCGCGCATCTGTTCGCGGAATGCAGCGCGCTTCGCGGGCCGGTCTTCCTCGCGAACGTCATGACGATCGAAGACGTCGAACTTCTCCAGGATCGGATAGCGCTCGCTCGCCATCGCGAGCACGCGCAGCACCTTGGTCGCGGACGGTGTCGGGCCGCTCACTTCCCAGCGCCGGATGGTGTCGGCGCCGCCCTTCTCCGGCAATCCGCAAAGCCGGGCCATGTCGGCCGCGGTGAGCTTGCGGTCGAGGACATCCGAGAGATCGTTGCGGAGTTGCTTCAGTTCGGGACCGGTCATGTCGCCTCAATACGCGAAGTCGATGAGGTGAATGCATTAGAGCTGATTCGGGTCCATCCGAAGGCGAGGCACGCGTAGCGGGCGGGCGTGCTAGTCTCGCGCCCGCCGGGCTCAGCCAGGAAAGGATAACCGCATGCCGGTGTTCAAGCTGCCTCTGTCGGGGGACGTCGTGCAATCCATCAACCCGATCACGTCGTTCTTCAGTCCGGCCGGCGGCCAGTTCGGTCTCGTGAACATCACGGTGGGCCAATCCTCGGCGCCCGACGTCGAGAAGGACCTGCTGTCGGATGTCGGCAGTTACGGCAAGCAGATCGGCCAGGTCGCGGATGCGCTGCTCGTGGTCATTGAGCATCTGGAAGCGCTCGGTGACAGCGCACTCGGCGACGACAAGGCCATCGCGGCTTTCAAGGAGCTGATGCACTCGGTCGCGACCGTCAAGGAGCGCCACAACCGCAAAGCCTGTCGTCCGCGGCGGCGCTGATCATGCCGTGCGACCGCTCCGCGGCACCTTCGCCCGCGCACGGAGTTATGAACGGGTGCCTATGGAAATCCGCCGTTGAATGAACAGATGCCAAGGGGGCCGCAGAATGAAGGGATCTGTCATGAGCATCAAATCCGCCGTTGCCGCCCTGGTCACCATCGGGCTGCTTGCCGCGCCGTTCGCGGCTGAAGCCAAAAAGCACCGGTCAAACCGATCTTACAGCACCGGCGTGGTGGCTCCGAGCTATGGAAGCGCAGGATCATTGGCAGCGCAGCCCAGAGCCTACGGGTCGTCTGGACAGTCGGTCGGGACGGTCACGGCGCCATCGATAGGCGCGTATAATTGGCCGTCGGTCGGCGTGACCAACGCAGTCCCGACCTGGAGCAACACCAACCCGCCCGTCAGGTAGGCGCGCCTGTACCGCGTGCCAATGCTGTGCCGGTCGCAAGACCGGAGAGAAGATAGAGCGCGACCAGCAATGGTCATGGTGGTGACCAGGCATTTCGGATCGTTCAGGGACAGCGCGCGCGATCCTAAATTCCCCGGCCGGCCTGTTGGCCGATCACGCAGCGCCATCCGGCGAGGCGCTCGGCTGGATGCTGGTTCATCCATTCGGCGAGCTGCGGCGCACCCACCAGGCACGATTGCATCGAGACGTCGGCGAAGTCGGATGTGGTGACGGTCTGCTCATGACAGTTCGCTGGAGAGGCGAGGTTGCAGAGCACGGCGATGATCTTGATCACGCGAGGTTGCCTCCGTCGCTGCGATGCGCAGAGGCTCCGCCCGATCGTTCGCTCACCGGATCAGCCGGCGGGAAGATGCTGTCGTAGATCGCGCGCGCTTCCTGGATGAGGCGAATGCGCTCGCGCTCGGATTTCGAGACAAACTGAATAATCTGGCCCATGTCGGCTCCAATAGATCCTCGGTCCATCATCACATGATGGGAATCATTCCATGCGGATGTGGGGTGCCGGCTTCGGCTTTGCAGCCCCGCGGGCGGTCACGAGGGATAAAAAGCCCGTGAGTATTCCGTTCCTGAGGTGGAGCGCGATACCTTCAGCGATACGCCGGCTTACGGCGCATCCGGTGGTCGGCCAGACCCGCTTCGCAGCATCGTGATGAAGTGTTGAGCCCGGCGGCGTGATGGCATTGCGGCACATTTTCTCACGCATCGAGTTGTAAGGTCACTCAGTGCACGGGCGCCTGACAAGCGGCATTGCGATTGAAGGACCGCGCCCGAAAGGATCAGCCATGACAACAACGAAACGCTCCACTGCCGCACTTATCGCTCTCGGATTGGCCGCAGCGCCACTCGCTGTAAACGCTCAAACGTCGGGGACAAAGACACCAAGCGGCACGAGCGGACGCTCCGGAGCACCGGTACAGCAAGGGACTATTGGAAGTTCCGGGCAGACTGTCGGGACCGTGACAGCGCCGTCGGTCGGGACCTCCAACCAGCCCTCCGTCGGCGTAACAAACTCAGTCCCCACCTGGAACAACACGAATCCTCGGACGAAGTAGAAACCGCGACCGGCTGACTTACGCCGCCGGCGCGCGCTCTCTCTGCCCAGGCACCGCCGCGAGAAGCTCGCGTGTATAGGCATGCTCGGGCGCGGCGAACAGCTGCGCGGTGGGCTTCAGCTCGACGATGGCGCCGCGCTGCATCACGGCGATGCGGTCGCAGATTTGCGCCGCAACCCGCAGATCGTGGGTGATGAACAGCATCGAGAGGCCGAGACGAGCCTTGAGGTCTTCGAGCAACCTCAGGACCTGCGCCTGCACGGAGACGTCGAGCGCGGAGACAGCCTCGTCCGCGACGATGATCTCGGGCTCGAGCGCGAGCGCGCGCGCAATGCCGATGCGCTGGCGCTGGCCACCGGAGAATTCATGCGGATAGCGCTCGAGCGCGCCGGCATCGAGCCCGACCATCTTGAGGAGATCGCGAGCGCGGTCCAACGCGACTTTCGGATCGGTGCCGGCCGCGATCGGGCCGTCGGCGATGATATGACCGACCTTGCGACGCGGATTGAGCGAAGCGAACGGATCCTGGAAGATCATCTGGATGCGGTGGCGCTCAGCGCGCAGTGCCTTGCCCGCGAGCTTTGTGAGATCGGTCTCGCCGATCCGCACGGTGCCGCGGTCGGCCTCGATCAGCCGCATCACCAGCCGGGCCACCGACGATTTGCCGGAACCGGATTCGCCAACCAGGCCGAGCGTCTCGCCCTTGAGAATCGTGAAGTTGACTTCGCGCGCGGCATCGACGCGGCGGTCCTCGCGAAACCAGCCGCCCGAGGTGACGTAGGTCTTGTCCAGTCCGATCACCTCGACCGCCTTGGCCTGGTCGTCGAGGGGGCTGCGGGCGGGCGGATCCATCGAGGGCACGGCGGCGAGCAGCGCCTTCGTGTAGTCGTGCTGCGGCGCGTTGAAGACGGCCGAGGCGGCGCCTTCCTCGACCACCTTGCCATGGCGCAACACCACGACCTGGTCAGCGATGTCGGCGACCACGCCGAAATCATGGGTGATGAACATCACCGCCATGTTTCGATTGCGCTGGAGGTTGCGGATCAGTTTCAGGATCTGCGCCTGCGTGGTGACGTCGAGCGCGGTGGTCGGCTCGTCCGCGACCAGCACCGCCGGTTCGAGCGCAAGCGCCATCGCGATCATGGCGCGCTGGCGCTGGCCGCCGGAGAGCTGGTGCGGATAGGCGCGCACGATGCGCTCGGGGTCGGGGAGGCCGACCTCGCGCGCCAGCGACAGCGCCTTGTGGCGCCGCTCCTTCGGCGTGAGCAGGCCGTGCGCCTCGAACATCTCCGCCATCTGATCGCCGATCCGCATCAACGGATTGAGCGCGGTCATCGGCTCCTGAAAGATCATCGCGAACCGGCGGCCGCGCAGATCGCGCCAGCCGTCGTCGTCTAGTTTGAGCAGGTCGCGGCCTTCGAACTGGATCTCGCCGGAGGTGACGGTGACCGTGTCAGGCAACAGGCCCATCAGCGCGTGCGCGCACATCGATTTGCCGGAGCCGGATTCGCCGACGACGCAGACAATCTTCCCGGGCCGCAAATCGAGCGAGACGCCGTCGACCGCGTACGGCCGTTCCGCGCCCTTGGGCAATGCGATCCGCAGATTCTTGATGGAGACGGCGGGCGGTGCGTTCATGATCAGCGGCCCTCCCGCGACAGGCGCGGATTGAGCGCGTCGTTGAGGCCTTCGCCGATCAAATTGAGCCCCAGCACCGAAATCAGGATCGCGACGCCGGGAAACACGGTGATCCACCAGGCCTGGCGGATCACGGTGCGGCCGGCGCCGACCATGTAGCCCCAGGAGATCAGATTGGGATCGCCGAGGCCGAGGAACGCCAGCGAGGATTCCAGCAGGATCGCGGTCGCCACCATCAGCGAAGCCAGCACGATGACCGGCGATAGCGTGTTCGGCAGGATTTCGCGCAGGATGATCCAGGTGTTGCTCTGGCCCGTGACCACGGCGGCCTGGACGTATTCCCGCGTACGCAGCGACAGCACCTCGCCGCGGACGAGACGCGCAACCGGCGGCCAGCTTACCAGCGCGATCGAGGCGACGATCGAATAGATCGAGGGCTGCAGGATCGCGACCAGCACGATCGCGAGCGCAAAGCTCGGAATGGTCTGGAAGAACTCGGTGAAGCGCATCAGGGCGTCGTCGACCCTGCCGCCGAAATAGCCTGCCATGGCGCCTATGGGAACGCCGACGACCAGCGCCACCAGGGTGGAGACCATGCCGACCAGCAGCGAGACGCGTGCGCCGAAGATCATGCCGGCGAACACGTCGCGGCCGAGCGCGTCGGTGCCGAGCGGGACGGTCGCGAGCGTGAACGGCGGCAGGAACGGCCGCTGCACCATGCGCCAGGGCGAGTTCGGGAACAGCATCGGACCGAACAGGGCGACCGAGATAGCAAGCAGCAGGATGATCAGCCCGATGACGCCGCTCGGGCTCCTCAGCATCGATTTCCAAAACTGTTTCATGTGGTGAATTCGATGCGCGGGTCGACCAGGCGATAGACCAGGTCGGTGATAAGGTTGAAGGTCAGGACCATGGCGGAACAGATCACGAAGACGCCGAGCAGCAGATTGTAGTCGCGCTGGAGCAGGGCGTCGTACATCAGGCGTCCGATGCCGGGCCAGGCGAACACGGTCTCGGTGATGACGGCGCCGCCGATCAGGGTGCCGGAGTGGACGCCGGCGAGCGTCACGACTGGCAGGAGCGCGTTGCGCAGGACGTGGCGGCGCTGGATCACGGCATCGGACAGGCCTTTGGCGCGCGCGGTCTTGACGAAGTCGAGACGCTTCACCTCCAGCATCGAGGCGCGCGTCATGCGGGTGTAAGTCGCCATGAAGAACAGGCCGAGCGTCATCGCCGGCATGATCAGGTGCCTTGCGACGTCGACCGCATGGGCAGGGCCGGAGAGGTTGGCGCCGACCGTCTCATAGCCGAAGCTCGGCAGCCAATCGACAGTGACCGAGAACAACAGGATGCCCATCAGCGCCACCCAGAAGATCGGCATGGCGTAGAAGATCAGCGCGAAGATCGTGATGGCGGTGTCGAGCCAGGTCCCCGCGAAGCGCGCCGCAAAGGTGCCGAACAGGATGCCGAGCACCAGTGAGATCGCGAACGCCGTCAGCGTGAGTAGAAGCGTCGCCGGAAGCCGTTCCAGGATCAGCTTCGACACCGGCGCCTGCTGGCGGAAGGAGAAGCCGAGGTCGAGCGTCACGACGCCCTTGACGTAGACGAAGAGCTGCTCGGGCAGCGGCTTGTCCAGGCCGAACTTCTCCCGGAGCTGCTGGACGAATATCTGGTCGCTGGCGCCGGCCTCGCCCGCCATCACGACCGCGGGATCGCCGGGCGCGAGCCGGATCAGGAAGAAATTGAGGACGACGATCGCAAGCAGGACGATCACGCCCTTCATGATACGCTGAGCGACGAAGGAGAGCATAATTAGACGGCGATCAGATCAGGTTGAACGCAGCGGCAATCGCGATGCGCCCCCTCTCCCGGGAGAGGGAGAGGGTATTTCCGCAGAGGGATTGCCAAGTGGAGAGGCCCCTCACCCGCTACGCTCTTCGAGCGCAGCGACCTCTCCCGCAAGCGGGAGAGGTAAGGGGAGCCTGGAACGCCTGCCCTCACTTGTCGAGCCATGCGTCCTTGAAGCCGTCATTGACCCCGATCCCGGTGGTGATCAGGTTCTTGACCTTGCAGCGCATGATGGTCGGGAATTGCAGCTCGAGCATCCAGGCCACCGGCACGTCCTCGACCAGGATCTTCTGCGCCTTCTCGTAGATCTCCTTGCGCTTGGAGTCGGGCGTCGCCACCGCGCCGTCGGCGAACAGCTTGTCGATTTCCGGGTTGGAGTAACCCTCGACATTGTTGAACACCTGGCCCTTGGCGATGGCGCTGGAGACATAGTTGCGGCCGACGCCGAGTGCGGGATCGCCGTACTGGTAGAGATAGGTGAAAGCGATGTCGTAGTCCCAGTCGCCGATCTTCTGGTTGCCGCCCGCGACGTCGGTGGCGATGGTCTCGATGTTCATGCCGACGTCCTGGAGGTTCTGCTTCACGGCTTCACCCCAGCGCTGCCAGGTCTCGCCATAGGCGAGCGGCAGAAGGCGGATCTTCTCGCCCTTGTAGCCGGCTTCCTTCAACAGCGCCTTGGCCTTGGCCGGATCGTAAGGGTATTTCGGCACGTCGGCGGTGTAGTACTTGATGGTCGAGGCGGACGGGCCGGTCGCGACCTTGCCGAGCCCGTTCCAGATCACGTCCTTGGCGAAGTCGCGGTCGATCGCAAACATAACCGCCTGCCGCACCCGCTTGTCGGCGAGCGGACCCTGGCGGTTGTTGAGCCACAGCCAGGCCAGCGGCGAGAAGAACTCCCAGCCGGCGCCGGTGACGCAGGTGTCCTTCAGCTTGGAGAGCCGGGGCACGTCGAAATTCTCGACCGAGCCGCCGGGCAGCACGTCGACCTTGCCGGTCTCATATGCCACCGATCGCGCCGCGGCATCGGGAATGATCTGCCAGTAGATCTCGTCGAGATAGGGCTTGCCCTTCTCGTAATAGTTCGGGTTCTTGACCAGGCGGATGAAAGAGCCCTTCTGCCATTCCTTGAACATGAAGGGGCCGGTGCCGACCGGGGCGTTGTTGTAGGGATTGGTCTTCCAGTCGGTGCCTTCATAGAGATGCTTCGGTACCATCGGCATCGAGCCGACCTCGAAGATGCCGAGGAACGGGCCGAACGGCTGCTTCAGCGTGAACACCACGGTGTAGTCGTCGGGAGCCTCGACCTTGTCGACCTGCGCGAGATTGTTGCGGGCGCGCGCATGCGTCTGCTTCAACATATCGAGCGAGAATAGCACGTCGGCGGCGGTGAAGGGCTTGCCGTCATGCCAGGTCACGCCCTTCCTGAGCTTGAATGTGTAGGTTTTTGCGTCCTCGCTGACGCTCCAGCTCTCGGCGAGCTCCGGCTGTGGTTCGAGCTTGGGGCTGTAGCGAAGCAGGCCTTCGAAAATGTTGCCCGACACCATCTGCACCGGGCCGTTCTGGACCATCGCCAGCATCAGGCCGGGCGGCTCGGGCTGAATCACGGCATTGATCGCTCCACCCGCTTTCGGCTCTTGCGCCAGCGCCGGGGCCGTGAGGCCGCAAGCCAGGAGGACGCCAAGCAACACTCGTTTTGACATGTCGTATCTTTCTCAAGCGAGACCAGCCGCAGACGCTTCGCACGTCGTGGCGCGCAAAGCTATGGCCAGCCCATCCCAGTCCCCATCCGGGATCGAGGCTCACACAGTCTCGTTCGGCGCCGCAAGATGAAAGTCTCGACAGTGTTCGCCCAAAAAATGTACAGCGCGTCCTGTTACGGCATTTGACGGCCAAGCCGGCGCCGCCGCGCCGCCCGGCTTCAGGAGGGCCGCAGCACCCGTTGCAACTCGGCAAGCGCATCCGCGAGTTGCTCCCGGTGCGCGATGTCGTCCTTGGGGATGGCCGCGACACTGCCCGCGAGCTCGCGCAGGATTCCGGCGAGCAGGCCGAAATTGAGGTGCAGGTGCACCGATTTGCGTTCGTCCGCCGTGCCCGGCTGCTGCAGCACCAGCGCAACGCCGCTGCCGTCGAGTCGCGCCTCGAACCGCGATGAATGCCCGAAGGTGCCGACATAGAACTTGTCGGGATATTCGAGCGCGATCTCTGCCTTGTCGGGAACCGGCTTGGACATGTGAGCCTCATTTGTGTGGGGCTATTCTGGCCGGGAATAAACTCGGCCGCCTTGAGATAGGTCAGGAGCGGGCTCGTTCCGGATTTGATCGGGATCAAAGCCGGGCTGCCCCTTCTGCGATCTGATGGCAGGACGCGGTGAGGCTCCGCGTGACCGGTCAACTGCGAGTGCATCGACGATGAACGTCCATTCCACCCCACCCGAAGCGGATTCAGATGATATCGCCATCTCCTTCGCGGACGAGGCGTCAGCACGTTGCGCGCAATTGCTCGGCGATGCCGGCCTCAGGCTGACGCGCCACCGCCTGGCGCTCGGCAAAATGCTGTTCCTCTGCCCCCATCGTCATGTGACAGCGGAGGGGCTTTATGAAGAAGCGACGGCTGCCAATCTGCGGCTGTCGCTTGCGACCGTCTACAACACGCTGAACCAGTTCACCGAAGCCGGCCTGTTGCGCCGGATCGCAGCCGACGGCATCAAGTCGTTCTTCGACACCGACACGTCCGTGCATCCGCATTTCTACCTCGAAGGCGAGGATGTGCTGGTCGACGTCACCGACGGCCTGACCTTCACCAGGATGCCCGAGGCGCTTCCGGGCCATGAGAACGCGCGGCTCGACGTCGTCGTCCATCTGCGCCGCAAACGCGACGCAGACCCGGCGTGACGATCGTCTAGCGCAAGCCCGCTCGCCGGAATCCTTCCAGATAGTGCTCGCGGTCGGCCTCATTGGCCCATGGCAGTTGCGTCCCGATCCAGTGCAGCGAGATGTTGGGTTGGGTGCGGCGGAGCTCGCCCAGCGCCATCTCCGCAAGCACGCCGTCGCCAATCATGCCGGCAGAAACCGCGAGCACGCGGTAGGCGCCGGTGAGGTCGCCACGGTGGCGGATCGCCTCGCGCGCGAGCGCGATGGCCTCGCCATAGCGCCGCTCGGTGAAGCGGGCATAGCCGGCGATGCCGTGATAGATCGCCAGGGATGGATCGCGCGGCGAGAGCCGCATTGCCCTCTGTGCTGCCTCGAATGAATCTTTCGGCCGCCCGGCATAGGACAGCGCCAGTGCGTAATAGCCCTGCGCCAGTGAGAAGTTCGGATTGAGCGCGAGCGCCTGTTCGAACTCGGACAGTGCATCCGCCAGCCTTCGCGTCGAGAAGTAGACGCTGCCGAGCGCGGCGTGCGCCCAGGCATCCTCGTGGTCGCAGCGCACCGCGGCGAGCGCGGCGGCTTCCGCCACCGGCGCCACCACGGCCAGCTCGGCCCAGCCGAGATGCACGCCGAACATGTGGTTCGCCGCGAGCACCGACAGCGCCTGGCCGTAGTTCGGGTCGATCCCGACCGCGCGTTCCAGCAGCGCCCGCGCGGTCTCGTGATCCCGCCGCGTCACGCGCCAGTAATGTGACAGCGCCCGCATCAGGAGATCCCAGGCATCCAGGCTCGCAGGGGGCTTGCGATGGGCGCGAAAACTTTCCGCCGCATGAATTTGCGGCTCGATCGCCGCGGCGATCGCGTTGGTGATTTCGTCCTGCACGGCGAACACGTCGACCAGCTCGCGGTCGTAGCGCTCGGCCCAGAGATGGCTGCCGGTTGTGGCGTCGTTGAGCTGTGCGGTGATGCGCACCCTGTTGTCCGACTTGCGCACGCTGCCTTCGACGATGTAGCGGACGCCGAGTTCCTCGGCGATCTGCCGGATGTGGACCGCGCGTCCCTTGTAAGTGAAGGACGAGTTGCGGGCGATCACCATGAACCAGCGCTGCTTCGACAGCGCGGTGAGGATGTCCTCGCTGATGCCGTCGCCGAAATAGTCCTGCGCGGGATTGCCGCTCATGTTCTCGAAAGCAAGCACCGCGACCGCCGGACGATCCGCTAAGGCGCGCGGCAGGGCAGCGACGGGTTCAGCGGACGCCGTCGCGGCTGCCACTTCTTCCCGTACTTCGCCGACGAAACGAAAGCCCTTGCGCGGAATGGTCTTGATCAGCCGCTGGCTCGCACCGTCGTCGCCGAGCGCCTTGCGGGCGGCGTTGATCCGGCTGTTCAGGGCGGAATCCGAGATGATCCGATCGCTCCAAATTTCGCTGATCAGGTCATCCTTGCTGACCACACGGGTGCGCTGCGCCACCAGATAAAGCAGGAGATCGAACACCTGCGGCTGCAACGGCACGGCTGCCCCGCTGCAGGTGAGTTCCCGCAGGTCGCCGTCGAGCACGTTGTTTTCAAAGCGAAATCGCACGTTTCTGTCGTCTCAAGCAAAAATCAAAGTCGTCTCAGGCGAAAATCAACCGTCCGCGAAAGTCTTGGGACCTCCGGTGCGGCATGGTGCAGCGACCAATGAAGTGCCGGCGTTTTGGCACAACGGAGCTGTTTATGACCCAAATTGATCATCAGGTTCATCCTATCGGCCCGGTTGCGGGCTCACGCATTTTCAAGTTCATCGCATTTCTGTACGGAATTGCGGCGTATCTCGTGTTTTTCGTCACCATTCTCTACGCCATCGGCTTCGTCATGGGGCTGGTGGTGCCGAAGACCATCGACACCGGGACCGACACACCCGTCGCCGAGGCCGTCATCATCAATCTGCTCCTGATGGCCCTGTTTGCGGTCCAGCACAGCGTGATGGCGCGCCGGCAGTTCAAGGCATGGTGGACGCAGTACGTCCCCAAGCCGGTCGAGCGCAGCACTTATGTGCTGTTTGCGAGCCTGTCATTGCTCCTCCTGTTCTGGCAGTGGCGTCCGCTGCCCACGGTCATATGGGAGGTCGCGAACCCGGATCTTGCTGTGACGATCGTCACGCTGTCGTTGGTGGGCTGGGTCCTGGTGTTCACCTCGACCTTCATCATCAATCATTTCGAGTTGTTCGGATTGCATCAGGTCACCAATCATCTCGTCGGCAAGGAGGCGTCGCCGCCGCGCTTCAAGACGCCGCTGCTCTACAAGTTCGTCCGTCATCCGATCTATCTCGGCTTCATCATTGCGTTCTGGGCGGCGCCGGTCATGACCGTGGGCCATCTGCTGTTCGCCGCCGTGACCACGCTCTACATCTTCGTCGGCATCGCGCTGGAGGAGCACGACCTCATCGATCTCTTCGGCGACGAGTACCGGCAGTACAAACAACGGGTCTCGATGCTTATTCCCTGGCGCAAGTCGGTATAGCTTGCGCGTCTTTCCGTCGCGTCCGCCGAAAGGAGGACGCGCGGCGGCGCCGAGGCGCGTATCGGATCTTGCCGACCCGGCCTTCAACGTTTCTCGGGGTGAATCCCCTCACCCCGACGCTACCTGCGCGAGCGAAGCTCGTCGCGACCCCGCATCCGTTTTTGCCGAGCTATCGGCAAACGGGCGCGGGGAGAGAAATTCAAACCTTCATCAACGGAGACGACCCAATGAAACATGTCGGAAACTGCTTCTGTGGCGCGGTCACGATCGAGGCCACAGGCGCGCCGGAGGCGATGGGCTATTGCCATTGCCGCTCGTGCCGCTCGTGGTCGGGCGGTCCGGTGAACGCGTTCAGCCTGTGGAAGCCCGAGGCTGTGCGCATCACCGAAGGTGCAGAGAATGTCGAGACCTTTACCAAGACGCCGCTCAGCCAGCGCAAATACTGCAAGAAATGCGGCGGCCACCTCATGACGAACCATCCGCCGCTTGGCCTGGTCGACGTCTTCACCGCCACCATTCCCACGCTCGCCTTCGCGCCCGGCGTCCACGTCAATTACGCCGAGACGGTGCTGCCGATGCGCGACGGCCTGCCCAAGCTCAAGGATTTCCCGGCCGAGTTCGGCGGCAGCGGCGAGATGATGCAGGAGTAGCGACCCTCTTCTCCTCTCCCGCAAGCGGGAGAGGAGAAATTCGCTATCTCATCCCCGCGCGCCGCAATCCCTCGAGGTAATGCTCGCGATCCTCGTCCCGCAGCATCGGCAGCTCGCGGGTGATCCAGGCCAGCGAGATGCCCGGTTGGGCGCGGCGCAAGCCTTCCAGGGCGGAAGCCGCGCGCGCGGGATCCCCCGACATGCCGGCGGCGGCGGTCAGCACGCGATGCGCGCCGACGAAATCGGCGCGCTGCCGCATCGACTCGCGCGCCATCTGTGCGGCTCCTTCGTAATCGCGGCCGATGAACCGGGCATAGGCCGCGACGCCGCAATAGATCGCCGCGAGCGGGTCGCGGGGGCTCAGCCGCAGCGCGCGGCGCGCGGCGACATCGCCGTTCTGCCATCGTCCCGCGTAGCACAGCGTCACGCCGTAGAAGGCATGCGCCATCGCGAAGTTCGGATTGAGGTTCAGCGCCAGCTCGAATTCCGCCAGCGCGTCGTCGAAGCGGCGGCGGAATAGATAAGTATAAGCCAGGCCGTGATGGGCCCAGGCATCCTCGCGATCCGCCTCCACCGCCGCGAGCGCGGCGCGTTCGGCGACCGGCACGGTCGGGGCCATGTCGGACCAGCCCATATGCGCGCCGAAGATGTGGCTGGTCGCGAGCAGGCCGAGCGCCTTGCCATAGGCGGGATCGAGCGCGACGGCCTTTTCGAGCAGTCCCTGCGCGGCGGCATTGTCCTCGCGAGTGATGCGCCAGTAATGCGACAATGCGCGCATCACGAGGTCCCAGGCATCCAGGCTTCCCGGCGGTTTCTGCTGGGCGCGAAAACTCTCGGCGGTATAGAGCTGCGGCTCGATCGCGGCGACGATCGCCTCGGTGATCTCATCCTGCACGGCGAAGATGTCGGCAAGCTCGCGGTCGTAGCGTTCGGCCCAGAGATGGCTGCCGGTCGAAACGTCGTTGAGCTGTGCGGAGATGCGCACGCGATCGCCGCTCCGCCGCACGCTGCCTTCGAGCACGTAGCGCACGCCGAGCTCGCGCGCGACCTCGTTCATGTGCACAGCGCGGCCCTTGTAGACGAAGGAGGAGTTGCGCGCGACGACGAAGAACCAGCGCAGCTTCGACAGCGCGGTGATGATGTCCTCGCTGATCCCGTCGGAGAAATAATCCTGCTCGCGGTCGCCGCTCATGTTGGTGAAGGGCAGCACCGCGATGGCCGGCCGGTCCGGTAGCGGCAGCGGGGCCTGCAGAAGCTTCGCTCCAAAACCGGATTCCGGCGCGGTCGCCCCACGCTTGGTCTCGACGTCGCCGACGAAACGAAAACCCTTGCGCGAGATGGTGCGGATCAGCGCCTGGCTCGCGCCGCTATCTCCGACCGCCTTGCGTGCCGCATTGATCCGGCTGGTCAGGGTGGATTCGGAGACGCTGCGCCCGTGCCAGATCTTGTCGATCAGCTCGTCCTTGCTGACCACCCGGTCGCGGTTCTCCATGAGGTGGACGACGAGATCGAAAACCTGCGGCTCCACGGCAACGGGAACCTGCTCGCGGCTCAGCTCGCGCAAGTCGGTATCGAGCAGGTGATCCCGGAACAGAAACTGCACGTCGAAAACTCAGGCCTCAAGACGACATCGGGCAATGATGAAATCAAAATGGATTTCGGCTGATGTCTGTAAGTCCGCCAAGGGGCCTGTCCGGTTCACCACGATCGCGTGATGGCAGCCATGCGATTTACGGGGAGGAATGCAGCCTGGGTTAGAATGTGGCGGTTTCGGCCGGATTGTCGCACGTCATTGCGAGCGCAGCGAAGCAATCCAGCTTGTCGCCGCGGAGACAGCGTGGATTGCTTCGTCGCGAGGGCTCGTCGCAATGACGGTGTTGAGGCAATGGCGTGCGGCAGCTTCCCACGTTGTCCTGGCCTTCGCGACGGCATCGAATGTGTGACGAGCGGTGAATGTCCATTTGCCGAACAGCTCCGTGTGCGTAAGCTGCCTTCACACAACACACCAACCACGAAGAAACGCCCATGCCCGCTTTTCATGCCTCGACCACCGTGCTCGATTCCATGCTGTTCCGCGATGCCTTCGGCACGCCGCAGATGCGGGAGGTGTTTTCTGATATCGCGACGGTCGCGCGCTATGCCGAGGTCGAGGTGGCACTGGCGAAGGCGGAAGCGAAGTGCGGGGTGATCCCGCAGGATGCCGCCGACCAGATCGCGGCGCGGACTGATCTTGCCGCGCTGGATTTCGACCTGTTGCGGCAGGAGACCGATGTGGTCGGCTATCCGATCCTGCCCCTGGTGCATCAGATGGTGAAGCAATGCGGCGATGCCGGCCGCTATGTGCATTGGGGTGCGACCACGCAGGACATCATGGACACCGCCGTGGTGCTGCAACTGCGCGCCGGGCTCGAGATCGTCGAGCAGGACATCGCCGCACTGCGCAAGATTCTCGCCGACCTCTCCAGGCGCTATCGCGACACCCCGATGGCGGGCCGCACCCATCTCCAGCAGGCGCTGCCGGTCACCTTCGGCTACAAGACCGCGATCTGGCTCGCGATGTTCGACCGCCACGCCGAGCGGATCAGTGAGTTGAAGCCGCGCGTCCTGGTCGGCCAGTTCGCCGGCGCAGCCGGGACGCTGGCCTCGCTCGGCGACAAGGGGTTCGAGGTGCAGGAGGCGCTCTGCGTCGAACTGAGGCTCGGCGTCCCCGCCTCGACCTGGCACGTCGCACGCGATGGTTTTGCCGAGGCCGTGAATTTCCTGGCGCTCGTCACCGGCTCGCTCGGCAAGATCGCGCTCGACATCATGATCATGGCCTCGACCGAATTCGCCGAGGTCTACGAGCCCTTCGTCAAGGGACGCGGCGCTTCCTCGACCATGCCTCAGAAGCGCAACCCGATCTCCTCGGAACTGATGCTCGCGGCGTCCAAGGCGGTGCGCCAGCACGCCGGCCTCATGTTGGATGCCATGGTGCAGGATTTCGAGCGCGCCACCGGGCCCTGGCACGCCGAATGGATGGCGATCCCCGAGAGCTTCGTGCTGACCGCCGGCGCGTTGCACCAGGCGAAGTTCGCGCTCGCCGGTCTCATCGTCGACGAAAGCAAGATGAACGAGAATCTCGCCGTCAGCCGCGGTCTGATCGTGGCTGAAGCCGTCATGATGGGGCTCGCGCCGCAGATTGGGCGGCAGGAGGCCCATGACGTGGTCTATGACGCCTGCCGGCTCGCCAATGAGAATGGTCTTACACTGGCGGACGCGCTGTCGTCCGACGCCCGCGTCTCTGCCAGAATCGACCGTGCCACGATCGAGGCGCTGACATCACCGAAAAATTACCTCGGCCTTGCTCCCGCCATGGTCGACCGGGTGCTGAAATCGGCAACACGTTGAAAACCAAAATGCGCGAAACTGCGTATCTTTGGGGTGTCGCAAGGCACTCGCGCACTTGTGTCTCGCGATGCTAGACTTAAATTGAACGAAAGACGTTCGGCAGAGGATCCGGCATGACTGATCAACGCATCACCTCCACTCCCATCGATCCCGTGAAGCTCGACCGGCTGGCCGAGGTGGCGGTGAAGGTGGGCCTGGGCTTGCGGCCGGGCCAGGATCTGCTCTTGACGGCACCTGCGATCGCGTTGCCGCTGGTGCGGCGGATCGCCGTGCATGCCTACAAGGCCGGCGCCGGCATCGTGACGCCCATTCTCTCCGACGAAGAGATGACGCTGGCGCGCTATCGCCACGGCCACGACGACAGCTTCGATCGTGCCGCCAACTGGCTCTATGAGGGCATGGCCAAGGCGTTCTCGAACAACACCGCGCGTCTTGCCATCGTCGGCGACAATCCGATGCTGCTGTCGGGCGAAGATGCTTCCAAGGTCGCACGCGCCAGCAAGGCCAATTCCATGGCCTATCAGCCGGCGCTGGAAAAGATCGTCAATTTCGACACCAACTGGAACATCATTGCCTATCCGAGCCCGTCCTGGGCGAAGCAAGTCTTTCCGAACGATCCTGAAGAGGTCGCGATCGGCAAGCTCGCGGACGCGATCTTCGCGGCGTCCCGCGTCGATCGCGACGACGCGCCGGCCAATTGGGCGAGCCACAATGCGGTGCTGCGGGAACGCACCAATTGGCTCAACGGCCAGCGTTTCCGCGCGCTCCAGTACTCGGGACCGGGCACCGACCTCACCATCGGGCTCGCCGACGGACACGAGTGGGAGGGCGGCGCCTCGCTATCCAAGAACGGCATCAGCTGCAACGCCAATATCCCGACCGAAGAAGTCTTCACCACGCCGCATTGCCGGCGGGTCTACGGCCATGTCGTGAGCTCGAAGCCGCTGTCCTATCAGGGCACGCTGATCGACAACATCGCAGTGCGTTTCGAGGACGGCAGGATCGTCGACGCCAAGGCCTCCCGCGGCGCGGAGGTGCTGAACAAGGTGCTGGACACCGACGAGGGCGCGCGGCGTCTCGGCGAAGTGGCGCTGGTGCCGCATTCCTCGCCGATCTCGCAGAGCGGGCTGTTGTTCTACAACACGCTGTTCGACGAGAACGCGGCCTCGCACATCGCGCTCGGCCAGTGCTATTCGAAGTGCTTCGTCAACGGCGCGCAGCTCACGCCGCAGCAGATCGCGGCGCAAGGCGGCAACCAGAGCCTGATCCATATCGACTGGATGATCGGCTCGGCCGAGACCGACATCGACGGCATTCTGGCCGACGGCAGCAAAGTGCCGGTGTTTCGCAAGGGCGAATGGGCGAAGTAACTACGCCGCCGCGTTGCGCAGCATCGGGCTGTTGTCGATGCTGAAGCGGTTGAACAGCGTCGTGAACGGGCTGCCGTCGGTGGCTCGCACAATGGCGTCGGAAGCCGCCACCGCGTCGTAGAGCGCACCGACCGGATCATTCGCCTCGGGCAGGTCGAGCCCCTTGCGGATTTCCTCGCGTGCCTCGTTGACGTCGTCCTCGTCCTCGAGTGTCGCTTCCAGCGCGTCGGCCGCCCGCCGCATCTCATGGAGGTCACCGCCGGCGGAAAATTTGAGGATGTCGAGCCAGTAGGGGCGCGCCACGACGAGCCTGACGAAGGCCTCGAAACTCTCCGCGATAATTCCCGCGCGGCCTTCCGATGAGACGTAGAGCACATTCTGAGAAGGCAGCAGCACGAACGCGCCGCCGGAGCCGTCACTGCCGATCTGCCGGGGGCTCTCGATGCCGTCGACGGTGAACCAGGGCTCCTCGTCGGTTGCGAAGGAGACATCGAGACTGCCGAGCCAGGCGACGACCTCGCCTTGGGTTGCGAGAACCTCCGGGGTGAGGGGCATCGGCATGACTCCTTTCAGATGCTTCGCGCACTTTGTCGCACCCCGGAAAAGAAGGGTTCATGTGCGCGAAATCGCAGGGAAATTGGGACGTTAACCGTTTCGCGTCTGCAACTTGCGGCTGATTGTCTGGCCCCGCGTAAGAAAGAATTAAAAACCGGCTACTAGCGTTCCCGGCATCTTTGAACAATCCGGGCCGAGACCCGGGCAGGTCATATTTTATCCCCTGAGGAAACAGATGTCGCGCACATTGATTGAAATCAGTAGTTGCAATGTAGAGCTTGAGCTGCGGCCGATCGAGCCGTCCTGGATTATCGAAGGCAATCCGGTGTCGCGCTCGCACATCCTGTCCACCAGCGCCGACGGCACCGCTTCGACCATCATCTGGGCTTGCACCGAAGGGCGCTTCAATTGGTACTACGATATCGACGAGACGATCATGATCATGGAAGGATCGATCGTGCTCGAAAGCGACGGCATGCCGCCGAAGCGCTACGGCCCGGGCGACGTCATCTTCTTCCGCGAAGGCGCGCATGCCAAATGGCATGTCGAAGGCCACGTCAAGAAGATCGCCTTCTGCCGCAAGACCAATCCCGTGATGATCGGCTTCCTGATCCGGGTCGTCAACAAGCTCAAGAAGATCTTCGTCTCCACCGGCGAGCGCCGTCCGGCCTCGCTCATGGGGGCCGGTTAGAGTTTAATCAGTTTCAAGGACGCTTCCCAGCGGTCACGACGGAACAGGGGCCGGGATCAACATCCCGGCCCCTGTTCTCGTCATGACGGCAATTCGAGCCGGTAGACATCGGTCGCGGTCTGCGAGAACAGCGCCGTCTTCTCGGTCTCGCTCAACGGCGCCGCGATACGCTTGAAGGCGTTGAAGATCACCTGGTAGCTGCACTGGCCCTTGTCCGGCGGGAAATTGCTCTCGAACATCGCGCGCTTGGGTCCAAACGCCTCGATGCAGGTTTCGACATAAGGCCGCCAGGCCGCGGCAAGCTCCTCGGATGAAGGTGGCCTCTCGCGCAAATGGAAGTCGTAGCCGAGCAGGCACATCGCGAGCCCGCCGAGCTTCACCACCACGTTCTCGCATTTGGCGATCTCCTGGATCGAGGCGCGCCATTGCGGAAACACCTCCTCGCGTCGCCCGGCAAAGCGGCCGATTCCGGCCGGGCCGCCGCAATGATCGAGCACGATCCTGGTGCCGGGAAATGCGCGGGCGAGCTCGGTCAGCTCCCCGATCTGCGGATGGAACAGCCAGGCGTCGAAGCTCAGGTTCAGCGGCGCCAGACAGGCGAAGCCTTTGCGGAAGGTCGGGTCCTGCAGCAATCCCTGCGGTCGGCTCGCATACATGCCGGCGACAGCAGGATCCTGGTCCCAGGCCGAGGAATGCCGGATGCCGCGGAAGCGACCGTTGCCTGCCGCGATCTCGGCCTCCAGCACCGGTTTTGCGGCATCGCCGAGCAGCAGATTGACGTGGCTGACGATGCCGGCGCAGATCGCGGCCTTGCCGTAACCGCCGCTCGCGCTCATCGCGGCGACGCCATTGGCGAACTCGACCTCGCCGACCGCCCGGAACGCCTCGGGCCCGTGCGCACGATACATCGAGCGGCAGTCGACATAGACGGTGGCGGTGACATTGTGGCCGGAGGCGATATCGGCCGCCATCTCCTCGATCAGATAGCGGTGCCCGCGATCCCAGAGATGGTGATGGGGATCGACGATCGGCCGCGAGGGATCGGTGATCTCCTCCCGATGCAGCGCGAGCCAGTCCTCGCGCGGCTCGACGAATAGCCCGCTCGTGTTGGCGGGTAGACCGCTTGCAGCCATCGACGTGTGCTCCCCTTATGCATGCATCTTGTTCTGGGAGCCTAGCACCTCGTCCTCGCACGCAGCAGCGCGCGTTGCGCAACCGCACCCGTCATCGTGGGCACAGCGGTGCCGTCGTCATCCCTTGCGCCGCTTCGCCCTCACATCGACCACCAGCCGCCAATCGGTTGCGGTGGCCGGCTTGACCTCGCCGAGCCAGTGGAAGAAATCCTCGGTGATCTCCGTGAAACTCCAGCGCGTCAGGTCGCCGGCTTCGGTCGTGCCTTCCTGCACGATGTCGGCATCGCGTGGACGGCCGATCTGCTGGCGGAATATGCAGCGGCCGGGATCGAACCAGGAAATCCGCCATGCATCGATGGTCGGATCGTAGACCCGCAGCGTCGTGCCGTACCAATTGCCAGCGATCGGCAAGGCCGGGCTGCCGGCGGGGCGCGGAATGATCCAGACATCCTGCACGGCGCGGCCCTCCAGCACCCAGCCGAAATGGATTTCGCCGGGCGCGGTGTGTTTCGTTCCATCGGGGCCATGGGCGGTGATCTCGGCGTCCCAATCGCCGACGAAGCGGCCATAAAGCTGGAGCGCCGCCGCGTGCTCGGGGTTCGGTCCGTCCGCGTGCAATAATCTCGCAAAATCGGTCATGTCGATCTCCTATGCTCAGGAGATCAGCACGAGCGGCCGGCAGCCGACTTGGAGAAAATTGCGCGTCACACCCCGTCGAGGATGATCACCGTCGGCTTCGACGGCAACGCTTCCCGGGACATCCGGAAACTTCGTTCCATGCGCCGGTCGATCTCGAACTGCTGACCGATGCGTTGCATGAAATCGTCGAGCGGGGTGGCGAAGCGGTGCATCGGCAGCACCACCGAGGCGCGCAGCCGCTTGGTGATCTCGGAGACGCCATCGAGCGACATGGTGTAGGCGCCGTCGATCGGTACCATCACGATGTCGAGCCGCCCGATCTGGGCAAAGTGGCTGTCGTCGAGCTTGTGGTGAAGATGGCCGAGATGGCCGATGCAGAGACCCGCGACCTCGAAGATGAAGATAGAGTTGCCGTCACGGATCATGTCGGAGCCGGAATCGTCGCCGAAATAGCGGCGGATGTCGGTGGTGACGTTTCGGATGAAGGTGTCGCCGATGCGCTCCGACACGATGGCCGGCTTGCCGTCCTCGCCCCAGCCATGCAGCACACGAGGAATGCGCTTGTCGGGATATAAAGAGTAATGCGTGCTATGGGCCCGGTTCATGGTGACGACATCGGGCAGCCGTCCCACCTGGTAGGCCCCGCTATAGTCGGTGGCGATGCGCAAGCCGCCGGGCGTGTCGATGAAATAGGTCGAATGGCCCGCATAGGTAATCTGGACTTCAGCCGGGGCTGCGGCCTGCCGGAACGCCACCGGCGTCACGCGGGGTGCCGCATTCGCCATCGCCAGGCATTCGCTGCGCTGGGGCTGCTGGGCGAGAGCAGGTGAGAGGGATGCGCCGAACAGCGCCAGAACCGCCGAAACCAGTCGCCGCATGTATCCATCCCCGATGAATTTCAGGGGAAAGTCTAGCGTGCAATGCAGCGCGTGGCCAACAGCGCGCGATCAACAGCGCGCCAGTGTCGCACCCTCACGCCGCCCATTCTTACTCCCGCCGCGGGCTGAACTTCCAGGTGAGGGTGACGAGGCTCGCGGTGATCAGGCCGCTGACGAGACCGACGATGGGGAGCGTGAGCACCAGCGCGGCGCTGGCAGCCCAGCCGATCGAGGAGAACGCCTCGGCGACGGTCGCAAGCCGCGACGAGGTCTGGCGGCGGCGGAATTGGCTGCGCCGGGCCTGCACCCGGAACCAGAGCTGGATGGCGGTGGCGGAGGCCGCGCTGACGATGACCGCACCGGCGCTGACCGCGGCCTGGAACGGCGAGGCGAAAGCGAGTGCCGCGACCAGCGGGCAGAAGATGATGGCGATCGCGATCAGCACCACCTCGATCTTGGCGCGAATGACGCTGGACGGCGTCAGGGGCGCGGTCGCAACCAGGTCGGGCGCGTCCTCGCCCGAGATCGTCAGCCAGGCAAGCCCGCCGGCGAGTTGACCCGCCGCCATGACGATGACCGGCGTGATCAGCGTCAGCGCCGCGGAGCTGTCGGCAAAGTTGCGCCAGAGCAGCAGCGCCGGCGGCACCAGATAGAGCAGCTGCATCAGCGTCTGCGAGATCAGCCAGGGATCGCGCCAGAGCAGCGAAAATTCCTTGCGCCGCAGGGCATGCTGCCGCGATCCGCCGCGGAACGGGCGCTCCTTCGCGCTGCGACGGCCGGCCGCGCCATAGGCGGCGGCATCGATCGCCGTGTCTGCAAAGCGGCCCGAGAAGATCGCCATGACGCTTCCGAGCAGCACGAGCCCGAGCGCCAGGAGCAGCAGAAGCGCTTCGGCGTCCCCCATCGCCGCCCGCGCCGGCCACCACCAGATGCTCTCGGCATCGGGCGCATAAGTGGCCAAGCTACCCGAGGTCAGGATGGTGAAGCGCGACAGCGTCCCATAGGACATGATCGCCGCGACCTGGAGCGCGATCACGAAGCCGGCGCCGATGATCGCAGCGAGGATCTGTGCGACGAACCGTGTCCGCGCCGGACCGATCAGGCGAAACAGCAGGATCGTGACGGCGATCGCGATCGCTGCGGCCGACAGGCCCATGGCGACGACGACGCCGAACGCTGCAAGCCAGCGCGCGCCGCCTCCGAACACCAGCACGTCGATGAAGGGCGTCGAAAACAGCAGCGCCATCACCGTGACGGTGAGCGCGATCGCGGCGATGCGCACCGAGAACAGATTGGCCAACGTCGCAGGTGAGGACATGATGAGGTCGAGATCGGCGCGTGCGTAAAACACCCGCGTCACCGATTCGATCGCCTGTGACAGCATCAGCGTCCAGGCGAGAAAAATCGTCGCCGAGATCACGATCAGCGAGGATTTGTCGAGCGGCAATTGCAGGTCGGCGAAGCGGCCGATCACCGCCCAGGCCGGCACGTGCAGCAGCGCCGCGAAGCACAGCAGGCCGATTACCGCGGCACGCGTTCGTTTGCGCCGCCCGCCGGTCATCATGGCGAGCCATTCGCGCCAGGCGAGCCGGAGCTCGTGGCGGGCGAACCAGGACAGCGCAGTGGCCGAGCTCATGCGGCTTCCTGCAGCGTCACCAGCGCGATGAACAGATCTTCCAGGCTGGTATCGGCGTGCCCGTTTTGCTGGCGCAGCTCGGTCAGCGTGCCTTCGGCAACCAGGCGGCCGGCTGCGATCACGCCGATGCGGTCGGCCATGCGTTCGGCGACCTCGAGGATATGCGTGGTCATGATGACGGTGCAGCCGGCGCGGACGCGCTCGCTCAGGAGTCCCTTGACATGGCGGGCGGAGACGGCGTCCAGTCCCGTCAACGGCTCGTCGAGGATGATGAGGCGGGGATCGTGCACCAGTGCGCCGGCGAGCGCGACCTTCTGGCGCATGCCCTTGGAAAAACCCTCGCAGCGTTCGTGCCGGTGCGGCTCGAGCCCGAGCGAGTTCAGGAGCTCGGCGGCGACCGGTTCCGAGCCCGATGGTGCGATGCCCCACAGACCGGCCACGAATTCGAGATATTCGAGCGGCGTGAGCTTGTCGTAGATCATGGGCTCGTCGGAGACCCACGCCATCACCTGCTTGGCGGCGACGGGGTTTTCGAGCGCATCAATGCCGAAGATGGAGACGGCGCCGGCATCGGGCCGCAAAAGGCCTGCAACCATGCGCAAAGTGGTGGTCTTGCCGGCGCCGTTGGGGCCGACCAGCGCATAGAATTCACCGGCATGGATGGTGAGATCGAGGTTATCCACCGCCAGACGGTCAAAACGCTTCGTTAACCCCATGACTTCGAGCGCCGAGTCATCCCGCTTTATCACGGCCACACCTTGCGGTTTTGCATCGCTCGCGACCATGCCCCGAAGATGTTTCGGCACCGTGAATCGCGCTACCGCAAATTCCGTCATCCGGATTGGACTAATGGCAAGTCACCGTTTGTTGACAGCGCTGGGCGGTTCAGGCTGAATTGGCGAAGGGACGAATGGCGCGAACGCAGCGAAACGACTGCGTAGCGACTGAACACAAGATGCGGCAAGGCGGTCTGGAAGAACCGCCGGTTGTATCGGGAGGATGCGCGACGATGCTGGATTTCGTTCAGCAGCTGGTCAGCGGTGTTGCGCTCGGCTGCGTCTACGGCCTGATCGCGCTCGGCTTCGTACTCGTCTACAAGGCCACCGAGGTCGTCAATTTCGCCCAGGGCGATTTGATGATGCTGGGCGGCTTCTTTGCCTTCACCTTCATCGGCATGATGGGGCTGAACTACTGGGTCGGCTTTGCCGGCGCGGTGGCGGCGATGGCGCTGTTCGGCATGCTGGCCGAGCGCGTGGTGGTGCGGCCGATCCTCGGCTATCCGCAATTCTCCATCATCATGGCCACCATCGGGCTCGGCTATTTCCTGCGCTCGGTCTCCGGCATGATCTGGGGCACCGACGATTTCAAGATCGATACGCCGTTCAGCCAGGGCGTGCTGCGGATCGGTTCGCTGGTGCTCGCCCATGACAAGCTCTCGGTGATTGCGGCGACGGTCATCCTCTGCGCGCTGCTCTGGCTGTTCTTCAACAAGACCACGCTCGGCACCGCGATGCGCGCCAGTTCCGAGAACATGCTGGCGGCCTATTACATGGGCATCCCGGTCAAGCGCGTGGTCTCGATCGTCTGGGCGATCAGCGCGGCGGTTGCGACCTGCGCCGGCGTGCTGCTGGCGCCGATCACCTTCATCCATTCCAATGTCGGTCTGGTGCTCGGCCTGAAGGCGTTCCCGGCCGCCGTGCTCGGCGGCTTCGGCTCGATCCCCGGTGCTGTCGTCGGCGGCGTCCTGATCGGCGTCATCGAGAGCATGGCCGGCTTCTATCTGGCCGAGGGCTGGAAGGACGTCGCGCCCTACATCGTGCTGCTCGCCGTGCTCTTGCTCAAGCCCGAAGGCCTGTTCGGCCTTCACGTCCGCAAGAAGGTCTGAACGCATGCGCTTCCTGTTCAAGACCGACTACGAGGACGACATCCGGCTGTTTCCGCATTCGGGCTATTACGTCTCATACGGTCTTCTGCTGGCCGTGCTGCTGATCGCGCCCTATGTGCTCTCCAGCTATCTGATGAGCCAGCTCGTCTTCGTCTGCATCTACGCGACCGTCGGCGTGGCGCTGCTGATCTTGACGGGTTTCACCGGGCAGGCCTCGCTCGGGCATGCGGCGTTTCTCGCGATCGGTGCGTATACGGCGGCCTATTTGCAGAAATATGGTGTGCCGTTCCCGGTCTACTTTCTCGCCGCCGGGCTCCTGACCGGGCTGATCGGTGCGCTGGTCGGCTTCCCCGCGCTGCGGCTGCAAGGCATTTATCTCGTCATCGCCACCATCTCCTTCGCCTTCATCGTCGAGGAGATTCTGGCGCGCTGGGAGAGCGTCACCAACGGCAACGAGGGCATGCGCGTCAAGGCGGTGTCGCTGTTTGGGGTTGCAGTCTCACGCGACAGCCCCACTTTCTATTTCCTCTGCCTCGCAGTGCTGGTGCTGACCATCGTCGGTACGCTCAACCTGTTGCGTTCGCCGACCGGGCGCGCCTTCGTCGCGATCCGCGACAGCGAGACCGCGGCGCGCAGCATGGGCGTCAATGTCGCGCTGTACAAGGTGAAGTCCTTTGCGATCTCCGCGGCGATCACCGGCTTCGCCGGTGTGTTGTTCGCGCACAAGCTCTCCTTCATCTCGCCGGAGATGTTCACGCTGCAGCTTTCGATCGAGTTCATCATCGTGATCCTGATCGGCGGCACCTTCAGCCTGCACGGCGCGGTGCTGGGGGCGATCTTCATCGTGATGATCGATCCGTTCCTGACCTACCTCAAGGACGATATGCCCGGCATCATCGCCGGCATTGCAGCGACCTTCGGAGCGGGCACGCAAGCCGCCGCCAACGTCCAGTCCAAGGTCGCGGCCTTTGCCTCGCTCAACGGCCTGAAAGGCGCGATCTACGGCATCATCATCGTATTGTTCGTGCTGTTCGAGCCGCTCGGGCTTTACGGCCGCTGGCTCAAGATCAAACTCTTCTTTCAGCTGTTCCCGCTCTACAAGCGCGCCACCTTCAAGCGGCAGAAGATCTACGTGAAGTCGGAGCGCAACCGATGAGCTATTTTCGCGCCGAGAGTTTGTCGCTGCATTTCGGCGGGTTGAAGGCCGTCGATGCGGTGTCGTTCGCGGTCGAGAAGGGCGAGATCCTCTCGATCATCGGGCCCAACGGCGCCGGCAAGAGCTCGATTTTCAACCTGATTTCGCGGATCTATCGGCCGACCTCAGGTCGCATCTTTTTCGAGGATCAGGACATCACGGAACAGCCGCCCCACGACATCGCAAGGCTCGGCATCGCCCGCACGTTCCAGAACATCGAGCTGTTCGAGAATGCAACGGTGTTGTCGAACCTGTTGGTCGGCCGCCACCGGCATTCGACCACGCAGCTCTGGCAGGAGCTGTTGTTCCTGCCGGGCGTACGCGCCGACGAGAAGGTGCATCGCCGCAGGGTCGAGCAGGTCATCGAATTCCTCGATCTCGAGCCCTACCGCGACAAGCTGATCTCGGGGCTGCCTTACGGCGTGCGCAAGGTGATCGAGCTGGCGCGCGCACTATGCTCGGAGCCGAAGCTGATCCTGCTCGACGAACCGTCCTCCGGCCTCAACGTGGAGGAGACCGACGACATGTCCTTCTGGATCCGCGACCTGAAGAGCGAACTCGGCGTCACCGTGCTCATGGTCGAGCACGACATGGCGCTGGTCAACCGCGTCTCCGACCGCGTCATTGCCCTGAACTACGGCCGGGTGCTGGCCATGGGCTCGCCCGCCGAAGTGCAAGAGCATCCCGATGTTGTCGCCGCCTATCTGGGAGCCTGACGCAATGGATGCCGTGGCGACACCAGACATCATCCTGAAACTCTCCAATATCGAGAGCTATTACGGGCCGATCATGGCGATCCGCGGCATCTCGCTCGAAGTGCCGCGCGGCCGCATCGTCACGCTGCTGGGCGCCAACGGCGCCGGCAAGACCACGGTGCTGAAGACGATCTCGGGCATTCTCGATCCGCAGAAGGGCGCCATCGAGTTCATGGGCAAGTCGATCCAGCGCATGGAGGCGGACAGGATCGTGCGGCTGGGCCTCAGCCATGTGCCGGAGGGACGCGAGGTGTTCCCGTTCCTCTCCGTGCGCGAGAACCTGATGATGGGCGCCTACCCGCGCAAGGATCGTAACGGCGTCGCGGAAGATCTGGAGCGCGTCTACGGCTATTTCCCGCGGCTGAAGGAGCGCATCAACCAGCCGGCCGGACAGCTCTCCGGCGGCGAGCAGCAGATGCTTGCGATCGGCCGCGCG
The DNA here is from genome assembly GCF_055807435.1 of Bradyrhizobium sp. Ken51. Lineage (NCBI taxonomy): Bacteria > Pseudomonadati > Pseudomonadota > Alphaproteobacteria > Hyphomicrobiales > Nitrobacteraceae > Bradyrhizobium > Bradyrhizobium sp. Ken51. Next base: position 9,453 of record NZ_JBVVPB010000041.1, on the reverse strand, counting down.
CTGATGAACCGGCCGACGCTGTTGCTGCTCGACGAGCCCTCGCTCGGGCTGTCGCCGATCCTGGTGAAGGAGATCTTCGCCATCATTCGTCGCGTCAATGAGGAGCAGGGCATGTCGATTCTGCTGGTCGAGCAGAACGCCAAGGTGGCGCTGGAGACGGCCCACTATGGCTATGTGCTGGAGATCGGCCGGATCGTGATGAACGACAGCTGCGACCGCTTGATGCATTCGAAGGACATCCAGGAATTCTACCTTGGCGCCAAGGAAGCGGGCGCACGAGGCGAGCGGCGCTGGAAAAAGAAGAAGACTTGGCGTTAGAAGACTTGACGTTAAGATTTGGCGTTAAGATTTGGCGTCAGAGGAAGCCTTAAGTACCAGAGTCCATCCGCCAAAATAGACCGCCGGCAAGGCAGGCAGCGGAGGGGAACGCGACAAGGAGGAGACGTGCATGGCCCGACCGGCGGTGCTGACGGTCGCTGACACGATCGCGAAAAGCTTTTTGCGCGCCGCGGAGACGCGGGGTGACAGGCCGGCTATACGCGAGAAGAAATTCGGGATCTGGCAGCCGACCAGCTGGCGCGAATGGCTGGAGATCTCGAAGGAGGTCGCCTACGCGTTGCACGCCATCGACTTCAGGCCCGGCGATGTCGCTTCCATCATCGCCAACGCCGTGCCGGAATGGGTCTATGTCGATATGGGCATTCTGTGCGCCGGCGGCGTCTCTTCCGGAATCTATCCGACCGATGCCTCATCCCAGGTCGAATATCTCGTCAACGATTCCCGGACGAAAGTGATCTTCGCCGAGGACGAGGAGCAACTCGACAAGATCCTGGCCTGCCGCGCGCGCTGTCCGTCTCTGCGAAAGGTCATCGTGTTCGACATGGAGGGCCTCAGCGGCTTCTCCGACGACATGGTGATGTCGCTCGACGAGTTCCGTGCGCTCGGGCGCAACCACATGCTCGGCCGCGAGGCGCTGTGGCAGGAGATGGTCGGCAGTCGCGGCGCGAGCGATCTCGCGGTCCTCGTCTATACATCCGGCACCACGGGCCCGCCCAAGGGCGCCATGCACGCCAATCGCAGCGTCACGCACCAGATGCGGCACGCCAACGATTTCATTCCGGCGCGCGAGGATGAGGACCGGCTCATCTTCCTGCCGCTCTGCCATGTCGCCGAACGGATCGGCGGCTATTACATCTCGGTCGCGCTCGGCTCGGTGATGAACTTTGCCGAGAGTCCGGAGACCGTGCCGGACAACCTGCGCGAGGTGCAGCCGACCATCTTCCTCGCGGTGCCGCGCATCTGGGAAAAATTCTATTCCGCCATTACCATCGCGCTGAAGGACGCGACCCCGCTGCAGCGATGGGTCTACCGGCGCGCCATCGACATCGGCTATCGCATGGTCGATTGCAGGATCGAAGGGAAACCGCCGCCGCTGTCATTGCGTATCGCGAACGGCATCGCTTACCGGCTCACATTCCGCAACATTCGCCGCATGATTGGGCTCGACCGTTGCAGCATCGCCTTCACCGGCGCAGCGCCGATCGCACCGGAGCTGATCCGCTGGTTTCTCGCGCTCGGCATCGACATTCACGAGGTCTACGGCCAGACCGAAAATTGCGGGGTCGCCACCATGATGCCGGCGGAGCGGATCAAGCTCGGCTCGGTCGGCAAGGCGGTGTCGTGGGGTGAAGTGGCGCTGTCGCCCGACGGGGAGATCCTGATCAGGGGCGACTTCTTGTTCATGGGTTATCTGAACCAGCCGGAGAGGACAGCTGAGACCATCGACCATCGCGGCTGGCTGCATACCGGCGACGTCGGCACCATCGACAATGAAGGCTTCGTCCGCATCACCGACCGGATGAAGGATATCATCATCACCTCCGGCGGCAAGAACGTCACGCCGTCCGAGATCGAAAACCAGCTGAAATTCTCGCCCTACATCTCGGATTCCGTGGTGATCGGCGACAAGCGGCCATACCTCACCTGCCTCGTGATGATCGACCAGGAGAATGTCGAGAAATTCGCGCAGGACCACGACATTCCCTTCACCAATTATGCCAGCCTGTGCCGCGCGACGGAGATCCAGGACCTGATCTGGCGCGAGATCGAATCGGTGAATGCCAATTTCGCCCGCGTCGAGACCATCAAGAGGTTCTATCTGATCGAACGCCAGCTCACTCCGGAGGACGAGGAGCTGACGCCGACCATGAAGCTGAAGCGCGGCTTCGTGAACAAGCGTTATGCCGCCGAGATCGACGCGATGTATCCGACGCGGGCGGTGGCTTGAACAATCTTGTTTGAATAACAGCGAAGGAGTGATGGCCCCACCCTTCGCATCATAGGGCCCCAAGAGAGGAGACGTCAATGTCGAGATCGTTGAGAACGTTCGGCTTTGCGGCAGGCGCGGTGGTGCTCACCTGTTTGCCGGCCGCGGCGCAGACCAAGGTCACCAATGAGGGCATCTCGGCCTCCGAGATCGTCATCGGCACCCATCAGGATCTGTCGGGGCCGATCAAGGGCTGGGGCGTGCCAGTCTCGAATGGCATGAAGATGGCGGTCGAGGAGATCAACGCCGCCGGCGGCGTCCAGGGACGAAAGATTCGGCTTGTCGTCGAGGACAGCGGCTACGATCCGAAGAAGGCCGTGCTCGCATCGCAGAAGCTGATCGAGCGCGACAAGATCTTCGCAATGGTGGGGGCAATGGGCTCGCCGACTGTCCTGGCGGCGCAGGATATCCTGCTCGACGCCGGCGTGCTTCAGCTCTTCCCGCTGACGGCGGCGGAGTTCACGTTCAAGTTCGATCCCGCCAAGCCGCAGGAGCGGCTGAAGTTCAACAATCTGCTGCCCTATGTCGAGAGCACGCGGGCGGCGCTGAAATACATGATGGAGTGGAAGAACTTCAAGAAGCCCTGCATCATGCATCAGGATGACGAGTACGGGAAGAACGTGCTCGACGGCTTCAACCAGCAGCTCACTGCCATGAAGGTCCAGCCGGCCTCGATCACGAGCTACAAGCGCGGTGCGTCCGACTTCAGCGCGCAGATCGCCAAGATGAAGTCCGACAGCTGCGACCTCGTCGTGCTCGGCGCTGTGCTCCGTGAGCCCATCGGCGCGATGACGGAAGCCAAGAAGCTCGGCTGGGACGTCACCTTCCTCGGCGCGACGCCAACAAACGTGATGGAGGTGCCCATGCTCGGCAAGGAGGCCGTCGAAGGGCTCTATGCGGCGTCCGGATTCGAGATTCCCTACGAGGACACGGCAAAGGGCAAGGTGAAGGACTGGCTGGTCAACTACAAGAAGATGTTCAACACCGATGCCAACACCCAGGCCATCATCGGCTACAACGCGGTGACGACGTTTGCGTTCTACGCCAACAAGGCGGGCAAGGATCTGACCGGGCAGAAGATGCTGGACGCGCTGGAATCGGGCGACAAGTTCCTCGACATCTTCAACTCGCCGCCGACCAAATTCTCCAAGACCGACCACCTCGCCAACACCATCACCCAGGTGCAGCAGGTCAAGGGCGGCCGCTGGGTTCTGGTGAAGGACAATCTGATGTTTTGATCCGAGTGAGGGGGTTCTCCGCGTCTAACTGTCAACGGATTCGCTCAAGCAGCTCCTCACCCCAACCCTCTCCCCATAAGAACGGGGAGAGGGAGAGGACAGAGCCCTACGATCCCCCGCCCGCGGTGCCTGAATTCACCGGAGCCAGTTCATCTTCCCGGCAGCGCCAGCCATCGGCGGCTTTCACAAACGCAAATGTGCGCTGGATCCTGAGGCGGCGTGTGACGTTGAAGGCGTCTGCGGAGCGCTCCTTGTTGCCGACGCCAGGCTGCGGACGACCCGTTCTGGCGTCCCAGCAGGTGCCCGTGCACGTCGTGGCGACCTTGCTGCAGGTGGCGAAGGGCGCCAGAACGGCCATCTCGATTTCGCCCGTGACTTGCGCCTCCTGCTCGCCCACCTGGCTGTCGAGCGCGTAGACGCGGTTGATGCGGAGGAAGTTGCCGCAGGAATTGGCCGCGTGGATTCGCGCGGCGCAGAAGTCGACGGCATCGGTGTCGGGCGCGCGGGCTGCGACCTGCCGGCCAAACACCTTCTTCGGATCGCCTTTCGCCGCGCCAATCTCGTCGGCCTTGTGCTTCAGGTAGCCGGCGAGACAGTCCTCCGCGGACTCGAGCTCCCCAAGCGGCACGTTCTCCTTGCCGACCAGATCGCATCTGCGATCGCGCTCCCGCGTCCACCGGCCATATTCGGCGAAGGCAAACCGCGCCGCGGTCGGATCAAGCTTGCCGATCAGGCCGAGGACATGGCTGTTCAACTCGGTCTCGGCAAGCGCCAGCGACGGGTCCGCACAGATCAGCGCGCCCGCGGCGGTGTTGGCGGCGAGACAGTCGAAATCCGGATCGCGTACGATCGCTGCGCGCTCATCGGTCACCTTGAGAAGACACGCCTTCACCCGGTTGAAATCGTCGGCGCGGATCGCGGTCTGGCCGACGATGCCGCAACCGAGGTTGCGCTGGCGGATCCAGATCGCGTTCTCCTCGATCCCAGGCAGGCGATCGGGCAGGCGGGCAAGCCGCGCCTCGATTCCTGTGCTCAGCTTCTCGGCGGCGGCGGCAAGCTCGGTATCACCGCAGAACAATTGATTGCCGGGATCGCGGATCTGCTGGCAGTTGTTCCTGGCGAACAGCGGCAGCCTGTCGGCGACGGCGCGATCGGACGGGCCGGATTGCGCGAAGCCTGGAGCCGCCGGCGAGGCCAGCAGCGCAAGCACAGTCAGCACGATGAACCGCATTCCAGTCGCCCCCGCATAGCCGCGGCCATGCTAGCGTCCCGGATCGCACTGTGGAATGGCTTTGTGGGTAAGCGTACTTTGTGCTGGTAGCCTGGATGGAGCGCAGCGCAAACTCGGGATTCGTGCGACAGGCGGCAGCGGCCCCGGATTTCGCGGAGCCTGTCATCGGGCGGCGCTGTGCGCCGACCCGGTGGCTCCATCCGGGCTTCAAGAAAATCAATGCGCGTCGACGGCGACCATCGAGAACTGCACGGGTTCGTCGACATATTTCATCACGGCCGACCGGTAGAGCACGAACAGCGGCTGGTAGCTCTGTGCAGCGTCGTCCTCGACCATTGCCATGCGGCGGTTGTCGAGCATCAGCCAGTGACCGTCGAGCCGTGCGGCAACAACCGCATGCTCTTCGCCGGCCCTGACGTCGCGCACCACGACGATGCGGAGATCTTCGGTGGCGACGCCCGCGAGCTTAAGGGCGGCGAGCTTGGCAATGGCATAGTCCTCACAATCCCCGGCGCCGCGCGCAAAAGTCGCGAGCGGCGAGCTCCAGACGTCCTCAGAACCGTCATCGGCGGCACGAATGGCGAGGTTGATGGCGCGATTGGTTTCGCCCAGCAGAGCGCGGCCGTCACGGCTGCGGGCCTGGTCGACGATGGCGAGCAGTTTCAGCGCAGCGGGCGAGGCGCAATTCTCCCGGTCGCCGTCGCACAGCGCGAGTTGCACCATGTCATCGTCGAGCCTGGACCTCAGCGCGAGCCATTTCTGTTGCAGGCTACCGGCGGAGATGGCGAAGGCGAACACGCCGAACGGCTCGGCGGATTTGCGCACGAGGACGCTGGCCCCCGGCGACAGCAGCGTGCCAGCGCGAAGCTCGGCGGCCGATCCGAGCAGGATCAATCCGCACAGCACAAGGATTGCGCGCCAAGCGCGCGAACGAGCAGCGGTCTCCATCTGACATCCCCTTCCAGCTTCGCCAGGTCCCCCTCGACCTGTACGTGCCGGGCTTTGTTGCTTTCGGGGAGATAGTGCGAGGCAGGCGGTTTTGTTCTGCTTAACGCGCCCGGCTGGGATCCCAAAACCGGGCAACAGGCTGAAACGGGTCTGCTCAAATTGCGTAAAATTTTACGATTCGCCGGCTAGCAGGGCGGCGGTTGCCGCGAAGAGCGACCAATTGCAGGCACAAGTTGTCCTGGAACTGATTCTGCGCCTTATGGCTAACGGCTCGCTATTTCACGAGTTCTGTTAGTTGGATCACGGATTTGGCTCGGTATTTGCCGCAAGGTGGTGCGGGGTACCACGAACAAAAGATGACAAAAGTATCTATTGTAGGATTTCTACAATGGAGTACACGGGGTGACTTGAAATGAGCGGAAATAAGCGCTGCTTTACTTATGAATATTTCAAAAATTACTTTGCCTTCTCTGCGGATGCCCCGCCGCGCGGGAGCATCGACCGCTTGGTGATGCGAAATCACACAAGCAATAGGTGGTTTCGCTAAGGACTTGGTAATGATATGCAAGTTTAGGCGAGCGATACTTACTTAGATTTTAACTCCTTTTTTGGTGCCCGGATTGAATTACGCTGGCAAATTTGACGCCGCGATTTCCTTGGACGGCTTGGGTTCCCGATCGCCCGCCGATGGCCATGTCGATTCCTTTATCGCGAAGGCACACGGTCACGTGCCTGATGGCGCATTCGTGGTTCCCGACCCGAACCTGATCTTCAACGGCGATTTCAAGCGCGCCGGTCTCGACCTTGTGCTGTCCCATGATGGGCACGATTTCGTCGTTCACGATTATTTCAGGGGCGACAAGCGCGCGGCGATCGCCTCACCCGACGGCGCGCACCTCACCGGGGACGTCGTCAACGCACTCACCGGCCATGTGCAATATGCGCAGACCGCTTCCGGCATTGCCGCCGCCCAGGTCATCGGCCACGTCACGAAGCTCTCCGGCAGCGCGACCGCGGTCCGCAACGGCGTCTCCGTCATCCTGAACAACGGCGACAACGTCGAGAAGGGCGACGTGGTCTCGACCGGTGGCGACTCGACGCTTGGCATCACGTTCATCGACGGCACGGTGTTCGGCCTGTCCTCTAATGCGCGGATGGTGCTGAACGAGATGGTCTACGACCCCAACGGGTCGAGCAACTCCTCGCTGCTGAGCTTGGTCGCCGGCACCATCACCTTCGTCGCCGGCGAGACCGCCAAGCACGGCGACATGAAGATCGACACGCCGGTCGCCACCATGGGCATCCGCGGCACGGCGGTGCTGACCCAGATCAACTTCGTTGTTCCCGCCGGCGGCGGCGATCCGCAGCCGCAGGCGAGCTTCCAGGTGCTGGTCGAGCCGAACGGCACCACGGGCTCCTACATCCTGTTCGACAAGGTCACGCTGCTGCCGATCGCGACAGTCAACCAGGCCGGCCAGATGATCCAGATCAGCGGCGGCAACGTCTCGATCTCCAATGCCCTGATGTCGCCGGACATTCAGAAGCTGATCACGGACGTGTTCACGCTGAAGTTCACGGACAACAACAGCAACACCAAGCTGACCCAGAACTTCACGGACTCGATCACGCAGACCGGCAACATTGTCTTCATCAAGACGGACACCGGTGCCACCGCGACCGCGACCTTCACGCATCTCCCTGAGCCGACATCGCAGGGGTCCGGCCATGATCCGTCGACCAGCACCCGCATTCCCGGCCCGCCCCTTGCGCGCAGCCTCGATCTCAACGGCAATGTGAAGAAGGCGTTCGAGCTGACCGAGCACGCCAACGCGACCGGCGACCGCGCGGACGCGTCCGGCGACACCGTGGGGCCCGACGAGATTATCTTCCGCATCACTTTCGTCGACCAAAACCTTGGCGACCGGCCGACGGTAAGCATAGACCTGGGTGACGCGCCGAACTATGTCTACAAGAACGCCGGCCAGCAGGATGTCACCGGGACGCTCTCAGCACTCCAGAAGCAGGACATCGCGGCAACGCAGGCCCAGATCAGCGTCGCCGCAGCCGCCGGTAACAACAACAACGGTTCGGCGGACCTGACCTACAGGATCCCCGACCACGTCTTCGACTTCCTCGCGGCGGGTGAAACGCTGACGCTGACCTACAAGGTCCGCGTCAACAATAATTTCTCGGTCAATCCCGAAACGTCGACCATCGACATCACCATCACGATCACCGGCACCAACGACAAGCCGGTGATCACCAGCAGCGTTCCGGTCATCATCTTCGAAGGCGGCACCAGCGTGCCGGGTGGCCCGCTCACCAGCGATGTTCCGACGACGGGCACGCTGAGTTTCGACGATGTCGATCTCACCGACAAGCATACGGTGTCGGTGGCGTTGACCAGCGCGACCCTGCCGGATGGCACCGTTCCGCCGGGGCCGCTCGCGGCGTTCCAGAGCGCGATGTCAGTCGCGATCGCGGCGGGTGCCGACAGCACCGGAGACGGTACCGGCACCATCAACTGGTCGCTGGCTGACCTGCCGGTCTATCTCGCCGACTTCATCCCCAAGGGTGAGGTGCTGACGCTGGTCTACACCGTGACGCTCAAGGATGCGCAAGGCGCCACTTCGCAGCAGACCATCACCGTCACGATCACCGGCACCGACGCTCCCGCCGTGGTGTGGATCGCGACCGACAAGCCCGGCGCTCCCTCCGGCGGCTTCTGGAAGGACGCCGCGAACTGGGCAACCGGCACGGTCCCGACCATCAATGACGACGTCATCGTTATCACCGATCAGTTGCACGGGCTGACGCCGTCCTATCCGGTGACGATCGACACCGCGGCCTACGCCAAGTCGATCACGATGAACGACTACGACACCACGGTCGGCCACACGGCGCCGGAAGTCATCAACAAGAGTGCGTTGACGATTGCGGGCGAGGTCAGCCTCAAGGCCGATTCGAAGCTCACAAATTTCGCGGCAAGTACGATCTCGGTTGGTGGCAAGGCCGAGTTCCTGGACAGTAGCGTCCTCACCAATGCCGGCTATCTGACGCTCAAGGGCGGCGGCGATTTCGCCAGCGGTACCACGATAACTAATTCCGGCACGATCGAGCTGTTCGGCGGCACGCTGACGACGCTCGCCACGATCCACAATGCCGGCGGCACGCTGAAGGCCGATGCCGGCACGACGCTGATTGTCGACAGCGCGACGGTCGACGGTGGCACCGTGACGATTCTGGGCACGCTGGAGCTCGACGGCACCAGCCTGATCGAGAACGGCACGCTGAACAATTCAGGGGCAGTCAACGTCAAGGGCACAGCGGAGTTCGCCCACGAGACCGTCTCCAACGCCTCCGGCGGCACGATCAAGGTGCTGGCGAATGGCTGGCTGACGATCGACCAGGGCTCGACAGTCGCCAACAGCGGCAACGTCACGGTCGATGCGACCGGCAAGCTGACGGTGAACGGCGCGACGATCAGCGGCGGTACGATCGACGGTCTCGGCACGATCGACGTCACTGGCGCCAGCACGATCGATGGCGGCTCCACGCTGAGCACCGCCACAGTTACTGCCAATGCCAAGCTGACGCTGGACGGCATCACGGTGTCGGGCTCCACGATCACGGACAATGCCGGCATCGAGCTCGACAACACCGTCAAGCTCAAGGACGGCGCCAGCATCCAGGGTGGCGCGGTCGCCAAT
>NZ_JBVVPB010000040.1:0-47897 GCF_055807435.1 Bradyrhizobium sp. Ken51 | reverse complement strand
TTTGGCGATCTTTCTTCGAAAGATGGACTTCTCTTGCTTCGGGTATCATCCCGACGTTGAATCATGACTCACTTCCCAGGGAAAGTGGGTACTAGAATGCGGGGTAATCTCAGGACAGAGACATTGTTGTGTGGAAAGAATGCAAAAGTGCCCCGCAGTGCGGTAGACCATTCGACCGAATGCTCCTCGCAATGCCGCAACGGCGCAATCGCCCGAGATGTTCGCGTACATCGCCAGAAACTTCGATGCCGAGTTCCTCAACGAGTTCTCGGGCAAGGCCTGGCGTGGTGTTTCACCCCCTTCCACCGGTCCGCCTGGCTGCACGAACATTTTGGTCCAACGCTCGCGTACCAGCGGAAGGTTTCGTGCGACATTCGTGGTAGGGCACGCGGCGATCCGCGCTGTGGGCACGGCTGCGGCGTTATCCATCAAGCAAGGACCCCTTTTTTAGATCACCCTCTGGGGCCGCTTGCGGGAGAACTATCAGCAGAGGGATGATGACGACCATACCAGCTGCCAGCATCACTCCTGATGGGCCGGCTACAGTCAACATCTGGGCGCCAAGGACGGCTCCGAAGCCGATGGCCGAATTGATGACCGCCGAGTGCATCGCGGCAGCAGTCATTACTGTCGAACCGGCGGCGCGCAGGATCCAGGTCTGGAGTCCCGCGAACAGCGCCGCGACGGCAGCGCCCCAGATGACCAGCAAGACAAGGACCCGGCCTGTCCCCAAGTGGGGACCAAACGATCCAAGGCCTACGAGCGCCAGACACAGAGCAAGCAGCCCCGCAGTGATGATCGGCTTCATGAAGCGGTCGATGAGGACGCCCGCCAGGATGTTCCCCAGGAAGCCTGCTCCGCCAAAGCCGAACAACAGCGCGCCAATCATGACTTGGGCAACGTTTGGAATCTCGCTGAGGAATGGTTCTATAAATGTGTACGCCCCGAAATGCGCGGCCGCCATGAATGTCGTTACGGCATAGATCCCCAACAGGTCATGCCTGCGGCAGACTGATCCAAGCTCTCTCCATCCTGCTGGCGTCCCGGCCTGCATTTTCGGAAGAACTGCCACCATCAGGGCTGAGGTGATCAGTCCGATGGCGCCAATTAATCTGAACGCTGCGCGCCATCCGCTCACCTGACCGACGAAGTTCGCGAGCGGCACACCAACAACGGTCGCCATCGAGATCCCGCCGAATACGATTGCCATCGCAACACCCATACTGCGGGACGGCGCAATCTTAGACGCAACCGCAGCCGCCATGGCCCAATAGAAACCGTGAACGACAGCGCCCACCGTGCGTGCCAGCAACAACCCTTCGAAAGTGTGAGACATCGTCGCCGCAAACGTTGTTGCGGAAAGGATAAGAGTCAAGGCGATGAGTAGCGGCTTGCGAGGAAACTTCTGAAGCAGAACGGGCGACAACAGAGCGCTGGCAGCACCGATCCAGGCATAGAGGGCCACCGTGAGCCCGACCGCTGCCTGATCTCGTCCGAGATCGCGAGCGATCTGAGACAACAGCCCGATAGGTGCTATCTCTGCCAAGACGATGTGAAACGAGGCGATGCCTAGCACGATGACGGCGAGCCAGATGCGGAGCGAAGATTCTGTGCCGTCACTCGTCATTATTAAATATCACTGTACGAAGGATCCGCCCGTTTCATTTGTCGATGATCAGCCGCTGCTTGTACGCATTTTTCATCCATGGACGTGGCGCCGCATGGCATGGGCGTCTCTCCGGATGTTAATCGACCTGCTTCGGTGGTATCCGATCGTTACGGTTGCATGGGTCGTTCTCTCCATCAACTGCGAGAGTTGATAGTTGACACAGATAGGCGCCGACGCTTGATGCCGATCGGAAGCGCGATGTTTCAAGGTGCCGTGGCATGCGCTCGTTGAATTAGGAGGACCGATCGAGCTTTAGCATTGATGCTAGCAGCCGCTCCGGCTTTGAATCCTCAAGTAGGCATCAACGCGCGATGCCAACGGGCCGTATGTTGGTCCATGCGAAGCCCTAATGATGGACGGAAGCGCTCCGCGGTTACATAAATTAGACTACGAGGGGCACGGATCGGTGGTGGACGCCCGAAATGTCCCGGCTCAGCAAAATCCCCTTGGAATTCCGATAGGTGAGTTCGGCATTGCCTTCGTGCATCTCAAAATTCGATTTTCAGTTCTAGCCGGTTCGCTGCGCCAAGAGGTGAGGCTGCCCACAATCTACGAATTGCCTGGTTGTGAGCCCTCGAGGCTGGCGCCTTGACCCGATCCAACGTCCGGCGAAGGGAGCTCGCGCAGCACCCTGATATCGTAGCCCTCTCGAACCGCTCGAGAGTCCTTGGTTTCCCATCCCTTCGTTGGTCCACACTGTTGAACTCGCGCCGCAGCATCGGGTTTGATCAGCGCCGGCGCCACCACCTCCAGTCCAGGATGATCGGCGAGGATGACCTTCCGACCAATAAGCCGCTCGCGAGCGCGCTTCAAATCGCGCTATGACGAGCGGGCGGACCGACTGTTACCCGTCTACCAAACGGGACAAAGAGGCGACGCGCTAGCGAGCGTCGCTAGCTAGCTACGTTCTCTTGTATTCGGACCCACGAAACGTCAAAAATTGGCGAGAAATGAAACGACCCCAGTGCTTAAAGCGGCTGGGGTCGTTCCGAGGTAAGCGCCAGACTTGGGCGGGGGGCTGAGGCCAGACGCCTACGACATGAAATCAAACACGCAGATTTTCCGCACTGCTTTTACCACGCCTCGGGTCGACTTTAAGCTCGTAAGAGACTGCCTGCCCTTCCCGCAGGTCAGAGAGGCCAGCGCGCTCCAGGGCGCTTATGTGTACAAAAACATCTTGGCCGCTCCCATCCGGCTGAATGAAGCCGAAACCCTTCGTCGCGTTAAACCATTTCACAACACCCCTCGCCACTCCCGTTTCCCATTTGAGCAATACTGTAGAGTAGTTCTGGTCGGACCATTCGGGCGGCACCGATTCGCGCATTGACGCACAATCTCCGCTGCTTCGGCGTCAGCGTAGTTCGCTTGAGGAGTTCGAGTATGGCGAGCCTGGGCGATCATGCTTTCATGCCAGAGACCAGGCGCAGCCGACGGGTTTGACCCAGGTCGCATCGTTCTGATCTTCCATCCTGTTGCGTCACTTGGGTGACGAAGGTCACGTGGGTGGGTTCTCCTAGCAGGGAAGCCGCGAATTTCATCGGCCCAAATGGCTCATCGGCCACTATTTTGCGGACAAGCAGCGGCCTCGCAACTACCAAAAGGGGTAGCTGGACGAGCGTACCGCACCAAATTAGCATGCTCCCATGACTGTTCGGAGAACATGGAAGATGAACTGGAAGAAGGAACTGGAGGCGCTGGTTCAACAATCCGCGGCACTCGTAGAACGCGCACGGAGCGTAGCGCCTATTCCAAAGCTGATAGCACCCATCGCGCCAATCGCAAAAGCTTCCCCACCCGATTCTCCCCGGCGGTTGAGCTGGAACACCTCCGAGCGAGAGCACATCAGCAAACGAGTTGCGAATTTCAGAGCGCATCAAGAGCGCGTGCGCCGCGAGCGCGACGAATATTTTTCCCGCACGATGCAACGGACACGGGATCTCGCGAGAGGCCACGGCTCCGACGAACAGATGTAGGCGGTCGGACAGCTCGCGCAACTTTGCTAACAATCCGCCAAATCGCGCCAGAAGAGTCGACTGCGGCCGACCACCGGCTGGGAACGGCGAGTAGCCGTGAGAGTCGTACGAGTCTCCAAGAGACGCCCGTCACAGCCCATCTGAGGATTGCCGCGCGCTGCGGATTGCCGCGTGGTGTCCTCACGCCATAGATTGCCTTCGTACTGGATGCGCTGGGGCGCAACCACGCGATCGTTGTAGTTGCGCCGCCGACGCCCACACGAATCTGGCGCATGGATTTTGCACCGTCGAGGAAGGCGTGGGTGTTGATGCCCCTCGGGCTTAATCCAGTGTGAAGTTCGTTCTGGCCGAAGACGAGGACCAGAGCATGCAGCACGTTCGAGATCGGAAGGCCCGATCTGCTGGCTCGGCGCGTGAGGCAGAGACACGAGATGTGCGCATCGGGAAGAATTGAGATCAGACGCGCTTCACTGGAGATCGCGATGGCATTTTGCTGCATCGGACCGTTGTTGTCGCGCAGTGTGAAAGCACGGAGTCGACATCGTCCGCGATGATCGAGACGCTGGGAGCGAAATGACGAATGATGATCGTCGTGCACGGCATGACTTGGCTCACGATGTGTCGCATCGGAACGTTGATGTTCGAGGGCTGGAGCGTCTGAAGCTGTGTCGATAGCGCTCAATGATGCGCATGAGGCCACCACAATCGGGACAGGCAGGAACTTCGGCCCAGGTTTGAGCTTCCGAATCCACAGGCGGCGGCTAGCTGTCGTTTGGGGCTGTCTCATGATCGAGAAGTTCGCGGCAAAGGGCGAGCTTGGCAGCGCGATGCCGGTTGGCCATGAAGCCGAAGTGGCGGATGCGATGGAAACCGTCGGGCAGCGTATGAAGCAGGAAGCGGCGAATGAACTCGTCGGGCTTGAGCTTCATGATCTTGGTCGCGCCGTCCTGACGGTAATCCTTCCATGTGAAGGCAACATGATCGTTGTCGAGTGCGACGAGCCGGCTGTTGGCGATCGCGACGCGATGGGTGTAGCGGCCGAGATAGGCCAGCACCTGTGCGGGTCCGCCGAAGAGCCGCTTGGCGTAAGCAACCCAGTTGACGCGCTGCATGGCTTTGGATGCGACCAGCGAAAGCGTCGAGGGGACAATACCGATTCCGGCAGGAATTATAGGCGATCCGCGTCATGCCGCAGTCATTGCGGGCCTCGACGTGGCCGCCGAGCGCCTCGGTTCGGCACCCAACAATGGCGCTCATCACCCGCCGCTCCACGCGACCGAGATGACCGGCATGGTCACGACGATAGGGGGCGCCATGCCGGCGCAAGATATCGGCAATCTCTCGATGGCGGGTCGGTGCGGGCGGACGTCGGGGCGGGTCATAAGCCGGATCCCGGAGCCGTTGTCATGCCGATGGCGTCACCTCCAGCGACAGGCGGTCGAGCGGGCTCTGCGTCGCCCGGATCGTATGGGTGGCGACCTGCGTGTGGCGCGCCGTCGACGACGGATTATTGTGCCCGAGCGGAACCTGGATGATCCGGATGTCGATTCCGTTCTCCAGAAGATGTGTCGCGAAGCTGTGGCGCAGCGTGTGCAGCGTGACGCGCTTGGTCAGGGCCGCAGCCTTGACCGCCGAGCGGCAGGCGGCATGCGACACGGTCGGTTCAATCGGGTGACCTTCGTCGCGCCCAGGGAACAGATAAAGCCGCGGCCGGGCGAGCCGCCAGTAGGTGCGCAGGATGCCGAGCAGTTGGGACGACAGCATCACGTTGCGATCCTTCGCGCCTTTGCCGTGGCGCACCTGGATGACACCCGCGGGTGCTATCGATGTGTTCGATCCGCAGTCCCGCGACCTCGGCCTTGGGCCCGGCCGCATAGGCGGTGGTGAGCGCGCGCGGCTCTTCGGGCTCGACACCGCCTCGAGGAACTGCACCACTTCGTCGGCGCTGAGAACGACCGGCAGCTTGCGGGGCTCTCGCGCGTAGGGAATGCGCTCCGGGATGAGCGCCTCGCCGAGCGTGACGCCGTAGAAAAACCGTAGCGCACAGACGATGATCTGGTTCAGCGCCGGCCATGAGATGTCGGTCGAGACCAGATGCACCTGGAAGGCCCGGACGTCTTCCAGCTCTAACCGCTCAGGCGATCGGCCGAAATAGCGGCTGAACTTCGAAACCGCGCCGATGTAGGATCGCTGCGTCACCGGCGACAGATTGCGGACTGTCATGTCCTCGATCATGCGACGGCGAAGAGGGCTCAAATCGGCCGTCTCAATACTCCTGTCTGAGGGGGGCTCCAACACCCACATCCTCAGCCAGGAGGCGATCTACGCCAGCTCGCCACGCATGCCGCGACAGCGGCTTCGTTCAATCCCAAATCGATTCGGTCTAACCCCATCCGGCTTTAGGCCGCACAATCCGCGAAACGTCCTAACCGCGCTTGCATCGATGTCGGCGCGCCGCAGCTTGGCCGTCAGGCCATGACGGCTCCAGAACACGCGCACCAGCACACATCACACGAACACCGTAATAGCCTCGAAGAAGCCTCCCTCCTGATGCCCGTGTAGGGATGGGTGGCGTCGAGATCGAGGATGATCTGCAGGCCTCAACAATGCGAGAAATGCGCGCTACGCTCAGGAGAGGCCATTGCGGCACCCGCTGAGCTCTGCGTTATAAACAGAACGCTGCCATTGTAGCTCAGCGCTCACTTGCAGGCAGCAAACCAATCAGCGCTTTAGCCTCGGACTTCAGCACTTCAACGGCAGATTTCCGAGCATCTGCATCAAAGCGAGTGCGAATGGCGGAGACTGAGAGCGCGCCCCGCAATTTGCCATAGACATCGATTACGGGCACCGCTGCGGCCGCAACCTCAGGATCACGCTCGCCGATCGAGACGTAGAAGCCACGATCTCTGATCTTCTTTCCATCAGCTAATGCAAAATCGCGGTAAGCGGTAAGAACGCGGCCCGCAGCGCCGCGATCAATCGGCAATCGTTGTCCTTCTTCGAGGTGATGCCGGACGGAACGCGGAGAATTAACGCGATAAAGGCAAATGCGCTCGTCGCCCTCCGCGATGTAGAAGGATGCGGTCTCTCCGGTTGCTTCGACCAGACGATGGAGCGAGGGTCTGATCAGGTCACCGAGGTCGAGCCCACGCTGATAGAGCGCCCCAAGGCGCCATAGCTCCGGTCCGGGTCGAAATAGCCGGTCGGTCCCCCGCACCAGGAATCCGTCCGCTTCCAGGGATGCGGCAAGGCGAAGGACCGTGCTCTTGTAGAAGTCGGTCGCCTCGGCAATCTCGGTCAGCGTCATGGCTGCGCGCTCAGCGCCGAAGGCCTTGAGGATCGCCAGGGCGCGCCCGACCGCATCAACCCCGGTCTTTGCCATTGATACAGCCCTCGTGTTCTGTTCTGCAGAACAGATATCCAGAATGGATAGAAAGTCCAGTAGCTCATGCTCATCTGCGTTCTATGTTGCAGAATGCAATTGACTCCGGATATAGCGCCAGTTACCTGTT
Source organism: Bradyrhizobium sp. Ken51 (assembly GCF_055807435.1). NCBI lineage: Bacteria > Pseudomonadati > Pseudomonadota > Alphaproteobacteria > Hyphomicrobiales > Nitrobacteraceae > Bradyrhizobium > Bradyrhizobium sp. Ken51. Next base: position 40,743 of record NZ_JBVVPB010000040.1, on the reverse strand, counting down.
TTGAGCCTTAGAACAAGTTCTGCGGAGCGAAACAATGGAAGGGCAGCCGGCACTTGCCGTCGACCTGCGCGACGTGATGATTCGCTTCGGCGACTTCACCGCCGTGAAAAGCATGAACCTCCAGGTCGGCGAAACCGAATTCGTTGCAGTGGTCGGGCCGACCGGCTGCGGAAAATCGACCATTCTCAATAGTGTCACCGGACTGTTGAAGCCGGCCGCCGGCGAGGTTCGCATTTTCGGCAAATCGCTTAGAGGCCTGAACGGTCAGTCTGGCTACATGCTGCAACAGGAAGGGCTGCTGCCCTGGAAAACAGCCCAGGACAATGTCGGCCTCGGGCTGGTGTTTCAGGGAAGCTCGATCGCGAAAGCGCGCGAGCAGGCGCGGCCCTGGCTCGCCAAGGTCGGGCTGAAAGGCTTCGAGGAGCGCTATCCGCATCAATTGTCCGGCGGCCAGCGCAAGCGCGTCGCCATGGCCCAGACCCTGATCATGGAGCCGAAGATTGTCCTGATGGATGAGCCTTTCTCCGCGCTGGACGTTCACACACGCCGCCTCATGCATCGCATCCTGCTCGACCTATGGCAGGCGGACCGGCGCTCCCTCGTCTTCATCACCCACGATCTCGATGAGGCGATCACGCTGGCGGACCGCGTCGTCGTGATGTCCGCCGGTCCCGCGAGCCGCATGGTTGGTGATGTCAGGATCACGCTGCCTCGCCCGCGCGATGTCTCGGCACTGCAAACGACCGATGAATTCGTCGCGCTCTATCGTGAAATTTGGTCGCTGCTCGGCGCCGAAGTGGAGAAAAGCTATGCCACGCACGGGTAAGGTCGCTCTCACGCAGTTCGCCATCGTGCTTGGGCTGATCCTGATCTGGGAATTGGGCGTGCGGGCCGGGTTGATCGACCCGTTCTTCTTTCCGGCCCCGTCGACACTCATCGCAAGGATCGGAGAGTGGATGTCAACGGCCGACTTCTGGACCGATGTCAGCATAACACTGCTGGAGACGGTCCTGTCTTTCCTGGCTGGTATCGGGATCGGCACGGCGCTTGGTATCTGGTTGGGCTTAAGCCCGTTTGCGGCCGAGGTCCTTCAGCCCTTCATCAAGATGTTCAATGCGATCCCGCGCATCTTGCTGGGGCCCATTTTTGTCATCTGGTTCGGATTGGGCCTCACCTCCAAGGTCGCGCTGGGCGTGACGCTGGTTCTCTTTGTCGCATTCTTCAACACATTTCAGGGCGTTCGCGAGGTCAATCCGGTCGTGCTCGCGAATGCCCGCCTGCTGCGTGCATCGAAATCCTCCCTGCTGCGCCACGTCTACCTGCCGTCCGCCACCACGTGGATCCTGTCGAGCCTGCGGGTGTCTGTCGGCATGGCCGTGATGGGCGCGGTGGTCGCCGAATATCTCGGTTCGTCCGCAGGATTGGGGCACCTGATTGCGCAGGCCGAGGGTGTCCTCGATGCCACCGGCGTGTTCGCAGGAATCATCGTCCTCTCCGCCTTCGTCGTCGCCCTCGATGCCATCGTCGATCGCGTGGAAAAGCGGCTGCTGGTCTGGCGGCCGGCACCTGCCCACGAAGTTTGATCGTAGCGCTGCCATTCTCAAAGAGGTTCACATGCACGCTTTTCCACGACTGATGGTGGTCATCGCGATAGCCGCATTCCCGCTCATTTCAGCGCATGCCGCCGAGCCCGAAAAGACAAAATTGAAGATCGCGGTGGGATCACAGATCCTCAACTATATGCCTCTCGAGCTTGGCGTGAAGCTCGGTTCGTTTAAGGACCAGGACCTTGAGGTGACCGTCGAAAACTTCCAGGCCGGTGGTTCGAAGGCCTTGCAGGCGCTGATCGGCGGTTCGGTGGACGGGACGGTCGGCTTTTACGATCACACCATTCAGATGCAGGCGCAGGGCAAGCAAATTTCCTGCGTGTTCCTGCTCAATGACATTCCCGGCGTGTTGCTCGGTATCCGCAGCGACCTCGTTGACAAGGTCAAGTCTGGTGCCGACCTGAAGGGCCTCAAGCTCGGGATCACGGCGCCGGGGTCATCGACCGACACCATGGCGCGCTACTACATCAAGAAATCTGGGTTGGGCCCACGCGATGTGAACATCATCGCAGTTGGCAGCGGTGCACCCGGTATGGTGGCGCTCGAGGCCAAGAATATCGACGCACTCGTCTATTTCGATCCGATTGCGACCCTTCTCGCGCGCAAAAAGAGCGCGACGCCGCTCTTCGACGCGCGCACGCTCGAAGGCTCAAAGCAGGCCTTTGGCGGAATCTATCCGACCGCCTGTCTATACCTTCAGCAGAGTTTCATCGATAAGAATCCGGAAACGGTCCAGCGCCTCGTCAACGCCTTGCTCAAAACGCACCGCTGGATCAACACCGTGTCGACGGAACAGCTCGTTGACGCGGTGCCTGCTGGCTACAAGACCGACAATCGCAAGGTGAACATCGAAATCATGAACGCGTCGAAAGCGCTGTTCTCGTCAACCGGTCAGATGGACATCGAGGCGGCCAAGGTGCCGTTGGCCATCCTTAGCGACTTTGATCCGAAGATCGGTGCCGCAAACATCGACCTGGCCAAGACCTTCACTAACCGTTTCGCGGAACGCGCCGCGCAGCAGCTGAAATAGCTGCCCGGACCAGGATCTCGTGATCGGATCATCAAAGAAGGCTCTTTCGAAATGTCTCTGCCGTTAACCGGTATCCGCGTCCTCGACCTCTCAAACGTGCTGGCTGGTCCGTTCTGCGGCTATCATCTCGCGCGCCTTGGCGCGGAGGTGATCAAAGTCGAAAACCCGAACGGTGGCGACCTGGCGCGGCGCCTCGGCGCGGATCCGAAAAGAGCGGAGCGCCTGCAGGGACTTTCCTTTGTCGCCGTGAACGCCGGCAAGCAGTCGGTTGCGCTGGACCTAAAATCGGAAGCGGGCCGCGAGGTGTTCTTGCGACTGGTCAAGGAAGCCGACGTGGTGCTCGAAAACTTCCGGCCGAAGGTGATGGAACGCCTTGGCCTCGGCTTTGATGTGCTTGTCAGGCTGAACCCGCGTCTGGTCTACTGCGCGATCTCCGGGTTTGGGCAGAGCGGACCGTGGTCCGGCCGTCCGGCCTATGACCAGATCGTCCAGGGTCTCTCCGGAGCCATGAGCGTCACCGGCGATATAGCCTCGGCTCCCCTGCGCACGGGCTTTCCGATCTCGGACACGATCGCGGGACTGACTGCTGCGTTTGCCATCGCCGCGGCTCTGGTCGACCAGCGGAATAGGCACCGGGGTCGGTTCATCGACGTGTCCCTGCTCGAAGCCACCGTCGCCGCGATGGGATGGGTCGTCTCCAACCACCTGAACGCCGGGGTCGAGCCGCAGCCCATCGGCAACGAGAACTTTACCGCGGCTCCGTCCGGCACGTTCCGCACCGCAACGGGCCCGCTGAACATTTCGGCCAACGAGCAGAAGCAGTACCAAGCTCTATGCGACCTGATCGAGCGACCGGACCTGAAGGCGGATCCACGCTTTGCTGGACGCGAGATGCGCAAGGTCAACCGCGCTGCGCTGAGCGCGGAGTTGAACAAGGCATTGATTTGCAAGCCCGCTGAGGAATGGGAGACTCAAATGAATCTGGCTGGTGTCCCTGCCGGCCGTGTGCTGACGGTCTCGCAAGTGTTGCAGCAGCCACAGGTCCTTGAGCGCGGATTCGTCGAGACTTTGGCACCAGAACAAGACGGTGCGCAGCCGTTACGAATCACGCGGCCGGGCTTCCGGCTGGATGAGGAGTTTTCGGTGCCTTCACCACCTGCGACACTCGGAGCAGACACTGAGAGATGGCTGCAGCGGCTCGGCTATTCGTATGCGGAGGTCGAGCAACTGGTCTCAAGCCGGGCCGTCGGGACGCCAAAGCAAGGAGAGGCTGACTTCCTGCCCGTCCGCGTAGCCACGGACGGACCGATATCATGACATCCGACGGCTTGCGGCGGTTGGCAATAGGCAGGTTGAAAAGATGGAACCGGAAATGAGCGAAGAAGAAATGCGACAGCAAGCGGCCAGTTGGTGGCGAACCTCCATTTGCGATATCGCGCCAGGTCGCATCGCCTATCGCGGTTATCCAATTCAAGATTTGATAGGCCGCGTTTCCTTTCCCGCCATGATCTGGCTGATGTTACGTGGCAATCTGCCGACGCCAGCACAGGAGCAGCTGCTGCAAGCTGCGCTGGTTGGATCCGTTGACCACGGTCCGCACGCGCCCTCCATTGCAATTGCCCAAATGGCGGTGAGCTGCGGCCTGCCCCTGAACGGCGCAATGGCCTCGGCAATCAACACGCTCGATGACGTGCATGGCGGAGCAGGGGAGCAGGCTGTCGAACTCTACGAAGATGTGCTGCGACGGCGCCAAGGGCGAGAGATCGAGCAGGCCGCGGGCGCTGCAATCGACCATTTCACCGCAACCCGCAGCAAATATCTGCCGGGCTTCGGCCACCGGTTTCATCCAGTCGACCCGCGCGCGGCCCCGCTATTGGCGCTGGTGGATGCCGCAGCCGACGAGGGCAGTGTCGGCGGCGATTATGCCAAGGCCGCTCGCGCGATCGAGCGGGTGATGCAACAGCGCAAGAGCAAGCTCATTCCGATGAACATTGATGGCGCGACCGCGGTCATTTACGGCGAACTGGGCTTCGCCTCTCCGCTCGCGCGGGGGGTCTTCTGCTTGTCGCGCGCGGTCGGAATCCTGGCTCACGCCTGGGAGCAAACTGGGCGCAACGATCGCAACAAGGGCCCAATGCCCAAGCAGTTCGGCTACAAATACGAGGGCCGGCCGTGTCGCAGACTGGAAGGCCCATCATGAGTATCTCGAAAGCCCGCCAAGCTGATTGAGACCAGCGTGTTTTGGTCGATGGCGGCGGAGTTTCGTCGCCGGGTGTTTCTTCGGAATGGCAAGACGCGAACCGTGGGGATAGCCAGTAGATTGTTTCATCGACGGACCGTCGTTCGACCAGCCCGAGAATCTCTGTGTCGTCGACGTGACGCGCGACAATAGCATCTGGCGCGTACCGCTGATGCGTGACGGCGGCGTCGGGAAGGTTGGACGATTCAGCTGGTTCTTCGGGACGAGCGGTCCTGACGGACTGACGGTCGATCAAAAAGGGAGGCTCTTTGTCGCGCATGATTCCATCGCCACGTCTTCGTATTGGCGCCAAACGGCGAAGCGGTCCGCTCGCATCCAGTCCTGCGCAGGGGGGAGCTGCACGAATGTCGTATTGGACGCGGCACTCGGCGTATTGCTCATTATGGAACACTACCGGATCAGTGTTGATGGCTGATCTCGCTCACCTTCCTCGAAATTCGCCAGCAGGAGTGGCAAGGTGGTGCGGAATCCTTTCACGCGCCGGTCCGTCGCACCAAGATGCAGGAATGAGTGGTAGACGACTGGCCTGGCCACTTGCCCAAAGAATGTAACTGGTGACGAATGGATGGCGTTTGTGTGCTGTGATCTCAAACCAGAGTCAGTAAATCGCACTGCATGGGAGGCACAAAAGAACGATTCGTAAGGCTGGGTCGGGCTTCGCCCGCAACGGGCCGCCGCCGACCTGTCGTCTTTTGGTCGGGCGGGTCGCGGTATCGCTTCCCACAATGAAGAATGATTGGTCGCTGATATTTTCGAACGTTCTCGCCAAGAAGGCCGAAGAGGTAACCGCTCGCGCTGGGAGTCAGCACCGCATAACGTCGAGGTTCTCGATCATGCTCGGCGGCGACGCACGCGTGAAGCGTTCGTTTTCAGAAGCAACAAGCCCCAGGATTTACTGCTTGAAGGACTTTACCGATAGCACGCTAGACCAGGAGACGTTTTAAGTCTGTGGCGCAGAGGCGTACTACTGTCAAAGCCTCTTGCGCGCGCGCAATCCTGCAACCCGATATCCCCTCTCCTCGTAGAAGTGGCGTACCCGTTCTAGGGCCGGATAGCCATCCGGAGACAACGCAACCTCAATCATCTGCCAGCCGCGGCGCTTCGCCTCCGAATCTACCGCCTCGAGCAGATGCCGACCGCCGTCAGAGCTCCGGAAGTCACGAGAAATCCATAGCTCCTGAAGCACGCGTACGCTCCGGCTGCTCTCACCGCCTGTACGGCCGAGATGCTAGCTACCCCTACAATCTTGTCCGGTGCCTTGTTCCTCGACGACAAAATGAAACCCCGTTCGGGATCCTGAATCAGGCGCAACGCCGCCTGCTTCGCGCCTTGAAGGCTGAACTCCGGTCCGGGGCCACCTAATTCTGAAAGTAGCTCTTCGACCGCTTCTGTGACCGCGTTCTCACCTCCTGGCACGCTCTTGCGCAAAGCCGTGCCCCCGCGAGACGGGCCTTGCGCTTCAGCGCCAACACGAACACCCGACCTAGCCCTCTGGAGGAAATTCATGCTCAGTAGGAGACAGAAAACGCAATTGAGAGCAACTATCAGGCTCGGTTAGGAAGCAGGACGTCCACACTCGCTATGGGCAACAGAGCTGAGGTAATTGCAAGCCATTGCCGTTCTCCTCAGAACGACTGCGGCTTGAGCAGCTGCGAACTCATGATGGACTGCCTTCGATTGGAAAACATATCACCAAACGGCACACGCCGGTCATGCCGATCAAACGTTCTAAGAGTGATTGCCGATCGTCGCTCACGAACTACTCGATTGAATAAATCGTGCACCACGATGATCGCAGCGCCATAGGGCGTCAGCTCGGTGCGTCCGAACGAGAGATTCCCACCTCGCGTGCGTCACTCGTACGAAGTTGCGAGAAGCGCGACAGGTATCACACCCGTGCGCCCGATAAAATCGTCTGAGCAAGATCGCGAAAGATTTTGCACACTAATGCACCATCTTAAGCTTATTTCGAACAATCGAAAGATATCGGGAAGCACAGCTTGTTTGGACCTTCGCTCCTCGTTTAAGGCACCGTCACGGAACGGGAGTGGTTGCGATGGAACATGGACAGGCCGAACTGGTCGGAGGGAAACCTGTAATCTTCGGGCAACGTAAGGTGCGGCCGCGGGCGTGCCTGGCCGTCGGCAAGCGGCATCTGCGCGCCTTTCTACGGGATGTGCTGGAGAATATGGGGTTTGTTATTAGCGAATGCAGGACTGCTGACGAGCTGCCGCTCGTACTCAGCACGGAGTTCCCTGATCTGATCCTGCTCGGCATTGGCTCGGACCGCATCGAGCCTGGACGATTGCTCGAGATACTGGTACGCGAAGAATTTGCAGGCCGAGTGCTGGCGTTCGGAGCCCGAGAGTCGATCATCATGGCGGCAGTGCAGCAGGTCGGTAGTGAATATGGGCTTGCTATGCTGCCGCCGCTCAGGACGCCGTTTGCAGCCGAGACGTTGCGCGATCGGATCGCCATGCTCTTGCCAAAAGAGCCGGCGCCCCGTCCCGCGGTTCATGTCGGAGAAGCCTTACATGCTGGCTGGCTTGAGCTCTGGTATGAGCCGAAGTTTGACGCGTGTACCCTTAGCCGCCGCGGCGCAGAGGCGCAAGTGCGAATGCGGCACCCGACCTGGGGCGTTGTTCCACCGGCCTATTTCATCCCGGAGCCTCAGGATCCGCATTTTAGGGAGTTGTCGCAGTTCGTGATCGACCGCGCGATCAAGGATTGGCATTATCTTCTGGAGCAGCAAACTTCGATCGATCTCTCCATCAATCTCCCGGCAGCATTCCTGATTGACCCGCAGGCGGTACGCGATCTCTGTCGGCGCATGCCGTCGCACCCCGCTTTCGGCGGTTTGACGATCGAAATCGAGAGCGTGGAAGCTATCCAGAACCTAGATCTCCTGGTCCAGGTTGCGCGTGAGGTTCGCTTTCACAACATTGGCCTTGCAATCGACAATGTCGGTGCCAATTGGCCACAGCTGATGGGCATAGAAAAATTCCCGTTCATGAAATTGAAAGTGGATCGTCAGTTCGTCGGCGGCTGCGCGAATGGGCCCCTCAAGCGAACGGTGTGCCGCCATATCGTCGATCTAGCCAAAGAGTACAATGTGCGCACCGTCGCCGAAGGTGTGGAGAGCCAGGCCGACCTAATCGCTGTGACCGAACTCGGCTTCGACCTTGCGCAGGGCCATCTGTTCGGAAAAGCCATGCCACTGAAGCAATTTGCACAGTCATCTTTCCACCATGCTCCAGCTTGCGTCACGAGTGGCTGAGTGCGGCCAAGCGAAGCCTAGCAGCGCTCACGAGTACCGCCGTGCCTACTCGGCACCAGGCATGAGCCTGAGTGCAATTCAATCAGTCACTTGGCAAGGCCAGTGTCGCTCGCCCCGCCGCAACTTCACTTCCCTACGAAGCTTGTTGTACCACAAACCCGTTTTTGCAAGCCTCCAGCGAGTCGATCCGCGGAGCTAGCGTTGCAGCCATGAGCGAGGCTTGCGAAAACCTCCGTCGGTGGTGTCTGACCGGAGGTTTGCCGAGATCCGACGTAGACCTGCGTCCGCTCGCGGCTTTTTGTCGCGCGGCCGGTTTCGGAAGCGTCGAGCCTCGCTTGCCCCCGCGCTGACGTCCCAAACAAACCGACGGACGCTCGCAGCGGTCAAGCCGCGACTGACTCTCAAGAGGGCCCGAGAGCTCCTAGCCTGAAATTGAAGCGGCCTGTTGCTGTCGCAGATGCAACATGGTCTCAGACCCCGGACAGTCGAATTGGGCAAATTGCCCAACCTTGAGCGCGTCTGCGTTTGGCACGGCATTTGAAAGGGATCGCCTATGGCATCGCTCGCCTAAGGAGTCGGAAGGCATGGCTTACAAGATCGTCGCTTCGCAATGCACCGTTTGTGGCGCATGTGAGTTCGAGTGTCCCAACGCGGCGATCAGCCTGAAGCGCGACATTTACGTTATAGACGCCAAAAAATGTACGGAGTGCGAGGGCCATTGCGACACGCCGCAATGCGCGGTGGTCTGTCCGGTCCCTGACACCTGTGTCCCGTCCAAGACAGCATAAGCAGCCCGCGTCCAGAAGGCCTCATCGCTCGATTTCGCGAACGAAGTCGTAGATGTCGACCTTGAGGCGACCACCCGCCGCATGGGGCGCATCGAGGTCGATTAACATCGTTACGCGCTTAAGACGCTGATCGACTCCGAGGAGGCCCTCGAAGGGCCTCGGTCGGACGAAGATCCTCCAGTGGCGGCGTTGAGGCTGATGGTCGCTAGTTACGAGCCGAGGCGAGGCAGACCGGCGTGGAGCGGCCACGAGCGCATCGAAGCTGGCGCCAAAGTCGCTCAGCACGTGAATACCTGGCGTACCGAGAAGATCATCTTAACCAACCTCAGGGAGACGGACGACCTCGTGCCTCGTCGCGGGCCGGCCGAACACCAAGGAGTCGACTTGATCATCCGTGCGATCCTGGAGCAATCCGGCTTCCTAGTTTCTAGGGAGCCTCATGGGCTATGACCAAACGGATGCCGGCCAAGGCTCATCGCATCTTCCTAACTCGCAGGTTGGAAAAGCTGCTGACGGACAAGGCCCGCCTCGTCGCGATCATACAGATAGCGAAAACGGCCCGGGTTCGTTCCGGTCGCGGAGTTCATCCGTTTACGCGAGCAGGGTGTTGAAAGCGAACGCATTTTACAAGCGGAGCCTCCACAGATCCGCGCCTGTTCACCAGGCCGCGCGCAGACCCTCGCACGCTGCTAGTACGCTCGCAATCGCTTGGGCAATATCACCGCGAGAATCGGTAGGTTGACGCATCGATCCTCGTGCGCATAATTCCAGCCGTCGCGGTCTTTGGATTTCGTTTGATCCGGAGCTAAGAGGGAAGCCGGTGCAAAACCGGCGCTGCCCCCGCAACTGTAAGCGGCGAGCCGCTGTCCAACGAAGTCACTGAAGCCATGCGGCTTCGGGAAGGCCGGACAGCACCGACGACCCGTGAGCCAGGAGACCTGCCTCGACAAGATATCGTCCACGGGCGGGGTGTCCCGGTGTGCGCCAAGCAGTTGTCGCTCACGCGATGTTCGCTGTATGCGTCCGCCATGGCCTTTGCCCCAATCATGGGGTCTAAGCTATGTCTATCCTTTCGCTTCCCGTTGCCACACTGGGGACGTCACGCATCGGCCCACGACGCGAACTCAAATTCGTGCTCGAGAGCTACTGGGCGGGAAAGTCCAGCGAAGCCGAGCTCCTCGAGGCGGGGAGTGGACTTCGTGCCGCTAATTGGGCACGGCAGAAATCCCGCGGTGCGACCGTCATTCCTTCGAATGACTTCTCGCTCTACGACCATGTGCTCGATACCAGCCTAATGGTCGGCGCCATTCCCGACGTTTACGGCTGGACCGAAGGTCCTGTGTCGCTCAAAACCTACTTCACCATGGCGCGTGGCGCTCAGGACGGTGGTCACGCTCAGCATGGGCCCGGCGTAGCCGCACAGGAGATGACGAAGTGGTTCGATACGAACTACCACTACATGGTGCCGGAATTTCACCAGGATCAGATCTTTAAGTATGTCTCTCGGAAGCCGATCGAGGAATATGAGGAGGCAAGAAGCCTCGGCTATCAGACGCGGCCCGTCCTAGTTGGCCCAGTCACTTTCCTGAAGCTTGGCAAAAGCGTAAATCCCGCATTCAATCCGCTGTCGCTGCTTGATCGGCTCCTCCCAGTCTATGTCGATGTTCTCCGCGAACTAGCCTCGCGCGGTGCTGAATGGGTTCAGCTCGACGAACCATGCCTAGTGATGGACGTCGACGAAACATCTCGCGCGGCTGTCCGCCGGGCCTATGCTCACTTCGTTAACGCCGTGCCGGCTCTAAAAATCATGCTGGCCACATATTTTGGAGCGGTCGGCGACAATCTTGAGACGGTCTTGGCTTTGCCCGTTGCCGGGCTCCATGTCGACTTGGTTCGGGCACCCGGCCAGTTGGACGCGATTGTCGCCAGAGCCCGTGGAGATCTCGTGGTCTCGCTAGGCGTCGTTGATGGTCGCAACGTCTGGCGCTCCAATCTGCCGGCGCTGCTCGACCAGCTTGCTCCTATGGTCAAAAAGCTGGGCAGGGACCGTGTTCAGATTGCTCCCTCCTGCTCGCTACTTCATGTTCCGACTGACGTTGAGCTAGAGACCGATCTCGATCCCAATCTGAAGACGTGGCTGGCGTTCTCAGTGCAGAAGATCGAGGAGCTTTCGATATTGGGCAAAGCGCTGGCCGGCCATGCTGCCGACGTGGCCGATGAACTCGCGCTCTCAGAGGATGCATCCGTCACCCGCGAAACGTCGCCCAAGATCCACAGTGCGAACGTCGCCCGACGAATGGCCGCCATCGGCGATAACATGCGTCGCCGTCGCAGTGCGTTCAACCAGCGTGCGGACGTCCAGCGCGTCGCGTTCGCATTGCCGATGTTTCCAACGACAACCATCGGATCCTTCCCGCAAACGGCCGACGTCCGCAATGCGCGTGCGGCTCATGCCCGGGGAGCGCTGAATGACACGCAGTACGAGCAGCGTCTCAAAGCAGAGACAGCCCGTACCGTGCAGTGGCAGGAACATATCGGCCTGGACGTGCTCGTACACGGTGAGTTCGAGCGCAATGACATGGTTCAATATTTTGGCGAGAAGCTGTTGGGTTTCGCATTTACCAAGCACGGCTGGGTTCAGTCTTATGGCTCGAGGTGCGTTCGTCCTCCTATCCTGTTTGGAGATGTCTCCCGCCCGAAGCCCATGACCATCAAATGGTGGCGCTACGCGCAGTCTCTGACCAAAAAACCCGTCAAGGCTATGCTGACCGGACCGGTGACGATCCTGAATTGGTCGTTCGTCCGTGACGACATCCCGCGGAGCGAGACATGCCGACAGATCGCTCTCGCGATCCGAGATGAGGTCATCGACCTTGAGGCGGCTGGAGCGACCATGATCCAGATCGACGAGGCCGCGTTGCGGGAGGGGTTGCCGCTACGCAAATCGCAGTGGAAGGACTATCTCGATTGGGCAGTGGACAGTTTCCGCATTTGCTCCTCCGCTGTCGCTGATCGAACTCAGATCCATACCCACATGTGCTATTCCGAGTTCAACGAAATCATCGATGCGATCGCAGCAATGGATGCCGACGTCATTTCAATCGAGGCCTCGCGTTCTAGAATGGAATTGCTCGACGCTTTCAAGAGCTACAAATATCCTAATGAGATCGGGCCGGGCGTCTATGACATTCATTCACCGCGCATTCCCGCAGCAGCGGAGATCAAGCAGCTGATCGTGTTGGCGCGGCAGCGCGTTTCCGATCGGCAGCTTTGGATCAATCCCGACTGCGGACTGAAAACTCGAAGGTGGGAGGAGGTACGTCCCGCGCTCGTCAATATGGTGGCCGCCGCACGCGAGTTGCGGGCTGAGACATGATCATACGGAGCGTGTCGCCAACGTATTTGTGAATAAGATGAACGCGGTTTGGGAGGCCGGGACATCTTGCTAGCTTCCCAAACCTTCCAGCGCTTGCGAATGCCGGTCTGCCTCGGTGGAGGCGATCGCATACAGCCGGTGACAAGCTCGAATCCGGAGGACGCCAGCATGCCGGCCATACCGATCAGGTGACATATCCCAACTCATTAACGCTGGAGGCGAACCATGGCCCTATCTTTTTCATTTATCCATCGCGTGGATGCGTCCCATCACCACAATCGATTTTACCGCCCTTACAGAATTTTATACGTAATTGGCGCCTTGGCCCCGTCTTCGAGAAGAGTTGTTGGTGTTGGGGCGCTGCCAAACGCTGCCGCGTGACGGCAAACTGACGCTTGAGTTTCAGGACACGGCAGCCAAACCGCCTGCGCGATGGATCCCAGCTCCATCAAGGCTCCCCTTGCTAACCGGACAGCTGGCAAGTGGTGGCAAGTGTTGAACTTTCCGGCAGGAGCGGAAGGCAGGCGGCTCGCTAAGTTGCGCGGGAGCGATATCCGCTTCTTGTTGTTGACGGCGAGTGCCCTCGCCGTAAATGGATCGGCGGTAGTCCTCCCTACCGACGAAAGCTGGTGCGATGCGGAACGCAGCGTCGCTCCTGCGTGACTTCTGCCCGGCCTCCCGTGGAGGCCGGGCATTTTTTATAGTGCGTGGTGATGAGTGACAGCACAAGATCGTTCATTTAGGCGTCATTGCGGGATGCCAGTTTCTTGCGTTGCATCTGTTGCTGTTCGGCAGGGAATGAGGCCTGTGCTGCTAAGGCTATCTGTCTATTGAAGGCTTTGGTGTCGTGTTGCTACGCGTTGGTAGTACCGGATATTCGATCTTAGGCAGCCGACCGGTCAGCGAATTCAGAAATGCGACAATGTCGCTTTCCTCCGTATCGCTAAGCTTGGCGCCGAGCTGGACTTCACTCATCAGGCCAACAGCTTGCTTGAGGCTCCAAACTTGTCCCGAATGAAAGTAAGGGGCTCGCAACGCGACGTTCCGCAATGGCGCCGCGCGGAAGACATATTCGTCGCCGACCGCCTTAGTGACAGCGAACCGCCCCTTATCGGCGTCCGGAAGCACGCTTGCGTCCGGCTTTTTCGTCACGCCGAACGGGAAGTAGGCCTGTCCACCGAGGTTGATTCCATTGTGGCAAGAGGAACATCCCTTCTCCATAAACAGTGCCAACCCGGACTTCTGCTGATCATCGAGAGCATGTGCATTGCCCTCGAGATACTGATCGAATGGAGCCGCAGGTGTAATGAGAGTCGCTTCAAAAGCCTCGATCGCCTTCGCAAAGTTTTCAAAGGTGACCGGTCTCGCTTCGGTCGGAAAAGCGTTATTGAACAAGACGACATAGCTGGGCATTGAGTTCAAGATACCGAGCACATGATCCGGAGTCGCATTCATTTCGGCACTCGCCTGCACAGGGCCGGTGGCTTGCGCCTTGAGGTCCGCGGCACGTCCGTCCCAGAATTGGGCCGCATTGAACACTGCGTTGTAGACGGTTGGGGCCCGACGTAGGCCGACCTTCCAGCCGTGGCCAACGGAAGTCGGACCGACATCGACTCCGCCGGTCCCGAGATTGTGGCACGTATTGCAGCTAATGATCCCGCTCGCCGATAGCCGCGGATCGAAGAACAGCATCTTGCCGAGCTCGACCTTTCCATGCGTCACTGGATTGTCTTTTACCGCAGGAATGACCGAGGGAATCGGATGGAAGATCTGCTTGGCGTTTCTCATCAGATCATCGTCGGCGTTAGCTCCTGACGACATCAGCAGCCCAACAGCTAAAATAGATGCTTCAGCCACGAGTCGAAGCTCCGGGATCCATTTGTTCATACACCCGCCTCATTAGTTCTGATTGTCAAACAAGGAAAGAGTCGAAGGCGATGCCCCGCGTTCTTCGACGGTCCGGCGCAGCATGCACCGGATCCTCTGAAGCGAGGCTGCATCAAAATGTGCGATTTCGAGGTGCTCGCCGCCAGCGTTCACGCACGGGCTTGAGGGGCTTATGTGATTCGCGAGTTCGCTTCGAGCTAGTCGCGGCCTTTCTGTTGGTGGATCAGACTAGCGCCTCAACGTTCGGCGTGATGATCGATCTGACAACAACAAGCGTGCCGCAAGCAGTAAGCTGTCCGGTGGCCGCATCGGTGCTCCATCGAGCGATTGGTTGGCCAATACGCTCCCGCAAAGTTGATGTATCCGTCTTATACTCTGGGCGCGCTCAGCGCTCCCTGTGTCATTGGACAATTAGCAACTGCGATGCCAGTTGCGTCCGAGATGCAAGTTGCTGATTTAGTTGTAGAACGAGTCCGGACGAACAAACAAAGTGGCATGTGTTGGTTTGATCACTACATTCAGTGTCGCAGATGCCACAAGCGCCAGGCCCGGCTAGAGATGACCACAGATCCTTTTGTGGTGAGGTTCGCTTGCCAGCTTGCCGGCCGCACGCGGGAATGGCGGTACCAAGACCTACGCAGCTGGGCGAGACACTGAGCCGAGGCGCCCGGCGGTGCGCGTTGTTCACGATTTCGCCGAGCCCTGCCGACTGAAGCCTCTCCGGCTCATATCCGGGCCGCTCTGGCGCGCCGCCGCCGCGAAGCCCGGCTCGTTTGCAAGGACGAGCCTCTGAACCGAACATGGCTTGTTGCAATTCCATCTGAGGTTCGGTGGCATGGCAATTGCCGTGCTCAAGTCTGAAAGGCGCGGCTGCCCAGAGTTTGACAGTGCGACCGTCCGAGCCAATTCGACAGGTGGCCGGCCTGACCCCTGATCCGGCGGGTGTTGGCTGAATTACCTAGTCGGCCCACTCACGGGCTGCTGCTAGCTTTTGAAATCCTGCGCGCTGAGGGCAAAATAAGCTGAACTTCTGCAGGAGCAGCCGCTACTTCGTGCTCTTGCGTTGAAAGACGCCGATACAAGAGGACAAGCTGGGAGGAGATCGTGACATCATGTCCGCAGATGGCCCAAGTCCTGAGATCTATCGGCGTCTTAGCGAGGAAGGAGCGATTGAGCACTTGTCCATGGCTCGTTCAAGTTGGGATACGGTATCCGTGATGGCTTCGATTGACGATCGCTTGAATGAGATCAGATCCGTACGGAATGACATTTGGCGTTGTCGCAGAAGGCTTCAAAGCGAGCTAGATGATCTCCAGCGTGAGATGCTCGAAGAGCGTCTGCTTGAGCGGCAGTCTGCCTTTGAACGGCTCGTCTCGGCCACGTTTCCTTTTACATTGAGATTGTGAAGCAATTTTCGGGACCTGTGCCGCGGGAGCATTCCGCGTTAAATAGCGTCCGCTCACAGAGCGCCTGCGCCTGAGTCAGGAATGTAGCGCTCCGGCGCCGCGGGCCGTCGCGCCCCTCATGGCCGCCGCCGACCTGAAAAGCTCGGCCCATAGCCTTGGTTCACCGACGTGCTGCCCGCTGCGCACCGATAATGAAATCGTTCCGGCCCCATCCAAGGGCACTGCCGGGGGGATACCGCTCGCCTCGCTTCTGCGACACCGCAGTCAGCTGAGTAACGGTGATCCGGCAGAACGATCGAAGGAGCTTGAATCGCCCGTAGCGTCAGATTGTACAGAGCAGGGAACGACATTTCAGATCAGGTGCAGTCGAATGATAAGACCCGCTCTCGCTTTTGTACTATGTTCCGCTCTCGACTGGATCGGGCTAAGCATGGGGGCGGTTGCGGAAACAAGGCGGTACGCGTGCACGATCACTGCCGCCGATCGAGAGCCGGCCGGAGTCCGGAACGAGCGGGTCATTCTCACCGTTCAATATGGCTGCCGGATTGCAGGTGGCCTCTTGACCGACGCGGGGATCACAGCAGTGTCGGTCAGCGAGTGGGCTGCTGACAAAAGGACATACTTGGCGTCCATGGAATTTCACCACGCGCTGGAGGGAGTTGCAATTGGGCAACTCTCCGAGGCGACCGACTTCTCTAGCATGGAAGGCGAGCAAGGCATTGGGGTCGCAACTTCCGGCACGACAGTTTTCAAGTTCGCATCTGGTTCATTGGCCGACCTTTCAGGGAAGGCCCTTAAATTCACGACAAAACCCACTGGCCTACGTAGCTTCGAGTTGGAATTCACAGATTGGCCAGAATCTCTTCTATCCAAGTGACGTGTCTTACGCTGAATTCCGCAGGCGCGCGCACACGAATTACTGTCCATATTCTTAGGCACACACATATGTGCTCCCGGGGCTATATATGCCGTCCTCCAAGACGAGCACACCCGCAAAAGTTTAGGCAAAACTCCAAAGGCACTCGAGCGCGGTAGAGCGTTCAAATTGACGTTCTCCCGGTCCGATCGGCAGCTCTTTTGGCCGGCGATCCGCATTCAGGGACGAACTGGCCTCGCATGGCGGCGCCTGCGCGACACCGAAGCTATCAACACGGAACAAAACGCGCAGCCCTATCATGAGCACGAAGAAGAAGAAGCTGCCGGCCCACCGGCTGCCGAACGCCGACGAGCACGAACTCAAGGCAGCTCTCATCGTACAACTGAAGCGGTTGACGGGAGCGGGAGATCACTCAAACCGAAGCGGCGAAGCTGGTCGGCGTGAAGCAGTCCAACCCGTCCAAGCTGCTTCGGGGCAGTTCAAGTTGGTTTCGGCCGAAAAGCTGCTGCGCATGCTGACGGGGTTCGATCGGGACGTCGAAATAAAAGTAAAGCCACATCGGAAGCGTGGCGAAGGGGGCCGGATCACGTTTATTCGGGCCTGAGAGCTGCCGAAACGGAGGGTTCATGACATCTAGGCCGACGGCAGCCAAGCGCTCATGAACCCACCCTGCAGTGCCCGATCTGCAATCGAGATTCGGCTGACTGAATCCTTCGCCGCCGCTCTTCGCGCGGAGATCGTAATCGGACATCGTTAGAGCGGGATCCGCGGCTGGAGTCTTCCCCAGGCGAGGGCCGAATTCTGTTACGTCCAACGCGGATTTTCGAGCACCAATCAGCGCCCACACAGGAGGTGCTCAAACCGGCCGAGCACCGTGAAGCCGAAGACGACGTTCAGGATGGCCAATACCCAGGCGTAGGGATCCCGACCCCAGACGGCGATGATGGTCGCCAGCAGGCACGCCGCGGCAAGTGGGATCATTCCAAGGATTCCGACGGACGTGCTCATAAAGGCGGAAAGCGCGACGATGGCAGCGATGAGCCCGATCCCGAAATGCCGGTGCTCGTTGATGTTCAAGGTGAGTGATTGTCTCCTTGGCGATACTTTCTTCGTCCCTGACTCGACCTTCATGCGGCGAGTAACCGATCTTTGGCGGCGTTCGCAGAGCGCGTAACCGATTGTTTTGTTTCAGACAGACGTTAGCGGCTACTCTTGTCGCTGCCAGACAGAGTCAGCTTTATAACAATCCGCAGCCGGCCGGCTATCTGGCTCTACCGACGTTGCTTTTTGTATTCAACCGGCGCTGGCACACTCGTTGCAGACCCCTGCGCAAGAAGCGTCTGTTAGTCCTTTGCATCGCCATGCACAGGGACATGCCTCGTGATCGCACGCGAGTAAAGAAGCCGATATGATTAACCGCTGGAGAGCAGGTATGACTTCACCGAGACGCGTTTTGGTCATCGATCAACAGCGTCAAACATGGCGCTCCTAAGCGCTTAGCCGAGATGAGCTACAAGGTCGTGAACGACGGCTGCGGCATGGTCCAGAACGCCGCGAACTTGCGATCGGTAGGACCGCTCACGAAGATTGCACGCTTTACACCTGAACGCCGGATCGGAAATCCGTCGGTCCACCACAAAAGCGTCGCTTCTTGTTGAGACCACAATCGAAAAGGAAACGTGTATGAGCCGAGCATCTACCCAAGGCGTTGCAGAGATCAAGGCGCGCAACAAGCAGCTAATCGACGAGGTGTTGAAGGTCTACCCCGAGAAGACCGCCAAAAGGCGCGCCAAGCATCTCAGTGTTCACGAGGCGGGAAAGTCGGATTGTGGCGTCAAGTCGAATATCAAGTCCATTCCCGGCGTGATGACCATCCGCGGCTGCGCCTATGCGGGCTCCAAGGGCGTGGTCTGGGGACCCATCAAGGACATGATCCACATCAGCCACGGTCCGGTCGGCTGTGGTCAGTACTCGTGGGGCTCGCGGCGCAACTACTACGTCGGCACGACCGGCATCGACACGTTCGTGACACTGCAGTTCACCTCCGATTTCCAGGAGAAGGACATCGTGTTCGGCGGCGATAAAAAGGTCACGAAACTCATCGATGAGCTCCAGGAGCTATTTCCTCTCAACAGGGGCATCACCATTCAGTCCGAATGTCCGATTGGCTTGATCGGTGACGATATCGAGGCGGTCTCCCGCGAAAAGTCGAAGGAATATGGCGGCAAAACCATCGTGCCTGTGCGGTGCGAGGGTTTCCGTGGCGTGTCGCAATCGCTCGGCCATCACATCGCGAACGACGCCGTTCGGGATTGGATCTTTGACAAGAGCGCCCCAGAGAGCAGCTCGAAATTTGAGCCGACACCATATGATGTTGCGATCATCGGCGACTACAACATCGGCGGTGACGCCTGGTCGTCGCGAATCCTGCTCGAAGAAATGGGCCTGCGCGTCATCGCGCAGTGGTCCGGGGATGGATCTCTCGCTGAATTGGAGGCGACGCCGAAGGCAAAGCTCAACATACTGCATTGCTATCGCTCGATGAACTACATCTCACGGCACATGGAGGAAAAATTTGGGATTCCCTGGTGCGAGTACAACTTCTTCGGTCCTTCCAAAATTGCGGAGTCGCTACGAAAAATTGCAAGCTTTTTCGATGATAAGATCAAAGAAGGCGCCGAGCGCGTCATCGCGAAATATCGACCGCTTGTCGACGCGGTGACCGCGAAATACCGGCCGCGGCTCGAAGGCAAGACCGTAATGCTGTTCGTCGGCGGCTTACGTCCCCGCCACGTCATCGGCGCCTATGAGGACCTCGGCATGGAGGTTGTCGGCACGGGCTATGAGTTCGGGCATAACGATGACTACCAACGCACCGCCCAGCACTACGTCAAAGATGGCACGCTGATCTACGACGATGTCACCGGCTACGAATTCGAGCGCTTCGTCGAAAAGATCCGGCCAGACCTCGTCGGCTCCGGTATCAAGGAAAAATACGTCTTCCAAAAAATGGGCGTGCCGTTCCGCCAAATGCATTCCTGGGACTACTCGGGTCCTTACCACGGCTATGACGGCTTCGCGATCTTCGCCCGCGACATGGACATGGCGATCAACTCCCCGATCTGGGGGAAGACCACCGCACCTTGGAAGGACGCTCCGCAGCCGAGCCTCATGGCAGCGGAATAAGAAACCGACGCCCTGGCCGTTTCTTTCCCGCAGAGGAGGGAAGGGGCAGGAGAACGAACACAAGAACCCAAAGAGTGCCATGATGACACAGAACGCCGAACACATACTCGACCACTCTGAGCTTTTCCAGGGAGACGAATACCAGCAGATGCTGGCCAAGAAGAAGGCACTATTTGAGAATCCGCATGATCCCGCCGACGTCGATCGCATCAAAGAATGGTCCAAGACATCCGAGTACCGCGAGAAGAACTTCGCCCGCGAGGCGCTAACCGTTAATCCGGCGAAGGCTTGCCAGCCGCTGGGTGCGGTGTTCGCCGCCCTCGGGTTCGAGCGCACACTGCCGTTCGTCCACGGCTCACAGGGCTGCGTCGCGTATTATCGCAGCCATCTGTCACGGCACTTCAAGGAGCCGACATCGTGCGTCTCCTCGTCCATGACGGAAGACGCGGCCGTGTTCGGCGGGCTTAACAATCTTACCGACGGGCTTGCCAACAGCTATAACATGTACAAGCCGAAGATGATCGCGGTCGCCACGACCTGCATGGCGGAAGTCATCGGCGACGATCTCAATGCCTTCATTAAAACATCAAAGGAAAAAGGTTCAGTCCCAGCGGACTACGACGTACCATTCGCTCACACTCCTGCGTTCGTCGGCAGCCACGTTACTGGCTACGACAACACGCTCAAGGGCATCCTCGAGCATTTCTGGGATGGCAAAGCCGGCACGGCCCCAAAACTCGAGCGCAAAGCGAACAACACGATCAACTTCATCGGTGGCTTCGACGGCTACACTGTCGGAAACGTCCGTGAGATAAAGCGTATCTTCGATCTGATGGGCATCGGCTACACCATCCTCGCGGATAACAGTGACGTGTTCGATACCCCCACGGACGGCGAGTTCCGCATGTATGATGGGGGCACTACATTAAAGGATGCCGCGAACGCAGTCCACGCCAAGGCAACCATTTCCATGCAGCAATATTGCACGGAGAAGACGTTGTCCTTCATCAAGGGACACGATCAGGAGGTCGTCGCTTTCAATCACCCGCTGGGCGTCAGCGCCACGGACGATTTCCTGATGACCCTGTCGCGTGTCGCCAACAAGGCAATTCCAGATGCGCTCGAGCAGGAGCGTGGGCGTCTGGTAGACGCAATGGCTGACTCCAGCGCGCATGTTCACGGCAAGAAGTTCGCGATCTACGGGGATCCAGACCTCTGCTATGGCCTGGCCGCATTCTTGCTGGAGCTCGGCGCTGAGCCGATCCACGTGCTGTCGACCAACGCGAATAAGGCCTGGGAGCAGAAGATGCAGGCGCTGTTCGCGAGCTCGCCCTTCGGTCAAAACTGCCGCGCCTTCCCAGGCAAGGATCTCTGGCACATGCGATCGCTCCTGTTCACAGAGCCGGTCGATTTCCTGATCGGTAACACCTACGGCAAGTATCTCGAGCGCGACACGGGAACGCCGCTAATCCGCATCGGTTTTCCCATCTTCGATCGCCATCATCACCATCGTTATCCAGTGTGGGGCTATCAGGGGAGCATGAATGTGCTGGTCAAGATTCTCGACAAGATCTTTGATGAGATCGATCGAAAGACCAGCTCGGTTGGCAAGACAGACTACAGCTTCGACATCATACGCTAAGGCGAGCTCCCCGCTTCATCGTCCGCAGGACCAGCGGCGCTGCGGCGGGGATCACAGGTTGTCCGCCGTCCATCCTTGTGGTCTGCGGTGTGTTGACATTCCCGAGAGAGACACCATGATTTCGCTTCCCACGACCATACAGGACGTTTTTAACGAACCGGGCTGCGCCAGGAACGCGAGCAAATCGAGGGTCGAGCGCAAGAATGGTTGCACCAAGCAGCTCAAGCCGGGCAGCGCCGCCGGCGGATGTGCCTTCGATGGCGCCAAAGTCGCGCTGCAGCCCTTCACAGATGTCGCCCATCTTGTGCATGGTCCAATCGCCTGTGAGGGCAATTCCTGGGACAATCGTGGTTCGGTCTCGTCCGGCTCCGATCTGTGGCGCAGAAGCTTCACCACAGACATGAGCGAGACCGATATCGTCTTCGGCGGCGAGAAGCGGCTGTACAGGGCAGTCAAGGAGATCACAGAGAAATACGACCCGCAGGCCATCTTCGTCTACCAGACATGCGTGCCCGCAATGATCGGTGACGACATCGATATGGTCTGCAAGGCGGCCTCCGCCAAGTTCGGCAAACCGGTCATTCCCATCAATTCACCGGGATTTGTCGGGTCGAAGAACCTTGGTAACAAGCTTGCTGGCGAAGCACTGCTGGAGCATGTCATCGGTACCGGAGAGCCCGATTACACGACGCCGTATGATGTCAACATCATCGGCGAATACAATCTCTCCGGCGAGCTCTGGCAGGTCAAGCCCCTGCTCGATGAGCTCGGAATTCGGATCCTGTCGTGCATCTCGGGGGACGGCAAGTACCGCGAGGTCGCTTATTCGCACCGGGCCAAAGCCGCGATGATGGTTTGCTCAAGGGCAATGATCAACGTCGCACGCAAGATGAGGCAGCGCTACGGCATCCCGTTTTTTGAAGGCTCCTTCTACGGTATCGAGGATACCAGCGATTCACTCCGCCAGATCGCGCGCATGCTGACCGAAAGTGGCGCGCCGGCTGAGCTGATGGAACGCACGCAAGCCCTGATCGCACGGGAAGAGACCAAGGCCTGGGCTGCGATTGAACGTTTCAAGCCGCGCTTTGCCGGCAAGAGGGTTGTTCTCATCACCGGCGGTGTGAAATCCTGGTCGATGGTGGCCGCCTTGCAGGAGGCCGGGCTCGAGATCGTCGGCACGTCCGTGAAGAAATCGACCAAGAAGGACAAGGAACGTATCAAGGAATTAATGGGCCAGGAGGCCCATATGATCGAGGACATGTCGCCTCGCGAGATCTACAAGATGCTCAAGGACGCAAAAGCCGATATCATGCTCTCGGGCGGCAAGTCGCAATTTGTCGCACTGAAGGCGGCGATGCCGTGGCTCGATATCAACCAGGAGCGCTGCCACGCCTATATGGGCTATGTCGGGATCCTCAAGCTCATGGAAGAGATCGAGAAGGCGCTCTACAGTCCGATATGGGATCAGCTCCGCCAAGGCGCGCCATGGGATGAGTTCGACCGGAAGCCTCAGGGAAGGACGGTTGCCCAGATGAATGCGCAAGCCGCGAATCCAGTTCGGGACCCAAGCAGGAACGGCGTCAGGGCGATAAGTTTCTCCAATCAAGCTGAGGCCAGCGAGCGTGAGAGCGCGATTGCGGCGCATGGCCCGAAGCTCGCCGAGCCCAACACGCCGTGCACCAGTTCCAGCGGGCGGTGCATTGCTTGTAGGGACATTCCATCCGATCTCCAGCCGCCGGCACTGCAGGCGGCGGAGTAGGGGACATGGCGATCGTCACTACCTCGAAGAAAGCCTGTTCGGTCAATCCGCTCAAGATGAGTCAGCCGATCGGCGGCTCATTTGCCTTCATGGGGTTGCGCGGCGCGATGCCGCTTTTGCACGGCCCGCAAGGTTGCGCCTCCTTTGGGCTGACGCTGTTCGTGCGCCATTTCAATGAAGCCGTGCCGATGCAGACAACTGCTATGAGCGAGGTTGCTACCGTGCTGGGCGGCCACGAGAATCTCGAACAAGCGATCCTCAACATCTACAATCGCGCCGAGCCCGAGATCATTGGCATCAATTCAACTGGGGTCACCGAGACCAACGGCGATGACGTCGAAGCCTTCATCCGGTTGATCCGACAGAAGCACCCGCAGCTCGAAAAGCTCCCCCTTGTCTACGTCTCGACCCCGGATTTCAAGGATGCCTTTCAGGATGGCTGGGGGAAGACGGTGGCGCGGATGATCGAGGTGCTTGTGGCACCGTTCGACCCAGCCAGACCGCGCGATGCCTCCCGCGTTAACGTGCTACCTGGTTGCCACCTCACGCCCGGCGACCTCGACGAGCTTCGCACGATCTTTGAGGATTTCGGTCTCAAGCCCTCCTTCCTGCCGGACCTTGCAGGTTCCCTGGACGGCCACATCCCCGACGAATTCACGCCGACTACAATCGGGGGGATTGGCGTAGACGAAATTGCGACCATGGGGCAGGTGGCCTGGACGATCGCGATCGGCGCGCAAATGCGCCGTGCGGCCGAGACCATGCAGGTGCGGACAGGCGCGCCGTTCCGTCTGTTCGAGCGGCTCTGTGGCCTTATCCCAAACGACGATTTTATGGCGTTCTTGAGCCAGATCACCGGCCGGTCAGTACCCTCGAAATATCGCCGTCAGCGTGGACAGCTGGCAGACGCCATGCTGGATGCTCATTTCCATATCGGCGGCCGCAAGCTCGCGATCGGCGCCGAGCCGGATTTGTTATTTGACCTCTCCAACTCGCTCCATGAGATGGGGGCGCAGGTCACTGCTGCGGTGACGACGACGAACTCCCCGGTGCTGCAGCGGGTCAGGACCGAGAACGTCCTGATCGGCGATCTGGAGGATCTTGAAGAGCTTGCCAGGTCGCGTGACTGCGACCTCTTGATGTCGCATTCACATGGCCGCCAGGCCGCTTCGCGACTCAATATTCCATTCTTCCGGGTGGGCTTTCCGATGTTCGATCGCGTTGGCGCTGCGCACCTCACAACGGTTGGCTATCGCGGCACGCGCGACCTGATCTTTGACATCGCCAATCTCATCATCACCGACCGCGAACTCAACCATGGGCCGACGCCTGACACCTGGCGATCCACCAACTCTGACCTGCAGGTCGTTTCGCCTGGGTTGCATTGAGCAGGGAAAGAAAACAACATCGGATGAAAGTTGCATTCGCCACTCAGGACTTGAAGCATGTCGATGCGCACTTCGGCTGGGCCAAGAACATCGCGATCTACGAGGTTGGCCCGGAGGGGCATCGGTTCATTGAGGCGATCCAGTTCGGTGGTGACCTCACGGAAGACGGCAATGAGGATAAGCTCGCGCCCAAGATCGAGGCGATCAGGGACTGCGCAATCCTCTATGTTGCGGCGATCGGCGGCTCGGGTGCCGCACGAGTCGTCGCGAGCAAGATCCATCCGATGAAGGTGCTGCAACCAGAGCCCATCATCGAACTTTGCGTTAAACTCGAAACCGTGCTGAAGGGCTCGCCGCCGCCCTGGCTGCGGAAGCTGCTCGCCAAAGACCCGGAACGTACAGTGGATTTCGAAACCTGAAGGAACGAGGATGGGAGATGCGTCCGAAGTCACTCCAGCCGCCGCGGTGGCGGAGCAGCCATTTCTGAAAGAGCTCGTCAAGATCTGGCGCGCCCAGGACTCCCACGGTGCCTGGGAGGGCAAGAAGGATCTCGATTTGCTCGAACCCTACGTTCTCGACAAGCACAAGCGCCGTGCGCTGCCTATTGTCGGCAATCCCGACCCCGAGACGACATGGCGGCTGGAGCTGTTCTTTAACGCGGTTGCGCTCTCGATCGAGAAGGCGACCGGAGTGATGATCTCCCCAATGCTGAAGATGCACAACGAAGGGTTCGGTCGGATCGTGTTGATCGGCGGCCGGCTCGTTGTCGTGAGCAAGCAGCTGCGCGACGTGCATCGCTTTGGTTTCGACCATTTCTCTGATCTCGCTGATCAAGGCGACAAATTCGTCAGCAGTGGCGTTGAGATGATCCGTAAGTTCCCGGAAGTGGCGAATTATTGAGGCAAGCATGAACGATGTTGAAGCGCTGAAAGCGGAAATAAGGAAGCTGTCGGCGAAGGCGACCCAAGCCAAGATGGACCTCCACGACCTCTCCGAGGAGCTGCCGGTCAACTGGTGCTCGATCCTGAGTGTGGCGCAGAAGGCCCACGCTGCTTTCAGCGAGCTCGAAAGCAAGCGCCAAAATCTCCAAGCGCTAGACAAAGCATAGCGGATCTCAAGCCATGTCATTTAGGACCCGCGACGGCCGCAGTTGGGAACCGGATTACCTGGTTTCTATCGATCTCAAGAAGTGCATCGGCTGCGGCCGCTGCTATAAGGTTTGCGGCCGCGAGGTCATGACGCTGAAGGGGCTAAGCGAGGGTGGCCAAATCATCGATCTCGATGAGGACGATGAGCTCGAAAAAAAGGTCATGGTGCTGAATGACGAAGGCGCTTGCATCGGCTGCAGCGCCTGCGCGCGGGTTTGTCCGACAAACTGTCAGACGCACGCGCCACGGGTTTGAAGCGACTTTGTCCGATATCAATAGGGCTGCTTTGTCAGAGACGAAGGCAAGTCGGGAGATCCGGTATCGAGCCGACGACATCTACGGTGCGATGTTCAATATCGAAGCCCAGTCGGAGATTCATTTGCTATTCGCCAACGTGCGACATCCAACCTGCTCTGTTGGCGCCAACCCAGCGTTCCTGAGCTGACCGTGCCCGAACATGGACTGTTGGCTGTCCTTCGGGGGGATCGGTCAAATGACACGACCGCGCCGTCTCGTGCTCGCGAACTATAGTAACCACGGCGCAAGGAGTTGATGGGCTAGGTGACTTTGGTTGCGACATCTGCACGGTTTCACGTCGTTCTCACTGTATTGAGTACGCGCGGCTAACGCTGCTCCACCATGCCCCGAGCCAGGTTGGAGCAACCAGTACGCGGCCACCCTATTTGAGATTGTCCGGAACCGCACGTCCAAGGCAACCCGCATAACACGGGAGCGCTGGGTCGAACTGATCGATGCACGTGCCAATCAATGGACAGGTCACCGCCCATCAGTGCGGCAGAAATGCTCGTGAGTAGCCTGTCGGCTGGCTAGCATAGCCTGTCGTCCGTGAAGAACGCGGCTTTCATGCTGGAGCGGACTGACGGGTTGGCATGAGGGCGAGGATAATCTGGCACAATAAAAGCCGGAGCCATCGGATCAGCCGGCGGAAGTTGTAGCCGACGGCGGCGAGGACCGGGTTGGCAGCGTCGCCCCGGCGGTGCCAGAGATAGTTTCTGCCCATGCGATGCTCGGCTTTGAGATGGCCGATCACGGGTTCGATGGCTGCCCGGCGGCGCAACTGGCGTTTGATGTTGGGTGTGACGCCGCGTTTCTGGCCGGATATGAAGACCCTGAACTTGTGATCTGGCGGTGCATTGTGGCCGCGATATCCCTTGTCGGCGAGGATGCGATCAAGGGTATTGCCGACCAGGGCCTCCATTTCCGGGATCACGGTTGCCAGGGTGTGTCCGTCGTAGGGGTTGCCCGGCATCGACTTCACGTGGGTGACGAACTGGCCGCCCTTGGCGCGGCCGATGGTGGTGGCAACGCTGACCTTGACGCCGAACTCGTAAGGCCGGTGGGCCTTGCCCTTGCCGATGCATTCGACTTCCGGGGCATGCAGGGAATAGACCTTGGGGCCGCGCTGGCGCTGCTGTTGCTCGCGTACGCGCCGCGCCAGCATCAGCAACTGGGCGAACGCTGCTTCGAGCCCGCCGTCGCCATCGATCTTGCGGGTGATGTCGCGAATGACGCGGCCGAGCAAGGTGCGCAGCTTCTTCAGCATCCGGTTGGCGCGATTGAACTGCTTGGCGTGAGCATAGCGCTGGTGCTGGATCAGGGCGAACTTGCCGACCCGTGTATAGGACTGGCGCAGAGCCACCCCGTGTTGCTTCGCCAGCCGCACCAGTTTCTCGCGCGCCCGGTTCAGCAGCCTGGCATCGGTGGGGAACATCACGTTCTTGGGCTGCACGGTGGTATCGACGATCACCCGTGACAGATCGGACGGCTTGATCGCCTTGGTCCTGGTGGCGACCGACAGGCTTTCCTGGAGCAACGCCTGCAACCGCTCCTCGCCCATCCGGTTGCGCCAGCGCGTCAACGACGAGCGATCGAACACCAGCCGGTGCTGGAAGAACTCCTCGCCGCAGAAGTACTGGTAATAGGGGTTCTCGACCCAGCGCTCGCACAGCACCTCATCGGACAGGTCATAGGTGTGCTTGAGGATCGCCAGCCCCGCCATCAGTCGTGTCGGCAGCGGCGGATGGCCGGGATCGTCCGTGTAGACCTGGCTGAAGCCTCCTTCCAGGAAGCCCCAGTCCACCGTTCGCGCCAGCTTCGCCAGCGGATGGTTCATGTCGATGATCTGATCAAGCCGGGAGCGAAACAGATCCTGCTCGCCCGTCTCCCGTCGTTCCCGTGGCCGCATCTCGTCCTCTCCCGAAGCCGCGATACGACACAGAATCACGAATCAAATTTGCAAGGAATCCCCTTTCGCGCGGCCAGTTTCCGGCAAATTCGATTTCCACAATTCGTCGTTTTAGGATTCCAAATCAACAGCTTGGGCATTCTTCACGGACGACTAGCCTGGTTCAGGGCTGCGCGCGCAGTCTCCGCCTTTGCGCCAGATCAAGAGACGCTCGGCAGGAGATGTGAGCGGCCTTGGGCACCCCGGCTAGATCGCGCGGCAGTAAGGGGTGATCCTTAACTCGGTCAGCGCCCTGAGCCCGCCGCCGAGCGTTTACGGCGAAGCCTACGTCGCGGCTGGCGGATGCGCATTCGCGTTTTGGCGACCCGAAGGGCGCGTTGCGTGCCCGAAACCTGACGCTCACGCAAAGCATGTCAGGCTACAGTGGACCTATTGGGCGTGCGGATGTTTTTCTTAGAGCTTTTCATGTGCTTAGTGCGCGCGGAGCGCCTGGCACGGTGATTGCTAACTCAGTGTAGAGACAAGCTCTCGCAACAACTGACTTTGGAGAAGAAATGATGGTGCTGTGCATGGCGACCCCGGCTCCTTCGCTCAAAGTCGAGAACTGGCTGCGTGGCGACCCCCTTACGAACTTCCAGCCAGGGAAAGTGTACATCGTCGAATTTTGGGCAAGCTGGTGCGGTCCATGTGAGGAGGCGATGCCCCATCTCATTGAGCTGCAAGCGAAATACAAAGACGAGGGGCTTGAGGTCGTCGGAGTCGCAGCTAGGGAACAAGCACCAACGGCGCATGAGGCTCGCACCAAGTTGGACGCATGGTTGACTGAGAAGTTCTCAAATTTGAACTATCGAATCGGGTTCGACAGTACGGGCGAAATGAACAAGCTTTGGATGGATGCCAGCTCATCTGTCGGGATTCCGACGTCGTTCGTCGTCGACCGCGACGGCCACATTGCCTTTATCGGTCATCCGATCACACTCGACGACGTCTTGCCGAAAATAATAAACGGCACTTGGCGCAGCAGCTATCAAGCTAAAGCCGCTGATGCGAAACGGATTGCGGAAGGCCAGCGCCTGGCGCGCGAACGCTCAATGCGCCGGAGAATTGGAGCGGCGATGGAAGCAAAGGACTGGCCGACCGCGCTATTAGCCGTCGAAGAGGGCATTGCCGCGACGCCGGACAATCTCCACTTCCGGGAGATTCATGCGCATCTGTTGCTTCACAAAATGCGCGACACGGCGACTGGTTTCCAGGTCTTACGCCAACTGGTTCGAGATGCGATTGAGAAACAGTCAGAGGCTTTGAGTGCGCTGGTTGGCGCGATGAGGCAACTCTTTTATGCGGAGAACGACAACACGCACCTTCCGCGTGCGGAACGCTTTGCGATCGGCAGGGATGTTTCGGAACACATCCTCAATCCTGGGCAGGCCTTCGGCGGCCTCAACTGCTCTTCTTATATGGTGGTCGCTCAGTACTACTACGAGAGTGGTGACAAGCAACATGCCATCGAGCTGATCGAGCGGGCGATGACGTGGCTAGACGATCCGAAAGCTATGCCGGAATCAATGAGGGAGGGTGCGAAGAAGTATTATATGCCGGGGCTGCTCCAAGCCTTGGCCAACTACAGGGACGAGAGGGTTTCTTGCGGCGGGTCTTGTTCGGTTCCGCGAGAGAAGTCTCCTGGAGCTCCCACGTCCAGCCGCAGGAGGAGACATGAAGAGAAATGTTAATCAGAAAAACGCGCCATCGGGCCCAATTAAGCGCCTTCGAGCGACCAGCAGAATCATTCAGGGCGATTGCGACATGCAGTTCACAAGGAAAACCTAGCCGACAACGAGCGATGCCACCCCCTGCGGCCCTTCGTTGCTTGGTGTCTCGTTAGTGCCTGTTTTCAAGGGATGCCGGCTCCGCCGTTCTTACATACTCTGGTTTGTAGCTCGATACTATCGATCTGCTGCTCACATCGAGCATTACTCACGCAGTTATGTTCGTCTTTGCCGGCACAAACCGCACCTTCGAAGAATTTAAATCCAGCATCGAGGCTCGATCTGGCAGTCTTCTACCGGTTGCGCCGCCGCAGACGTGAATCCCATGCTCTATTGGGCTAGCATAATGAACAGAACTTGTTGTTCTAGAAAAGGAGGTGGCCGCTTCAGAAAGTGCTGAAGGCGACTTGAGAGTGTCCGATCTCGAATGCTTCGTGATCGACAACTCCTCCGCTTTCCGAATGGATCCGAACCTGCCGCTGGTGATCCTCGACATCAATGCGGCCCGCGTCCGCGACCGCAAGGGTATCATCGCTAACCCGAAGTGCGCCGCGATCACCGCGCTGGTGCTGCTTTGGCCAATCCACCAGAAGAACCGCATCAGCGCGTGATAAGCGCAACTTACCGGGCCGCCAGCGGGGCCGGCGCCGCTGCGAAGGAAGAGTTTCCTGAAGTTCACGCGTGTCAATCTCAATTGCCAACTTTCAAGACCTTCGATGACGGGATGATCGTGACTGGCGTGACCTGCATCCGCGTACCCGTGCTGCGCGCCCATCAACTTCGAATGCGAGAAGCCGATCAGCGAGGAGCATGTGCGCCCGATCATGGCGCAAGCGCCCGGCGTGAAGGTCGTCCGACCGCACCAAAAAACGAGGTCCGATACCAATCGACGCGGCTGGCCAGGGTGATGTTCTGGTCGGCCGCATCCACAAGGACCTCGGCGATCCCTCAGGGCATCAGATCTCGATGTTCGTGGCGGCGGATCAACTGCTCAAAGGGGCGGCGCTGAACGCCATGCAGATCGCAGGGCTGTTGCTGGGCCTGTAATCAGGCGCACACCGAGACGATAGGTCTAAGCCTGGGCGGCCGAGGCTGACGGGAAATCCACCCGCCTGCTCGACCTCGCGGGTGCTGCCGATTACAGCGACGGGTACTCGGGCACTCCTACACAGTTGCCAACACCTCCACCCCTGCGGCGACCACTTCGTCCTCCACACTCCCTGCGGCGGATTCTGCCGGGCGATTTCGCACGTGCGCTACCGCGCATCCGGGTCGGCGCGAGTTCTGCATCCATCGTGGTCGCTCCAGTCGCGGATGGCGCTGGCTTTCCGCAGCACGGGTATCGCGCAGCCCCGGAATGTCCGGATCACCGGTGGCCTTGAACATCAGCATAGTGATCGCTCCTCGCGCGACATCTCAGCGCCGCTGAGGCCGGCAAAGGCCTGGAGCACAACGCCAAAGCCAATCCACACACCGTCGATCGGCCCTTTGAAGTGTGACCGCGACCATGAACCGGTCAGACTTGGAATGTCCTGATCACGATAGACTCTGTCAGTCGGACCGTCGCGGTGAGCCGGCCTCAGCGTGATGACGACAGTGCTCTTGGCCATCACACGACCAGCAGAGTGGCATGTCGTCTGCCCGAAAAGCTGGGCCGGAAGTGCATGGCCAAGGTTAGAAAGAGCCCGCCGCAGGCGAAGCGTTTGCAGTGAATCTCTTTGCGGCGGACTGTCGAGCTGGCGAGAAAGGGGCTGAGGCGATGCCTCAGACTGGGCGGTTTTCGCTTCTGTTCTTCACCGGCTCCATTTTGGCTAGGCCGTCCTCGTATGAGATCTCCGTGTATGATCCATCGATTTCCTTGGCGGCATCAAGCAAGTAGTCGAGCCTCGCGGCGGTACCGAGCTTTTTGAGATCGTTCTTGTCGATGCCGGCGAGGTCCATCATCTCCTTCCATACGGTTGATTCGTTGCATGGCAGAATCCGGAAGGTGATGTCCCCTATTCTCGTGCGGTACTTCGCGAGCAGATCAATGTTGTTGCAGAAGATGAAATAGCTGCCTTTGGGGCTCAGCCTGCCATCCAGCACCTTCGCGGCCTCGGGTAGATAAGCGAAAGAATGCAGATATCCGGCAAGGACTGGGATGGTTGGTTCGCCTTCCTGTGCAATTGCAAGAACTTGTTCGATGGAATAATCCGGCGGTCGTTTTTCGTCGGCGAGCTGGGCTTGGAACTTCAGCGCGATGTCGCCTCGAAATCCAAACCGGCCCGACTTCGTTGTTGCACTCTTAAGCACCGCATTCAGCAACCGCCCCTCCTTGTCCAGCGGGCCAAGAGCGGTGTTGGCGATCGAGGTCATGGCAGGCTCCTCATCAGTTTGTGGTGTGCACGGGTCGCCCAATGCGACGTGTCCCCCACCTTCCTGCAAGTTGTTTGCCGTCCGCGATGTCTGCGGCGACGTAGAGCGTAAACGGCGGCTTGGCGCGATTTGCGTGGATACCCGCTGCCACCATCACGAGGCCTCGCCTGCATGACATCCTGCTGCCGGAAAACCGCCTGTCGCGAACCCGACAGGTCGCAAATCGAATGGTGGGCCTCTGCAACAGAAGCTGGTTTCATCTGCATCTCGACTGGCATGGGATTTGCCATTTGTGCTTTGCGACAGAACTGAGAACGAGCCAGAGATGATCAACCTGACGGATAGCGCCATCACCGCATTGAAGGCCGCAATCTCCTCGACAGCGCAGCCGGCAAGCGGTTTGCGGATCATGATCGAAGGCGGCGGCTGCCAGGGATTCACATATAAAATGGGTCTTGCTCATGAGCCAAGCTCCGATGAGACCGTGTTCGAG
Organism: Bradyrhizobium sp. Ken51; assembly: GCF_055807435.1. Lineage (NCBI taxonomy): Bacteria > Pseudomonadati > Pseudomonadota > Alphaproteobacteria > Hyphomicrobiales > Nitrobacteraceae > Bradyrhizobium > Bradyrhizobium sp. Ken51. The sequence continues at coordinate 8,292 of NZ_JBVVPB010000040.1, read as the reverse complement.
CAAGGCGGGATTAAAGTGTTTGTCGACAACGCGAGCCGGGCGCATCTCAACGGCACCACGATCGATTTCGTGGTGTCGCTCGAAGGATCAGGATTCCGCTTCGATAACCCAAATGCCAAAGCGAGCTGTTCCTGCGGCAAATCGTTCAGCTGAGTCGCCTTGGTACGCTTGGCAATGGAATGAGCATCGAACATGGGCCTGAAGGCTGAACGGACGAAGCAGTCTTCGACCATCGAGCCTTCCGATCGCGAGCGGATTGTCCGCGCCGTGCTCGATGAGAGTCGGCCAAGCCTCAGGCGCGATCGGGGACATTGTGACCTCATCGATAGACGGCAACAAGATCATGGTCGGGCTAACCGGCGCTTGCATGGTATGCAAGCTTGCGGGCACGACGCTCGCCGCCATTCAGGCGCGCCTGATCGAGCGGCTCGGAAAGTTTGTCCGCCTGATCCGTTCCCCGGAGCTGCCAAAGTGAGGGCTTAAATGCAGAGCGAACTCTCCGTGCGGTCGATTTACCTGGACAATAACGCCACGACCCCTGCACATCCCTTGGTGGTCGCCGCGATGCTGCCGTTCTTCTCTGAGCAATTCGGCAATGCGTCGTCCGGGCATGCATTCGGCATTGAGGTTGCACCCGCATTGACGCAGGCGCGCCGAAATGTGCAGGCTCTCATTGGCGCGGCATTCGATCACGAGATCGTTTTCACCTCCGGCGCGACGGAATCTGACAACACTGCGATCCTGTCCGCGCTCGCCGTGCAGGAAGGACGCGACGAGATCGTCACAACCGCAGTTGAGCATTCGGCCGTGCTGTCTCTTGCCGAGGAGCTGGGCCGACGAGGATTCAAGATCCACGTCATTCCGGTCGATGCAAGCGGTCGATTGGACATCGAGAGCTATGGCAACGTCTTGTCGGAGCGTACGTCAGTCGCCTCGATTATGTGGGCTAATAATGAGACCGGTACGATCTTTCCGGTGAAGTCCCTCGCCAAGATGGCGCGCTCAGTCGGCGCGCTCTTTCACACCGATGCAGTCCAGGCCGTCGGTCGGATTCCCATTGACCTGAAGACGACGGACATCGATATGCTGTCGCTCTCCGGCCACAAGCTCCATGGTCCGAAGGGCGTCGGCGCGCTGTATGTGCGCAAGGACATTAAGTTCCGGCCGCTGATCTTCGGCGGCGTGCAAGAGCGGCGTCGCCGCGCTGGCACCGAAAATGTCCCAGGCATTGTTGGGCTCGGCAAGGCGGCGGAACTCGCGGCGGCACACCTCATACAAGATCAGATCCAGATTTGCGCCCTTCGCGACCGGCTGGAGCGAGGCATTCTCGCTCTCGGCGGATGCATCGCGCTTGGTGATATCAAAAACCGCCTGCCAAATACCTCTAATATTGCCTTCGAGCATCTCGAAGCGGAGGCCATCGTCCACCACCTGAATCGTGACGGAATTGCCACCTCACTCGGTTCAGCCTGCGCGTGCGGCTCGATGGAGCCGTCCCATGTCCTGCGCGCGATGAGAGTAGCACCGGCCTTTTTGCGGGGTGCGGTTCGCTTCTCGCTCTCGCGAGAGACGGCGACGGATGAGATCGATCGTGTGCTGCAAGTCCTGGCGCACATTACTTCCAAACAGAGAGCCTTGTGGCGTGCGTGTCAGGAGCGTGCGGGCGAGAGTTCGCAACCTGCAGAGCCCCTATGAAAGTCATGATTCGTCGTTCACCCGAGACAGGCCTTTCGATTTATGTACCCAAGAAAGATCTTGAGGAGCCGATCGTCGACTGGGAGCACGAGACGCTGTGGGGTGGTTGGATTAAAATCGCAAACGGCTGGGTGCTCGACCTACCGGCGATGGCGAGCGACACCACCCTACCAATCACCATAAACGCCAAGAAGCGCGGCGGCGAAGCAACCGAAAAATGAACGCTCCGAGTCTACAGACGTCGTCAAACAGGCGATGTCCAGGGAAGTCTTGGCGGGCGCGGTGCGGGCATACCGGTCAACGCGACAGTCCTTGCAGCCTTGTTTCGGAACCAAGATCGTGCTGCCGCACGATGCCAAAGGCAGTATCTTGGCCGGGGCGCAGCATCGAGGCATCCGGCCAGCGCGATAGCGTTGATGGGAGGCCTTCGCGACCTCCCCCTTTTCGGCGACCGCCAGGCCGCTCGTTGCATTCCACGCGTCTTAACATCGTCAGGCCAATGGCTGGACTCCATAAGGTTCAGCTTTGAATAGTTGAGTCGCGCGCCGGCCCAGATCGCAGGCTCAGAAGTATCAACCTTCGTGATGATCCCCGACCCTGGCGAGGGGGCGTTTCTCTTCAGCTCGTTGACAATGCCCTTCCGAACATCACGCAGGGGTCCGCGTGATCTTCCATGGCATAGGTCAGTCACTGGACTGCGTTTTCTCTGCTTCTAGGAGGGCTCGCCTTATCAAGGTGTCCTTCAAAGCGTCCGGAACGTCTTTTGCGCATTGTGCTTTGCCTAGGCGTCACATTCTGACGGAAGATCAACTTTCAAGCGACGCCCGCATGCGGTTCGCCGAAGCTATACGCTGAAGCAGCCTACCGCTCCTCAAAACAATGGTGTCAGCGCTGTTGTGATCGCAATCCCTGTCAGCTTTCCAACATGACTTGATAAATCTGACATTCGACCAGGCATTAGCTAACTGCTTGAAGCGAACTGTAAAAATCATTGTGGCCGGAATGGCACGCCATTTGCTTTTGGCTTTTCAGAAACCGAAAGGGTTCGGCTTGCGAAAAGAATTGGAATAATGAGTACTTCAGCGCAACACCAGGTATCCTGCAGCGGCAAGATCAGCGAGACCATGCAAGTCATGGTGAAGCACAAGGGCTGCGGTACGATCGGTGGCAGCGGTAAGGCAAGCTGCGGATCTCAGGCTGGCATCGCTAATCTGCCAATTGAGATCTGGGAAAAAGTGAAGAACCATCCCTGTTACAGCGAGGAGGCGCACCACCATTATGCCCGCATGCATGTCGCGGTCGCACCCGCCTGCAATATCCAATGCAATTACTGCAATCGCAAGTACGATTGCGCGAATGAATCGCGTCCTGGCATTGTCAGCGAAAAGTTGACGCCGGAGCAGGCCGCCAAGAAGGTGCTGGCGGTCGCTTCCGCGATCCCTCAGATGAGCGTGGTCGGCGTTGCGGGTCCTGGCGATCCGCTCGCGAACCCGGACAAGACATTCAGGACGTTCGAGCTCGTCAATAAGCTCGCGCCAGATATCAAGCTGTGCCTCTCGACGAACGGTCTTGCGCTACCCGATCATGTCGACACGATTGCGAGACTCAAGGTCGACCACGTGACGATCACCATCAACATGATCGATCCAGAAATTGGTGCAAAGATCCATCCCTGGATCTTTTACGGCCACAAGCGTTACACCGGCATCGAAGCCGCGAGAATACTCAGCAATCGACAGCTCCAAGGGCTGGAGATGCTCACCGCGCGCGGCGTCCTGTGCAAGGTCAACTCGGTGATGATCCCCGGGATTAACGATCAGCATCTGGTCGAGGTTAACAAGGCCGTGAAGTCGCGCGGCGCCTTCCTGCATAATGTGATGCCGCTGATATCGTCGCCGGAGCATGGGACCGTCTTCGGCCTCAGGGGGCAACGCGGCCCGACTGCACAGGAAGTGACAGCATTGCACGATAGCTGCGAAAGCGAGATGAACATGATGCGTCACTGTCGCCAGTGCCGGGCCGACGCCGTCGGACTGCTCGGGGAGGACCGTGGCGCGGAGTTCACCATGGAGAAAATCATGGCGATGGACATCAAATACGACGAGCAGGCCCGGAAGGAGTATCAGGCTAAGGTTGAGAAGGCGCGCACCGCGAACCTTGTGGCCAAGCAGGAGGCGCTTGCGCGGCTCGCCAGCGCGTCCAGCGAAATCAAGGTGCTGGTGGCGGTTGCAACCAAGGGCTCGGGATTGATCAACCAGCACTTCGGTCATGCCAAGGAGTTCCAGGTCTACGAGCTCTCGACTTCAGGCGCAAAATACGTTGGTCATCGAGCAATCCATTCCTATTGCCAAGGTGGTCACGGCGAGGACAGCAAGCTCGAAATCGCCATCGGCGCCATCAAGGATTGCCACGCCATATTCGTGTCAAAGATCGGCGGCTGCCCGAAGGCCGAATTGATCAAGGCCGGCATAGAGCCGGTCGATCGGTACGCCTGCGAGTTCATCGATGGCTCGGTCACCGCCTGGTTCCAACTCTATCTCGATAAAGTCAATGAGGGGAAGATCAATCACGTTGAAAGGGTCGATGCGGCGGCCTGCTCCAACTCGCTGACTTCCGCCGCCTGAGGATGGGTTCGAGATAATGCCATTCAAGATCATCGTGTCGCAATGCACGGGCTGTTCGGCGTGCGAAACGCAATGCCCGAACCTCGCTATTTCCGAGCGAGCCGGCGTTTTCCTGATTGATCCTGAGAAATGCACCGAGTGCGCCGGCTACTTTGACGAGCCACAATGCGTGGCGGTTTGCCCCGTTGACAATACATGCGTGCTCGACGCGGCGCTGCCGCGTCAGCAGGAGCCTGCTTGAGGGCCACGATGGATGTCATGACGACACTAGCCGTTCAGAAACTCGGGCGGTTGATGCTCCGCATTGAACGGCGGCGACCGCGGCTGTCGCCTTCTCAAACCGGATGGAAGGCTCGCCCTCGTCGCCAAGCTATTCGCCAGCTACCGAGCCATATTCTGGCGACGCGGGCGTCGGCGGGACTGCGTCAAACGATTCCGGTCCGCCCGAATCCCGCTGTCTTGAGCGTCGCGGATCGAATTCGCTGATGGGCCCACGAAGAGCGGACGCGTGTTCCGGGACATCGATCCATTCCCCTGCAGCCATCCTTGAACGGGCGACATTCATGTCCAGGTCGTTCTTAAGTCCGCCATCCGAGAGAAACGAGGGTGTCCTCACCGACTCCTGCGTTGGTCGTGCGGTGTCGAGCCGACCTAGCATCATCTCAGGGCGGCAGGGTAATCATATCAGCCTGCCGAAAATCTACCTGCGTCAAGCCAACGCGTTCGCACCCGATCACGTGATGCGCAGACGATTTCCTGCCGAGTGGCGCTCTCGGCGCCAGCAAGCCCGAGTTTGGCCGCAATGGCCCTGGCGTGCGCCGTCCTGTTCTCGTTCAATGCTCTTGCGCCTGCTTGCGTTACGGGCAACCCGACAACCGACGCAGCTGTCCAGAGACTGGTGGGGCTCGCTACCACGCGCAAGATCGGCGCCGAGGTGTTATTATGGGGCGCTTGAGCCTATGGGCAGGACCGTGAATGGTGACGTCCACAATGCCCTCAGTTGCCGGGGTAATCAGGCCGACTCCGCCGGCTGTGCGCATCCGGCGCTGAAACACGCGGCTCGCCGCGCCGCCGGCTCAACCATGCCTCCGTCGATGACGGACGCGCGTGCCGCATCGAGGGCTTGTTCAACATCAACCATGGGCTCATGGATAGTTATCTCGAGCATCTGGATTTCAGTTGCGGGCGTTGCGCTGCACCGGCTCGAAAGGCTCATGCAAGCCGTGATCGCAAACCGCACCGCCGTGCGGGGATCGACGCGGCTGATCGGGGATAATGATAGGGCGGTCGGTGAGGCAGGGCGTTGGCGAGACGTTGTATCGAACTGTGGAACGGGGACGATAGCATGAGCAACATCGTCCGCGATAGTGAGATCGTCGAGCTGACGGACAGCCCCTTGTTTGATTATGGCGACAAGGTGCGGGCCAACCGCACCATCCGCAACGACGGCACCTATGTGGGCAAGGAGATTGGTGAGGTTCTGGTCAAGAAAGGTGAGCTTGGCTATGTCGTCTCGATCGGCACGTTCCTACAACAATTTTATATCTATGGGGTTGAATTCCTCGGCTCCGGCCATCGCGTCGGCATGAAAGGCAAGGAGCTCGATCTAGTCAGGCGAAGCCACGAAGGCGAGGGGCCTTCCTTGCCAGGAGCGGCAGCCCGATGATCGAACCAAGACTGCCAAGATACCAGTCAGGCCAACGTGTCAAGGCGGCGATAGATCTGCTCAACGACGGTTCCTTTCCGGACGCGTCGCCGGAAGAGTGCTTGGTCAGCGTCGGGCACATTGGTGAGATCGTCCAGATCGGTTGCCATACGGAAGCGAACCTATTCATTTATATGGTCGACTTCGGCAAGCAGTTGGTGGTTGGCTGCATCGAGGCAGAAATCTCTGCAGTCTAGGAGATTGCGCAATGAACGCGGCAATCATCAGAAGACATCATTCCGGCTTGCCTGCCCATCCCAACGAGCTCGACCGATGGCGAATCGTGCGCGCACTCACGAAGCGCGAGCGCTACCGATATGTCTCGCCAGAGGTGACTGCGGTTCCTGGCGGCTATCTGGTCGAGAGCCCGTGTTGCTCAGGCAATATCAATGCGGAGCGCGGCCTCGTCGAGGTTGCGCTGCTGCACCACGATACGACTGGGGCGGCATGGCAGCTGTTCCGCAAAGATCACCGCAAGGGCGTCTGGGAGTGGCATTCGACCCATCAACGGCTTGGCTTGGCGACAGCGGTTCTGAACGCCGACCCTGCACGTTTGTTTTGGCAATAAGGATTCTGGAAATGGTGCTCGAAGGCGAGTTGACGAACATCGGGCAGACGCTCACCTCTATTGATGCAGCCTCTGAGCCTTGCCCGACGCTCCGGCAGAAATTTCCACATCTTGCCTGGATTTGTTGCGACGCCTCCGACATGACACACACTCCGTTCCGCCGTTTTGGACAGTTTGACCTGCATCTGCTCGACAGTGGAGCTCAATGTGCACAGATCACGAATGATCCGGAGCGCGCCACCGGCATCGTGCTGGCCAAGCGCTCTGCCATGTCATGATCAAGCAATCGCCTGCCGGTGCCAGGCTCACAGGGCGCTAAGCCCGCGGGTTGTTTGCCATGCCGTCGTGCCGGGCCTAGCGAAATGTCACGATCAGATCGCTCGCTCGTTCACCGGGTCCATGACACGGGGCAGGCGATGGTCTGGAATCTTGTTCGCTGAGGATGGAATTGCCTGGCTATCTCTACGTGGCCTCTTCGATCAAGGATACTGCGGCTGTCAAATTAGAAAGAGCAAGCCGTGCTCGATTAGTTGACGAAGCAAACCTCAGCCGCCGCAGGATTCGCATTTGTGAGTACTCGACCTAAATCCGCAGAAGCCCAGCAAGTATGAGACGACGTTTATTCTTCGCGCGGTAACGCCGTACACTCGTGAAGCCCGGTTCATCATGCGCGGGAGCACCACGATTGTCCTGGCCGATCCAGCGCTACTCCATCAATTCTGGCGCCTGAATATTGCTCTACGAAACTTCTTGGTGAGTGAAGTTGATGTATTTAAGCAAGAAGCGCTTTCGAGTTGGTTTTTGAAGGACCGAATCGAGCATCCCTGTCTCGCTAGCTTGCTTCCATGTTGAACCGCCTGGCGTGCGTCGGGAACCGGGTTTGTCGCGCGGATAAAGATACAGAAGGACAGAGAACAAATTCGCGTGTAGTTCATGTTCTTATCTGGAAGATAAAAGCCCGCTTGAATAGTTGCCGATGGTCATTGATGTGGTAATGGGAAGCAGTTGCGTCGTTTTTCAATAACAAGGCGCTGCAGATAAATGTGCAAAGCGAAATCGGAGAACGTCACGTGGCAAAAAGCACCAAGCGCAAAGAATATAGTAAGGACGAGGTCAAGCTGCTCAAGGCGCACTCAAGGGCCCGCACCCCTGTAGCTAGGGTTTCAAAGCTTATGAAGCGCTCCGAAGGCTCCCTAAGGCAGAAAGCGTCTACCTTGGGGATTGGCTTGGGTCACCAGCGCTGAGATGTGATTCAGTTTCGGAAATCGACCGGCGTGATGATCGAGGCCGTCAGGCGGCTTGCGATTGCTGGCTAGTTGGTCGTCTCAGGCTGGGCGCCGACGGTTAGGTCTCGCTGCGAACGAGCTGACCGGCTTCTCCGTCGATCCGGTCACTTGACCTAAACCCGACCGATTGTCGTGTTCAATCAGCGACTCAAGCGAATCGCTCGTCGCATCGTGCTGCTTAGGCGCTGAATATAGATTGGTGAGCTCGGAAAATACGGTGTGCGAGCGCGGCGGCGGATCATCAACTCGTTGGGCACACGTCATTCGATGGTGAGCCATCTGCCGCTGCGTCCACGCTTCTCGAGGCGGCGACTGGAAACTAGTACCCACTTTCCCTGGGAAGTGAGTCATGATTCAACGTCGGGATGATACCCGAAGCAAGAGAAGTCCATCTTACGAAGAAAGATCGCCAAG
>NZ_JBVVPB010000039.1:0-51243 GCF_055807435.1 Bradyrhizobium sp. Ken51 | reverse complement strand
ACCGCCGAGATGATCAAATACGCCGCCAATGCGTTCCTCGCGACCAAGATCACCTTCATCAACGAGATCGCGGACCTCTCCGAGAAGGTCGGCGCCAACGTGCAGGAAGTCGCGCGCGGCATTGGCCTGGACAACCGCATCGGCACCAAATTCCTGCATGCCGGTCCCGGCTTCGGCGGCTCGTGCTTCCCAAAGGACACCAAGGCGCTGATCAAGATCGCGCAGGACTACGACGTGAGCTTGCGCATCGTCGAATCCGTGCTGGCGGTCAACGAGAACCGCAAGCGGGCGATGGCGCGAAAAGTGAGCCAGGCGCTCGGCGGCTCGCTGCGCGGCAAGACCATCGCCGTGCTCGGCCTCACCTTCAAGCCCGACACCGACGACATGCGCGATGCGCCGTCGATCCCGTTGGTCACGGGCCTGATCGACATGGGCGCGAAGGTGAAGGCCTTCGATCCCGTCGGCATGGAGCAGGCGAAGAGCGAGCTGCCCAGCATCACTTATTGCGAGGACGCCTATTCCTGCGCGGAAGGCGCCGATGCGATCGTCATCGTCACCGAATGGGTGCAGTTCCGTGCGCTCGATCTCGACCGGCTGAAGGCGACCATGGCGCAGCCCGTCATCGTCGACTTGCGTAACATCTACCGCCCCGAGGAGATGGCTGCGGCCGGCTTCGTTTATGAGAGTGTCGGACGGCCGCCGGTGCAGGGCTGAAAGTTACATGTCGTTGTCGGGCTAAAACCGTCATGGCCGGGCTTGTCCCGGCCATCCACGTCTTGTTCACTCTCGGCTGAAAGAACGTGGATGCCCTGGACTTCTGCGCGAGGACGCGCTTCGCGCTATTGCCCGGGCATGACGATCGGATAGTTCTTTGCCCCGCAGTTTCGACACGCCCCTCCCGATCGATGCCGTGCTCGACGACCTCTCGCGCACGCTGGAGGCGCATAACGCCGCCGTGCTGGTGGCGCCGCCGGGCGCCGGCAAGACCACGCGCGTGCCACTGGCGCTGCTCGATGCCCCATGGGCGAAGGGCAAGAAGATCATCGTGCTGGAGCCGCGGCGCATCGCGGCGCGCGCCAGCGCCGACCGCATGGCCAAATCACTGGGCGAACGCGCCGGCGAGACCGTCGGCTATCGCGTCCGCTTCGGCTCGAAGATCTCGCGCGCGACCCGCATCGAGGTGGTGACGGAGGGTATCTTCACCCGCCAGATCCTCGACGATCCCGAGCTGTCGGGCATCGCCGCCGTCCTGTTCGACGAATTCCACGAGCGCTCGCTCGATGCCGACATGGGCCTCGCGCTGGCGCGCGATGCGCAAACCGGCCTGCGTGAGGATTTGCGCATCCTCGTGATGTCGGCAACGCTCGATGGCGCCCGCGTGGCAAGATTGCTCGGCGAAGCGCCCGTCGTCGAAAGCGAGGGGCGCGCCTTTCCGGTCGAGACGCGCTATCTCGGCCGCAAGGCGGACGTGCCGGTGGAACGGCAGATGGCGGATGCGATCGCCTCGGCACTGCGCGCCGATGCCGGCTCGGTGCTGGCGTTCCTGCCGGGCGCCGCTGAAATCCGCCGCACCCAGAATTTCCTCGGCGAACGCGTGCAGGATTCCAGCATCGAAATCGTGCCGCTGTTCGGCGCGCTCGACGCCGCCGTGCAGGACCGTGCCATCTCGCCGGCGCCCAAGGGCACGCGCAAGGTGGTGCTGGCGACCTCGATCGCGGAGACCTCGTTGACCATCGAGGGCGTGCGCATCGTGGTCGATTCCGGTCTTGCCCGCGTGCCGCGCTACGAGCCCGACATCGGCCTGACCCGGCTCGAGACCGTGCGCGTCTCGCGCGCGGCGGCGGACCAGCGCCGCGGCCGCGCCGGCCGCACCGAGCCCGGTGTCTGCTACCGGCTCTGGGACGAACCTCAGACGGCCTCGCTCGCGCCCTACACCCAGCCCGAGATCCTCAGCGCCGATCTGTCCTCGCTGGTGCTCGATCTCGCGCAATGGGGCGTCGCCGATCCTGCCGCGCTGTCGTTTCTCGACCCGCCGCCGCAGCCGGCCTGGAAAGAAGCAAAAAGCCTGCTCTCCGAGCTCAATGCGCTCGATGGCGACGGCCGCATTACCGCGGAAGGCAAGAGCCTGCGCGCGCTGGCGCTGCCGCCGCGGCTCGCGCGCATGATCGTGGATTCGCATCGTGCCGGCGAGGGCGACGCCGCCGCCGAGATCGCCGCCATCATCACCGAGCGCGGGCTCGGCGGCGACAGCGTCGATCTCGAGCACCGGCGCGATCAGTTCCGCCGCGACCATTCCCCGCGTGCAGCAAGCGCGCGCGACCTCGCGCGGCGCTGGGCCTCGCAGGTGGCGGCGTCAGAGAAGGCGGCGACCGGAGAAGGTGACCTCTCGGCCGGCCTGATGCTCGCCTACGCCTTCCCGGATCGCGTCGCGCGCAACCGCGGCAATGGCAGCTTCGTGCTCGCCAACGGCCGTGGTGCCGCCGTCGATCAGACCTCGTCACTCGCCCGCGCGCCCTATATCGCGATCGGCGAGATGACAGGCACGGCGGCGAGCGGACGCATTCTGCTCGCAGCGCAAATCTCGCAGGACGAGATCGAGCAGCATTTCGCCGAGCATATCGAATCCGTCGAGGAGATATCGTTCGATCGCGGCGCGATGGCGTTGCGGGCGCGGCGCAAGCGCGCGCTGCACGCGATCACTCTCTCCGAGGCGACACTTGCCGTATCGCCTTCGGAGGACACCGCGCGCATCTTGGCGGACGGGCTGATCGCCGCCGGCCTCGACCGGCTGCCCTGGTCGAAGGCCGCCAAACAATGGCGCGATCGCGTGATGTTTTTGCGCAAGGCCGAAGGCGACAGCTGGCCGGATCTTTCGGACGACGGGCTGATCGCGCGGCGCGACGATTGGCTGGTGCCGGCGCTCTACGACAAGATCGCGCTGAAGGATATCTCCGCCGGCGATCTCTCCGACGCACTGATGACGTTGCTGCCGTGGGAGATGCGCGCGCGGCTCGACCGCGAGGCGCCGACGCATTTCGAGGCGCCGACCGGCAGCGTGCTCGCGATCGACTATGAAGCCGAGCAGGGGCCGACCATCGCGGTGCGGCTCCAGGAATTGTTCGGCCTCAACACCCATCCGTCGATCGCCGCCGGCAAGGTGCCGTTGGTGCTCGAGCTGCTGTCGCCGGCGCAACGCCCGGTGCAGGTGACCCGAGATCTCCCCGGTTTCTGGCGCGGCAGCTACAATGCCGTGCGCTCCGATTTGCGCGGCCGCTACCCGCGCCATCCCTGGCCGGAAGATCCGGCGAATGCGCTGCCGACCCGGCGGGTCAAGCCGCGCGGGACGTGAGCGTTACGAAGACCCATTAACCGTCCGCTCATCCTTTTCGTCAAAATAGCACAGCTCTGGCCGCAGCGTCGCTCGCGGAGCGGCCTGCCGCGTGGTGAAATCGAGCTTCCGGCTCGGAAGTGGTGTGATGCGTAACATAATGATCTTCGCGGCGATCATGATCGGCCTTGGCACCTTCATGGCCCAGATGGCGGACAGGATGAGCTCCGCCTCGGCGACGTCGGTGCCGCGCACGGTAGCAGTCGCGTCCATGGCGCCGGCCGGCGGCCGCAGCCTCAACATCCCCCGCGACGGCCGCGGCCACTTCCAAACCGATGGCCGGATCGAAGGCCAGCGCATTGGCTTCATGGTAGACACCGGCGCCTCCGTGGTTGCGCTGAACGAGACCTCGGCTGCCCGTTTCGGCCTGCGTCCCTCGCGCAGCGATTACAATGCCACCGTCTCCACCGCCAACGGCACCATCAAGGCCGCGCGCACCCGCATCGCCATGCTCGATGTCGGCGGCCTCGTGGTACGCGATGTCGATGCCATGGTGCTGCCGGACGAGGCGCTGTCCGAGAACCTGCTCGGCCTCTCCTTCCTCTCCCGCCTCAAGCGCTTCGAATACGCCAACGGTCAGATGGTGCTGGAGCAGTAAGGGTCTCTCAAAGGCTCCGGCGACCGCATATTTCAAGAAAATCTCTATTCCGACCGCTCTCGCGGCCAGATTTCCCCGTTACCAAACTGCCGCAATTATCATCCATAAGCTGCCATTCCCGCCTTCCGCTGCAGCCCGGCATTCGCTAAGGCTGCATCAAATCCTGGCTCTTTTTCACGAGACCGTCTCAATGTTCCCCAAGCCGAAATCCGTGTTGCTGCCCAACACCTATGCCTTCGAATCCGAGCCGATGGTGAAGGCCACGGGCTTTCGCGAATACGACGCGCGCTGGCTGTTCCAGAAGGAAATCAACCTGATGGGAATCCAGGCGCTCGGCATGGGGCTGGGCGCGCTGATCGCGGAGCTCGGCGTCAGCCAGGAGATCGTCACCGGTCATGATTTCCGCGGCTATTCGGCCTCGATCAAATATGCGCTGATCTCCGGCTTGATGGCAGCAGGCTGCAAGGTGCACGACATCGGGCTCGCGGTGACGCCGATGGCCTATTTCGCGCAGTTCGACCTCGACGTGCCCTGCTGCGCCATGGTCACGGCCTCTCACAACGACAATGGCTGGACCGGCGTGAAGATGGGCGCCAACCGCCCGCTGACCTTCGGTCCCGACGAGATGACGCGGCTGAAGGAGATCGTGCTGGGCGCCGAGTTCAAAAACAAGGCCGGCGGCTCCTATCAATTCCACGAGAATTATCCGGCGCGCTACATCGCCGATCTCACCAGCCGCCCGAAGCTCAAGCGCAAGCTCAAGGTCGTCGCGGCCTGCGGCAACGGCACCGCCGGCGCGTTCGCGCCGCAGGTGCTGGAGGCGATCGGCTGCGAGGTGATCCCGCTCGACACCGAACTCGACCACACCTTCCCGAAATACAATCCGAACCCCGAAGACATGGAGATGCTGCACGCGATCCGCGACGCGGTGCTGCAGCACAAGGCCGATGTGGGCCTCGGCTTCGACGGTGACGGCGATCGCTGCGGCGTCGTCGACAACACCGGAGAGGAGATCTTTGCCGACAAGGTCGGCGTGATGCTGGCGCGCGACATGTCGGCAATCCACAAGGACGCGCAGTTCATCGTCGACGTGAAGTCGACCGGCCTCTTCATCACCGATCCGGTGCTGCAGAAGCAGGGTGCAAAAACCACCTACTGGAAGACCGGCCATTCCTACATGAAGCGCCGCACCCATGAGACGGGTGCGCTCGCCGGCTTCGAGAAGTCCGGCCATTTCTTCTTCAACAAGCCGTATGGACGCGGCTATGACGACGGTCTCGTCTCGGCGCTCGCGATCTGCGACATGCTCGACCGCGCCCCCGGCAAGTCGATGGCCGATCTGAAGAACGCGCTGCCAAAAACCTGGTCGTCGCCGACCATGTCGCCGCATTGCGCCGACGAGGTGAAGTACGGCGTCATCGACAAGGTGGTGAAGCACTTCGAGGGCTTGCAGACCAAGGGCGCCAAGATCGGCGGCCAGTCGATCCGCGATCTCGTCACCGTCAACGGCGTCCGCGTCACGGTCGAGGACGGCAGCTGGGGCCTGGTGCGTGCCTCCTCCAACAAGCCCGAGCTCGTCGTCGTGGTCGAGAGCCCGGTCTCCGAGCAGCGCATGCACGACATGTTCGAGATGGTGAACAGCGTGCTGCGCACCCATCCCGAAGTCGGCGAGTACAATCAGAAGATCTGAGGCGCGAGGCTAGCCTCACTTGCTGTCGTGCCCCGCGCAGGCGGGCATCCAGTACGCCGGGGCTTCTCGATCGATTTCAGGCGTCACGGAGTACTGGATCGCCCGGTCAAGCCGGGCGATGACAGCTTCTCTGTGGTGACGTCTAAGCCGCCACCACCGCCGGGATCGGCAGCGCGGTGACCGACTTGATCTTCTCCATCGCGAAGCGCGAGGTGACGTTCTTCAGCGGCACGGCGCTGATCAGTTTCTTGTAGAACACGTCATAGGCCTGCATGTCCGCGACGACGACGCGCAGCATGTAGTCGACGTCGCCGGCCATACGATAGAACTCCATCACCTCGGGCATGGCGCTGACGGCTTCGGCGAATTTCTTCAGCCAGGCGTCGGAATGGTCGGAGCTCTCGACCGACACGAACACGGAGATGCCGAGGCCGATCTTGTTCTGGTCGACCAGCGCCACCCGCTTGGTGATCACGCCGTCTGCCTCCAGGCGCTGGATACGCTTCCAGCAGGGGGTCGAGGACAGGCCGACGCGGTCGCCGATCTCGGCGACGGAGAGGGAGGCATCGTCCTGGAGCACCATCAGAATCTTGCGGTCGATGGCGTCGAGGCGGCGGCTGGTCTCGGGGAGCGGGACGGCGAGATCGGTCATTTGAAGAACTTTGTTCCATATCAAGGGTTGATTTCCCTGATATAGAGAAAATCTTTCTATAGCAAGTCTATAATCTCGGCGTCCGTCCGAGCGTCGTCGCGCGCGGCGTGTTCAAAAGCTCTTCGACTTCAAGACGTTGCGGGGCGGCCAGGCCGCCGCCGTGGCGGGTGCATTTCAGCGCCGCGGCGCCCGCGGCGAATTGCAGCGCCTGCCGCGCGCCGCTGCCTTCAGCAAGGCGAAGCGTGAAGGCGCCCTGGAAGACGTCGCCCGCGCCGAGCGTATCGACCGCCTGAACCGAGACCGCCGGCGTCTGCTCCAATTCGCCGCTCTCGTTCAGCCAGATCGTGCCGCGCGGGCCGCGGGTGGCGGCGAGGAAGGCGGGCGTGAGCGCGGCCAGGCGCTGCAACGCCTCGCCATCATCGGTGATGCCGGCGGTCTCCTGCACCTGTTCACTGGCGAACAGCAAATGCGAGGCGGCCGTGAGCAGGCTGTCCTGCAGCGACATCGCGCGATCGACGCCGACGACGACGGCAATACCGCGCCGGCGTGCCTCAGTGCAGAGGTCCGTGCAGAACGATGCGCAGCGGCTCTCGACGAGGACCGCCTGACAATCGGCGAGCAGCTTGTCGGCGTCCGGCAGCTGCACGGTCGACAACATGGGATCGCGATAGATGGTGAGGGTTCGTTCGCCCGAGGGCTCGATCATGATCGCCGACACCGGCGTCGTGAGCCCCGGCATGCGGACGATGTGCGTGGTCTCGATCGCTTCAACTTCCATCCGTTCGAGGATGAAGCGGCTCGACGTCTCCCGGGCATCGCCCATGGGGCCCGCGAAGGAGACGCGGCCGCCAAGCCGCGCGATGGCGATCGCGGCATTGAGCGCGTTGCCGCCGCAGATCTCCGCGAGGTGCGTGGCATTGGCCTTGCTGCCGCGCGCGGGCACGGCCTCGACCCGAAAGGTCAGGTCGCGCACGGGAATGCCGATGCAGAGGACGCGCGGCGCGATCACAGAGGGCGCCATCTCCGGTCTCAGCTCTTGTCGTGCACCCAGCGGCCGAGCAAATGATGGGCGATGGCGAACGGGTGCGGACCGGCGAGCCCGTCGGGATGGGTCCGCGTCAGCATCAAGGCGGCCTCCTCGCGCGTGAACCAGCGCGCATCCTCCAGCTCCGAATGATCGACGACGATGTCCTCACTCACGGCCCGCGCGCTGCAGCCGATCATCAGCGACGACGGATAGGGCCAAGGCTGGGTCATGTAATATTGCACGTCGGTGCAGCGGATCCCGGACTCTTCGAGGATCTCGCGGCGCACCGCGTCCTCGATGGTTTCGGCGGCCTCGACGAAACCGGCGAGGCAGGAATACATGCCCGGCGGAAACTGCTTCTGGCGGCCGAGCAGGCATTTGTCGCCGGCGGCGACGTGCATGATCACGACCGGGTCAGTGCGGGGGAAATGCTCGGCCTTGCAACTCGGGCACTCCCGCTTCCAGCCGCCTTCCTTCATCCCGGTACGCGTGCCGCAATTGGCGCAATAGCCGTGGCGCTGGTGCCAGCTCACCATCGACTTCGCCATCGCGATCGCCGACAGCTCCTTCGGCGGCACCGCGCCCTGCATCGCCATGCCGCGCAGCTCGCTCAGCGCGTAGTCTTCGCGCCCGATCAGCTTCTCGGACGCGGCCTGCGACAGGCCCATCCCGAACATCGCGGCGCCGTCGCGCAGGCCGAGAAAAATCGTGCCGGGATTGGCGCCGCATTTCAGCGCCTCGTCGATTCCGAGCAGCGCGCGCACTTTTTCGCCCTCGCGCTTCACCAGCAGCGAGTCGCGGTAGACGACATAGGCGCGCGACGACGGCTTCTGCTCCATCGCGAACAGCTTTTCGTCGTCGCGCCGCAGATGCGCCGCGCGGTCGAGAATGTTGGTGACGAAGGCCGGCTGCCCCAGCGGAAACGAGTCGAATGCTGACATTTCTTGTTCTTTCAACCCAACCAGATCTTGCGGCGAAGCGCGCTGATGAAAGTCTGCACCTCCGTGGCGTCGTGCGCCAAGGGCTGCATCACGCCCCATACCGGCCGCGGCCAGGCGGCGTCACTGGTGCGGCGCGCGATGACGTGGACGTGAAGCTGCGGCACGAGGTTGCCGAGTGCCGCGATGTTGAGCTTGTCGCATCTGGTGATCTCCTTCAGCGCACGCGAGACGCGGGAGATCTCGGTCATCAGCTGCGCCTGCTGCACCTCGTCGAGATCGATGATCTCGACCGCATCCGCGCGCCGCGGCACCAGCAGCAGCCAGGGATAATGCGCGTCCTTGATGACCAATACCTTGGACAGCGGCAAATCGCCGATGTCGATGGTGTCCTCTTTCAGGCGAGAGTGCAGCGACCAGGCGGGTTCGGACATGAAGGTTTCCGGATGGCCCGATGGGAGTCGGGCGTGGCGGGGCGGAACCCCTGAATATTGGCTCCGACCATACGATACCGAATCTGATTGGGGAAGGATGAGGCTCCGCAGGGGCCGCATACGCGATCGTAGTCCTGGACAAGCGCAGCGCAGATCCAGGACCCATTACCACAGGATTCGGTTTGGCGAAGATTCGGGGTTACCAACTTCGTGCCACAAACTTCTCCTTGGGGTAATGGGTCCTGGCCTTCGCCAGGACGACGGTGGGGGCGTGCCTTTACGCCTCCGCAAGCACCCGCGCATTGGCGCGGACCGAGGCTTCGCTCACACGAATCCCGAGGCCGGGGCCGTCGGGCACCACGACGTGGCCGCCGCGATTGGCGACGCGCTCTTCCAGCACGTCCTCGGTCAGCACATGGTGCGGCATGTAGAATTCGCAGCCGAGCGAGATCCCCGGCGTCGCTGCGATCAGCTGCGTGCCGGCGGCAAGCCCGATGCCGCCCTCCCACAGCGTGCCGCCATAGCCGGGGAGGCCGGCGATGTCGGCGATCGCCATGATCGCCTGCGCCTCGAACAGGCCGCCGGCCTTCATCAGCTTGATCGAGACGGCATCTGCCGCCTCGCGGCGCACCACCTCCATCATGTCGCGGCGGTCGAAGCAGCTTTCGTCCGCGAGCACGGGTGTCTCAAGCGCCGCGGTGAGCTGCGCCATCACGTCGAGAAATTTGCGCGGCACCGGCTGCTCGATGAAGGTCGGCGCAAACTGCTCGATGTCGCGCAGGATCTTGATGGCGCCGAACGGCGCCAGCGCCTGGTTGTAGTCGACGCGAAGATCGACCTTGTCGCCGAATTCTTTCCGGATCGCCGCGAGGTGATCGAGATCCTCGCGATGCGGCTTCACGCCGGTCTTGACCTTGTAGATGACATTGCCGTCCGGAACCATTTTCCGCATGCGTTCGAGATCGGCGGCGAAATCGGGATCGGCGATTGAGAACGACAGCGGGATCGTGTCGCGCACGCGGCCGCCGAGCAGGTCGGCGACCGAAAGTCCCGACGACTTGCCGACGATGTCGAGCAGCGCCATTTCGATCGCGACCTTGGCTTCGGCATGTCCGACCAGCGCGCGATCGAGCTCGGCCATCAGCGCGCGGATGCGGCGCACCGACTTGCCGAGCACGATCGGCCGTAAATAGATGTCGAGCGCGGCGAACGCGGCTTCCGGCGTTCCCGTGAACACTTCCCACGGTGCGGCCTCGCCCCAGCCGATCACGCCGTCGCTCGCGGTGAGCTCGATCAGCACGCGCTTCACCGTGCCCTTGACGCTGCCGACGCCCTGGAGGCGCGCCATTTTGATCGGGCTCTCGATCAGGAACAGCCTGATCCGTTCGACGGTTGCTTCGGTCATGTCAGGCCTCCATTGACGTGCCAGACCTGGCCGGTGACGTAGGATGCTTTCGGGGAGGCCAGGAAGGCGATGATCTCGGCCACTTCCTCCGGCCGTCCGCGGCGGCCCATCGGGATCAGCGCCTCGGTCGCTGCGATCTGTTCGGGTGAAAGCCGGCTTTCGCTGGGCTTGTCCTTGACGATGAGGCCCGGTGCCACGGCATTGACGGTGATGCCCTCCCTGGCGAGCTCGACTGCGGTGAGGCGCACCAGCGCTTCGAGCGCGGAGCGGCTCGCGGCCGTGGCTGCGAAGGGCGCGAACTCCGGCCGGATCGCGTGGGCGACGAAGGACGACACTGCCACGATCCGCGCATCTCGTCCCGCACGCAGCAGCGGCAGCGCGGCGTCCACCAGCCGCGTGAACGCCAACGCCGATTCGTCCATCGCCTTGCGGAACTGATCCGCCGGCGTGCCGATCGCGCTGCCGCGCCGGGCATGGCCGCCGACCAGGATCAATCCATCGAGCCGGCCGAAGGCGGCTTGCGCGGCGGCGACGGCGTCGGTGACCGCAGCCTCCTCGGCGAGATCGCCGAGGCATTTCGCGACGATCGCACCTTGCGCTTCGGCCTCCGCCGCCGTGGCGTCGAGGCCGACTGCGTTGGAGCGCGTGTGCAGCAGCAGCGCGGTGCCAGGGGCCGCGAGCAGTTTTGCAGTGGCACGGCCGATGCCGCTGGCGGCGCCGGTGACGAGATAGACGCGATTGATTTCGGACATCACGATGCCGTTGTAACCGGCGGCAGCGCGCCGGTGCGGTGGAAATGGCTGAGGAAGGCGCGCGTCGCCGCTGCTTGCGGATTGTCGATGACCTGCCGCGCCGGGCCTTCCTCGACCACGACGCCGTCGCGCATGAAGATCAGACGGTCGGCGACTTCGCGGGCAAAGGCGATCTCGTGGGTCACGATCACCATGGTCATGCCCTCCGACGCCAGCTGCTGGATCACGGCGAGCACCTCGCCGACAAGCTCGGGATCGAGCGCGGAGGTGGCCTCGTCGAACAGCATTACGTCCGGCTCCATGGCGAGCGCCCGCGCAATCGCGACGCGCTGCTTCTGTCCGCCGGAGAGCGTTGCCGGATATTGGTCGGCCTTCTCTGCAAGGCCCACCTTCGCGAGTTGAGCCCGGGCCAGCCTCTCGGCGTCAGCCCTCGCCATGCGCCGCACCGTGACCGGCCCCTCCATCACGTTCTGGAGCGTCGTCATGTGCGGGAACAGATTGAAATGCTGGAACACCATGCCGGTGGTGGCGCGAAATCTTGCCAGCGTCTTCACGTCCGGCAGCTTTGTGCCTTCTCCGAAAGCAAAGCGGGTGTCGCCGACGCGAACGCTGCCGCCATCGGGCGTCACCAGGAGGTTGATGCAGCGGAGCAGCGTCGACTTGCCGGAGCCGGACGGGCCGATCAGCGCGACGACGCCTCCCTTGGCGACATCGAGATTGATGTTCTTCAAGACCTCGTTGCTGCCAAAGCTTTTGCGCAGCGCCCGGATCTCAATCTTGGAAGGGGTCTCGCTCATTCGCCGACCGCCAGTCGTTTCTCGCCGCGCCGGACCATGATGGTCAGGGGAATCAGGATCGCCGCATAGGCGACCGCTACGGCGGTGTAGGTTTCCAGCGGACGGTAGCTGTCATGAGCGGCGACCTGGCTCTGATAGACCAGGTCTGGCACCGCCAGCACCGAGACCAGAGAGGTGTTCTTGAACTGGATGATCGACTGGTTCATCAGCGCCGGGATCATCCGCTTGATCGCCTGCGGCAGCACGATGCGGCGCATGCTCTGTCCCGGCGTCATGCCGAGCGCGGCGCCGGCTTCAGGCTGGCCGCGGTCGATCGAGATGATGCCGCCGCGGATGATCTCCGAATAGAACGAGCCGCCATAGAGCGACAGCGCCAGCGCCGAGGCCGTGATCGGCGTCATCTCGACACCGGCCAGGATCGGCAGCGCGTAATAGAACCAGATCAGCTGCACCAGGATCGGCGTGCAGCGGAACGCCTCGATGAAGGTGAGCGCGAGAAGGCGCACCGCGCGAAAGCGCGACAGGGTGCCGAAGGCGCCGAACAGGCCGAAGACGAGGCCGAGCACCACAATGACCACGGTGAAGCCGACGGTGACGCCGAGCCCGTTGAGAAAGAGCCAGCGATAGCTCCAGAGGATACCGAAGTCCCACTGATACATGCGTGTGTTACTCGTCGTACGCCTTGACAGCCGGCATTGTCGTTCCGGGGCGATGCGAAGCATCGAACCCGGAACCTCGAGATTCCGGGGTTCGCCCTTCGGGCGCCCCGGAATGACAGTGGAAGACTACAGCGAAACGCCCAGCGGAATGTCCGCCTCGGTCACGCCCACCAGCTCCATGTTGGTGATGATCGCGTTGCGGATGAAGCCGAGGCCCTTGTTGAAGTCGATCCAGGTGTTGACGTAGTCGCGCCAGGTCTTGTCGGTCTCGCGGCGGAAGCCGGCATTCGACGTCGTGGCGAAGATCGGCGTCGGCAGCACGAACTGGCCGAGCGAGGGGTTTTTCTTCAGCACCGTCAGCGACAGCATGGTGATCAGGCACTGCGCATCGACGCGGCCGGTCTGGAGCGCGGCGGTGGCGTCGTCGGCGGTCTTCAGCCGCGAGATCTGCGCCTTCGGCGTCAGGCGGCTGACGACCTGGTCGTGCGAGGAGCCCTGGTCGACCGCGATCTTGACGTCGGGCGAGTTCAGCTCGGCCCAGCTCTTCGGCTTGAAGTCCTTCTTGCAGAGGATGCCGAAGGCGTTGTTGAAGACTGGCACCGAGAAATCGACCACCAGCGCGCGCTTCGGGGTCGGGTTGAGGCCGAAGAAGATGTCGATCTTGTTGGACTGCAGGTCGAGCACCGAATTGCCCCAAGTGGTTTCGGTGATCTCGAGCTCGGCCTCCATGTCCTCCGCGAGTGCTTTCGCGATGTCGACGTAAAATCCCTTCCACTGGCCGGTCGAAAGATCCTTCATGTAATAGGGCGCGCCGCCGCCGACCGCGCCGATCCGCATCTTCTTGGTGCGGCGGATGCGGGCGAAGGTCGATTCGTTGGAATCGGCGGTCTGCGCCACGGCCGGGGAGGCCAGCGTCGCCGCGCCAATCGCGCCAAGTCCGACAATCGATGCAACATCACGACGTGTAACCATTGGGATCAATCGCTTTTCTGTTGGAAGGGGTTCCGGCAGCGTTCTTACCAAGGCGCCTCCGGCAGTGAAAGCACAGCCTATCGGCTGGGCAGGCCGGGAATTGCCCGGATGCTGGGCAAGTCACGATGAAGCCCAGCCGTTCAAGCCGATGCCCGCTTGCTTTCCGGTCCTTTTGGCCCCAAATAGGGACCGGGAGATTGGCGGTGGACGAGCCACTCGCCAACCGGGTCAGGTCCGGAAGGAAGCAGCCCTAACGAGGTCCGGATCGGGTCGCTCGTCAGTCTCCTACCTGTTTTTCCGAGCGAATTGCGCCGGCGGCTCGGGCCGCCAGCGCGCTCCTTTCCGCAAAGCCGGCCGAAAGACACTTCATTGCGGATCGACCGATGACCGACGCTGGCGCCCCTCCCAACCCTGATAGCGCCGGCCAGGCCAGCACGCCGTACCGGGTGCTGGCGCGGAAATACCGTCCCTCCAGCTTCGACGATTTGATCGGCCAAGAGGCCGTGGTCCGCACCGTCTCCAATGCGTTCGAGACCGGCCGCATTCCGCAGGCCTGGATTCTCACCGGCGTCCGCGGGGTCGGCAAGACCACCACCGCGCGAATCCTTGCCCGTGCGCTCAACTACGAGATGCCGGATGGCTCGGTGAAGGGCCCGACGGTCCAGATGCCGACGCTCGGCGTGCATTGCCAGGCGATCATGGAAAGCCGGCACATGGACGTGCTGGAGATGGACGCGGCGTCCCATACCGGCGTCGACGACGTTCGTCAGATCAATGACAGCGTCCGCTACGCGCCGGCCAGCGCCCGCTACAAGGTCTACATCATCGACGAAGTCCACATGCTGTCGACGGCGGCGTTCAACGCCTTCCTGAAGACACTGGAGGAACCGCCGGAGCACGCCAAATTCGTGTTCGCGACCACCGAGATCCGCAAGGTTCCGGTCACGGTGCTGTCGCGCTGCCAGCGTTTTGACCTGCGCCGCGTCGAGGCCGACGTGCTGATGAAGCATCTGGCCAACATCGCGGCCAGGGAAAACGTCGAGATCGAGCCGGAAGCGCTCGGCATCATCGCGCGCGCCGCGGAAGGCTCGGTGCGCGATTCGCTCTCGCTGCTCGATCAGGCGATCGCGCATGCGGCAGGCACCGTGAAGGCCGATGCCGTCAGGCAGATGCTGGGGCTTGCCGACCGCACCCGTGTCATCGATCTCTTCGATTCGCTGGCGCGTGGCGACATCGCGTCCGCGTTCAGGGAGTTCCGCGACCAGTACGACGTCGGCGCCGATCCGATCGTCGTGCTCTCCGATCTCGCCGAATTCGTCAATTTCGTCACCCGTGTGAAGATCGTGCCGGCGACCGCCGACAACGTCGCCTATGGCGAGACCGAGCGCGTGCGCGCGCGGGATTTCGCTTCGAAGATCTCGATGCGCGTGCTGTCGCGGATGTGGCAGATGCTGCTCAAGGGCATCACCGAGGTGCAGGCCGCGACGCGGCCCGCCGCGGCCGCCGAGATGGTGCTGGTGCGCATCGCCTATGTCGCCGACCTGCCGACGCCGGACGAAGCGATCAAGATGCTGGAGCAGAACGGCGGCGGTTCGCCGGTCGTGAGCGGCGGCAGTGCCGCGCGCAACGCGCCGGCCGGGCCGGTGGCGTCCGCGGCTCCGGTTCGCATGCCGACATCGCCATCGTCCTCGTTCGGCGGCGGCGGTGGTGCCCGTCCGCAGATGGCAACGCCTGCGCCGGATCCGCAAGCTGCCGCGCCCGTGTTGCGCGTCACGAGCTTCACCCAACTCGTTGCGCTGGCCGGGCAGAAGCGCGACCTCCTGACCAAGGGCGCGCTCGAAGGCGACATGCGCCTCGTTCGTTTCGAGGAGGGGCGCCTGGAAGTCGCGCTCGAGCCCAACGCCTCGAAGAACATGATTTCCGATCTCGCGCGCAAATTCGAGCTTTGGACCGGGCGCCGCTGGACCGTGATCGTCTCCAACGAGCCGGGCCAGCCGACGCTGCGCTCGGTGAGCCAGGCGGCCAAGCAGGAACATGCGCGCACCGCCGAGGCCGATCCGCGCGTGCGGGAGGTTCTGTCGCGTTTTCCGGGTGCGAAGGTCGTCGAGGTCCGCAGGCTTGCCCCCGAGGCGCCGGAATCCGATATTAATGCCGACTATGGCAGTGACGATCCGCCCGACGGTTCGGACGGCGACGATCTCTAGAGCCAAATTTTTCCAAGGACAGCACCGATGGTCGATATTTTCGGCATGATGAAGCAGGCGCAGCAGCTGCAATCCAAGATGCAGGAGATGCAGGATCAGCTCGCCAACGTCGAGGTCGAGGGCATCTCCGGCGGCGGTCTCGTCGCCGTGCGCATGACCGCGAAGATGGACGTCAAGGGCGTCAAGATCGATCCCTCGCTGATGAAGGCGGAAGAGCGCGAGGTGCTCGAGGATCTGCTCGTCACCGCGTTCGGCGAGGCCCGCCGCAAGGCGGAAGCCGCCATGCAGGAGAAGATGCAGTCGCTCACCGGCGGGCTCGGTCTGCCACCGGGGCTGTCGGGGTTGTTCGGCCAGTAGGATGGGCGCTGTTGCGGGTCCTGAAATCGAGCGGCTGGTCCAGCTTCTCGCGCGGCTGCCGGGCCTCGGCCCGCGCTCGGCGCGGCGCGCCGCGCTGCATCTGATCAAGAAGCGCGAAGCGCTGATGATGCCGCTGTCCTCGGCCATGCAGGTCGCGCTCGACAAGGTCCAGGTCTGCAAGACCTGCGGCAACATCGACACGCAAAGTCCCTGCACGGTCTGCACCGATCCGAGGCGCGATCCCTCGATCATCGTGGTCGTCGCCGACGTTGCCGATCTCTGGGCGCTGGAGCGGGCTAATGCCACTCAAGGGCGCTATCACGTGCTGGGCGCGACATTGTCGCCGCTCGACGGCGTCGGCCCGCAGGACCTCACCATCGAGGCGCTGGTCGCGCGCGCGCATGAGGCACAGGTGCATGAGGTCATCCTGGCGCTGAATGCCACCGTCGACGGCCAGACCACCGCACACTACATCACCGACCTGCTTCAGGACGCCAACGTAAAAGTAACCCGGCTCGCCCATGGTGTGCCGGTCGGCGGCGAGCTTGATTATCTCGATGAAGGTACGCTATCGGCCGCGATGCGGCAGCGCACCCTGTTCTAGCCATCCAGACTTACGGAACAGACGACATGACGAAACTTTTCGCCACACGATGGGCTTTGGTCGCAACGCTGACGATGCTGGCCACGCCGGCCGTCTCCGCGCAGCAGGACGACGGGGCTCCGCCGCCGTCGAAGCCCGGCAAGCCGATCAATGCCGGCGAGGTGCTGTCGGGCGAGCTGAACACGATGAAGGTGCGCGACGTCAAGAACGTCGGCAAGCGGGTTGCGACCTACCAGATCACCTCCGAGCCGCGCCGGCTGCCGCCGCCGAGCGGGCTGTGCAATCTCGAGACCGGCCCCGAAACCTTCCAGCTCGTTCCGAGCGGCGACGCGCAGGCCGCACAGCTGAAGACGTTCGCCGGCAAGGAGATCTCGGTCAAGGTCGACGAGATCGCCTGCGCCAGCGATCCGGGCCAGATGAGCGAAGCCGTGATCACGAAGTGGAGCCTGATCAAGAAGCAGTAGGGGCACACGCGATGTCCTCACCGCGCTTGCGGTGTCATCGCCCGGCTTGACCGGGCGATCCAGTACGCCGCGGCTTCTCGGTCAGTCACATCTTTCTCTGGAATACTGGATGCCCCGCCTTCGCGGGGCATGACAGCAGTGGTGTCAAACCCTTACCGGCCCCAGCGTCTCGAAATGTCCGCGCTTCTGCAGCCAGGCCAGCAGCACCAGGCTCGGGATCGCCACCAGCATGCAGATCACGAAGAACAGCGGCCAACCGGTGGTATCAGCCACGAAGCCGGCGCCTGACGAGAGATAGGTCCGCCCCACCGCGGCAAGTGCGGTGAGCAGCGCATATTGCGTCGCCGTGTGCAGCGGGTTCTGGCAGAGCGCCGAAAGATAGGCGACGAAGATCACCGTGCCGATGGCGCTGGTGAAGTTCTCACAGGTGATGGCGAAGGCGAGCGCCCATTGGCTGGTACCGACGAAGGCCAGCCAGGAGAAGGAGAGGTTCGCGAGCGCCTGCACCACGCCGCCGATCCAGAGGCTGCTCGCAAGCGAATAGCGCCGCGCGACGAAGCCGCCGGCAAAACCGCCGATCAGCGTCGCAGCGAGGCCCACGCCCTTCACGATCGCCGCGTAGTCGTTGCGGGAGAAGCCGAGGTCGATCACGAACGGCGCGGTCATCGTGCCGGAGAAGGCGTCGGTGAATTTGAACAGCACGACGAAGGCGAGCGCGGCGAGCGCGTCTTTGCGCGTCAGGAATTCGGAGAAGGCGCCGATCGCCGCGTGCAGCACGCGCGCGAACGCGGTCTGCGTCTGCGTCGCGGCTTCCGCCCGCACCGACTGCTCCGGCTCGGTCGCGACCAGCGCTGTGATCGTCCCGATCAGCACCATCGCCGCCATCACCACATAGCCCCACATCCAGGCCGAGGTGCGGGTGATGCCGGTGCTCTCGAAGCCCGAGACGATGAACAGCGCGCCGGCGGTCGAGACCAGCATGCCGATGCGATAGGCCGCGACATAGGACGCCATCCCGGCGGCCTGCTCGCTCTCCGGCAGGCTCTCGACCCGGAAGGCGTCGACCACGATGTCCTGCGTCGACGAGGCCGTCGCCACCAGCAAGGCGCCGAGCGCGACATAGAACGGCGAGCGCGCGGGATCGGTCAGCGCCAGCAGCAGGATGGCGACGATCAGCAGCAATTGCGAGAACAGCAACCAGCCGCGTCGCCGCCCGAACGCGCGCGTGAACAGCGGAACATGCATCGCATCCACCAGCGGCGCCCACAGGAATTTCAGCGTGTAGGGCGTGCCGACCAGCGCAAACAGCCCGATGGTCTTGAGATCGACGCCGGATTCCCGCATCCACACCAGCAGTGTCGAGCCCGACAACGCCAGCGGCAGCCCGGACGAGAAGCCGAGGAACAGCACGATCAGCACCCGCGGTTGCAGGTAAACGGCAAGGCTGTCACGCCAGGAGGTGGGGGCCGTGCCGGAGCCGGCAGGGGAGGTCGCGTCGGGTGCGGTCATGGCAGGGTGTTAGCAGATTCTGGCCGCCACAAGTGAGGTGTCGTCGCCCGGCTTGACCGGGCGACCCAGTATCCCAGAGGCGGGAGTTATGGAGGACCCGCGATCCCCGCATAGAGATCGTTCCAATCAGGATTATCCTTCTCGATCAGCGCAATCTTCCAGGCGCGCTTCCATTTTTTCAGGCGCTTCTCGCGTTTTATCGCATTCTCGGGATCATCGAATTGCTCGAAATAGACTAGCTTCACAACGTCATATTCCTTCGTGAAGCTCTCGACTAACTGCAATTCGTGTTCGGCCACACGGCGGATGAGATCGTTCGTTACGCCAATGTAAAGCGTGCCGCCCATCTTGCTGGCGAGAATGTACACGTAGTAGCAGCGCCCGCCCATCTGCCGCCTCTGGGATACTGGGTCGCCCGGTCAAGCCGGGCGACGACAGTGTGTTCTATATTCTACTCCCCCGCCTGAAGCTTCCTCGGGAACAACTCGGCAGCACCGGTGGCCACGAGATGCGGCGCTTCCGGTGCATCGCTCTTGCTGAAATCGAGTTCTTCGATGCGTCCGGCGCGCTTCTCGATCTTGTCGGCGGAGATCAGCACCTGCCGCACGTCCTCGTTGGCGTCGGCAAAGTGCTTCTGCAATTTCAGCACGCGGTCGCGCAGGCGGCCGAGGTCGTCGCCGAGCTTGATCACTTCGGTGCGGATCTGGTCGGCGGCATCGCGCATGCGCGCGTCCTTCATGATCTGCTGCATCACCTGGATCGCCAGCATCAGTAGCGACGGCGACACCAGCACGACGCGGGCGCGATACGCCTTCTGGATCACGTCGTCGAAACCGTCATGGATCTCAGCGTAGACCGATTCCGACGGCACGAACATCAGCGCCATGTCCTGGGTCTCGCCGGCGACGAGATATTTTTCGGCAATGTCGCTGACATGCTTCATGACGTCGCCGCGCAGCCGCTGCGTGGCGATCCTCTTTTCCTCGTCGGTGCGCGCGTCATGCAGCGCGGTCATCGCTTCCAGCGGAAATTTCGCGTCGATGCAGAGTGGCCGCTGGTCGGGCAGGAACACGACGCAGTCCGGGCGCTTGCCGGTCGAAAGCGTGAACTGGAACTCGTAGGCGCCCTTCGGCAGACCGTCCTGGACGATCGCCTCCATCCGCGCCTGACCGAAGGCGCCGCGCGACTGCTTGTTGGCGAGCACGTCGCGCAGGGTCGTCACCTGTGTGGTGAGGTCGGTGAGGTTCTTGTGCGCGCTGTCGATGATGCCGAGCCGCTCGTGCAGCGCGCGCAGGCTCTCCATGGTGTTGCGGGTGGTGTGCTCCATGGATTGGCCGACCCGGTGGGTCACCGAATCCAGCCGCTCGTTGACCGCGCGTGCCATGTCGGCCTGGCGGCCGGCCAGCGTCTGGGTCATGGCGTCGACGCGCCCCGAAGCCTCGCTCTGGGCATGCAACATCTGGCTGATGCGCTCCTCGAGTTCGTCGGCGCGGATCGCGTTGGCCATCGCGAGTTCCGCGCCGCGCCGCCCGGAGCGCGCGATCACGACTGCGATCACCACCATCAGGATGAGGACCAGGGCGCCGAAGCCGATCAGCGCGTCCACGGTGCGCACCGGCCAGTCGCCGAGCATGAAAATGATCTCGTTCATGCCCCTGCTTCTAGCCGATTCGCTTGGGGGCACGAACGAATAGCGAACATTTATGGTAAACGCCCTGTTAATTTTTATGGTTAACGAAACCCGAAGTTTTATGGTTAGTGGAGGGTTAACAGGGTTCCCGGCCGGATTGACCGCATCGAACGCGCGGCTTAAATCGCGGCCATGGCCCTCAGAGAAATCATCATCCTGCCCGACAAGCAGCTGCGTCTGGTCTCCAAGCCGATCGAGAAGGTCACGCCGGAGATCCGCAAGCTTGCCGACGACATGTTCGAGACCATGTATGACGCGCCCGGCATCGGGCTCGCGGCGATCCAGATCGCGCAGCCGTTGCGGCTGATCACCATGGACCTCGCCAAGCCCGATCAGGACGGCGAGACCAAGCCCGAGCCGCGCGTCTTCATCAATCCGGAAATCATCGCCTCCTCGGAGGACCTGTCGGTCTACGAGGAAGGCTGCCTGTCGATCCCCGAATATTACGAGGAGGTCGAGCGCCCCGCGAAGGTGCGGGTGCGCTACATGGATCTCGACGGCAAGGTGCACGAGGAGGATGCTGAAGGCCTCTACGCCACCTGCATCCAGCACGAGATCGACCATCTCAACGGCGTGCTGTTCGTCGACTATCTGTCAAAGCTCAAGCGCGACCGCGTGCTGAAGAAGTTCGAGAAAGCCGCCAAGCGCGCGGAGTGAGTAGGTTCTTTCTCACCGTCATGGCCGGGCTTGACCCGGCCATCCACGCCTTGCTTGCTTTGTCGCCAAGACCGTGGATGCCCGGGACAAGCCCGGGCATGACGGAGAAACAAGCCTTACCGAGCGCCGCCACATGCCCCTCCGCCTGATCTTCATGGGCACGCCCGATTTCTCCGTGCCGACGCTGCTCGAGCTCGTCGCGCATGGCCACGAGATCGCGGCCGTGTATACGCGCGCGCCGAAGCCCGGCGGCCGCCGCGGCCTGCAATTGCAGCCGACCCCGGTGGAAGAGGCCGCGCGAAAGCTTGGCATTCCCGTGCTGACGCCGAAGACGTTGAAAACGCCGGAGGCGCTGGAAGAATTTCGTGCCTTCGACGCCGATGCGGCGGTCGTCGTCGCCTATGGCATGATCCTGCCGCAGGTGATCCTCGATGCGCCAAAGCTCGGCTGCTACAATCTGCACGCCTCGCTGCTGCCACGCTGGCGCGGTGCCGCTCCCATCAACCGCGCAATCATGGCCGGCGATGCCGAGAGCGGCGTGATGGTGATGAAGATGGATGTTGGCCTCGACACCGGCGACGTCGCCATGGCGGAACGGCTCGCGATCACGGACAACATGACCGCGGCGGATCTGCACGATCGTCTGTCCCGGCTCGGTGCCGATCTGATGGTGCGCGCCATGGCCGCGCTCGACCGCGGCGGGCTCCAGCTCAAAAAGCAGAGCGAGGACGGCGTCACCTATGCCGCCAAGATCGACAAGGCCGAAGCGCGGATCGACTGGACCAGGCCCGCGCGCAAGGTGCTGCGCCATATCCACGGCCTGTCGCCGTTTCCCGGCGCCTGGGCCGAGCTTGAGAATGCGCGGGTGAAGATCCTGCGCTGCGAGCTGGCAAAAGGCGCGGGCGCACCCGGCGAGGTGCTCGACGATCACCTCACCATCGCCTGCGGCGATGGCGCAATCCGCCTTATCGAGCTTCAGCGCGAAGGCAAGGCACGCATGCAGGCCGCGGACTTCCTGCGCGGCGTGCCGCTCAAGCCGCCGATGCGGCTGGCCTGATGCCCCGCTACAAGCTCATCATCGAATATGACGGCGCGCCGTTCTTCGGCTGGCAGGTGCAGGAGACGCTGCCCTCGGTGCAAGGCGCTTTGGAGGCTGCCGTCAAGGCGATGACCGGCGCGGATGCGCGTGTGCACGGTGCGGGCCGCACCGATGCCGGCGTGCACGCGCGCGGCCAGGTCGCGCATGTCGATATCGACAAGCAGTTTCCGCCGGGCCGTTTTCGCGACGGCTTGAACGCGCATCTGCGTCCGCATCCGGTGGCGGTGCTCGAAGCGGACATCGTGCCTGAAACGTTCGAGGCGCGCTTCTCGGCCGTGAAGCGCCACTACCGCTACCGCATCGTCAACACCCGCGCCAATCTCGCGCTCGATGCCGGCCACGCCTGGCGCGTGCCGCGCCGGCTCGACGCCGATGCGATGCATGCGGCGGCACAGCGCCTGCTCGGCAAGCACGATTTCACCACCTTCCGCGACACCGAGTGCCAGGCCAGGTCGCCGGAGAAGACGCTCGATCAGCTCGACGTGCTGCGCGACGGGCGCGAGATCACGATTCTCACTTCGGCGCGCTCGTTCCTGCACAGCCAGGTGCGCTCGATGGTGGGGTCGCTGATGTGGGTCGGCGAAGGCCGCTGGACCGCCGACGATCTCTCGGCCGCGCTCGCAGCCCGCAACCGCGCCGCCTGCGGCATCGTCGCCCCGCCGGACGGGCTGTATCTGATGCAGGTGGATTATTGATTGGGGTGAGGGCGCGCGCTCTCGCTACATCCACCACTGTCATGCCCCGGCTTGACCGGGGCATCCAGTACGCCGCGGCCTCTCGGCTCAGTCGCTGCCGTCTCTGGAATACTGGATCGCCCGATCAAGTCGGGCGATGACAGCGGAGTTTGGGCGGGCAGAAGAGCCTACCCAAAATACCTCGCCAAGATCCCGCGATACACCTTCGTCAGCTGATCCAGATCCCCCACCGGTACGCGTTCGTCGACCTGGTGCATGGTCTGGCCGACCAGGCCGAATTCGATCACCGGGCAATAGCTCGAGATGAAGCGCGCATCCGAGGTGCCGCCTGAGGTCGACAGCTCCGGCTTGCGGCCCGTCACCTCCTCGATCGCGGACACCGCGAGTTCGGTGAACGGGCCGGGCTTGGTCACGAACACGTTCGAGTTCGAGGGCTCCCAGACGATGCGGGCGCGGATGCGGTTGCCGCAGGCTTTTGTCAGCCGCGTCTCGACCAGCTCGCGCAGGCTCGCCTGGGTGTGGTTGTCGTTGTAGCGGATGTTGAACTTTGCGCGGGCCTGTCCCGGGATGACGTTGTTGGCGGTGTTGCCGACGTCGACCGAGGTGAATTCGAGATTGGAAGCCTGGAATTGCGCGCTGCCATGGTCGAGCGGCTCGTCCGAGATGGCCACGATCAGCCGCGAGATATCAGGCACCGGATTGGCGGCGCGGTGCGGATAGGCGACGTGGCCCTGCACGCCGTCGACGTACAGCGTGCCGGATTGCGAGCCGCGGCGGCCGACCTTGATGGTGTCGCCGAGGGTCTCGACATTGGAGGGCTCGCCGAGCACGCAATGGTCGAATTTCTCGCCGCGCTCCGCCGCCCACTTCAGCAGCTTGATGGTGCCGTTGATGGAGACGTCTTCCTCGTCGCCGGTGATCAGGAACGAGATCGAGCCCTGTCCGTCCGCGCGCGGCTTGCCGTCGTTCGCGGCGAGATGCTCCAGCACCGCGGCAACCGAGCAGGCGATGCCGCCTTTCATGTCGACCGCGCCGCGGCCGTGCAGAAAGCCGTCCTTCACCTCGCCGGAGAACGCGCCGACGCTCCAGGCGCTTTCGTCGCCCGGCGGCACCACGTCGGTGTGGCCGGCGAAGGTGATGTGCGGCCCGTCAGTGCCGATCCGCGCATAGAGATTGTCGACGTCGGCGGTGCCGGGCTCGCTGAAGGTGACGCGGTGGCATGTGAAGCCTGCCGCGTTGAGGACATGTTCGAGCACACCCAGCGCACCGGCATCGGCCGGAGTTACCGAGGGGCAGCGGATGAGATCGCGGGCAATCGAGAGAGCATCGGTCATGCGCCCCGCTTAACATGCATGCCGCCGGGTGGGCTAGCACTGGGCGGGACAAATTCGATCTCGCTCTGCTGGTCCCAGCTTTTTGCCGCAGGGGAGGCGGGCGCGGAGCCATCTTCAACGTCGGCCAGTGGATCGGGGCCGAACCGGTTGTCGCCGGAGGTGCCGGGCACAATGAACATTTCCACGAGGCCCCAAAACCACGGAATGTGCACGGCCCAGGCGAGGGCAAGAACCCAGTTTGATTCGGTGGGCAGCAGGTCCGAGAACTGGTCGAACAACGCGGGCACGACGAAGAACGGAACCAGCCACCAGCCGCTCCGGTCGCGATCGTGCAGCCGCTTGGTCGCGGTCGCGAGATAGATCCACAGGAATAGCAAATTGCCGAACACTTTGAGGACGAGGGTCGCGCGATCGGTCGTAGCCAGCTGACGATAGGCCCTGGGATCGACCGCGTTGAAGATGTCGTCGACACCGAAATCGAAGTCGAAATTGAAGTTGAAGGCGAAAGTTGCGGCCCCGTTCAGCACCTTGATGGCCTGGTCGATCATCCCGAGCAGCGCCGCCAGCACCATGACGATGAGCAGAGCCTGCCACAGCAGCGCGCGGTTGATGCGGCCGTCGAAGCGGAACAGATACCAGGTCCAGTCCATGCCAAAGGCTCCGGGCGGGAGAGGTCGCCCGAATGTTGGTCGCGATAGGGGGAGGGCGGGTTCGATGGACCCTTGGTGTCGTCCCGGCCCCCGTGCGCATTGCGCACTAGGCCGGGGCGACGATCGACGGATCAATCCCGCAGCAGCTCGTTGATGCTCGTCTTGGAGCGCGTGCGCTCGTCGACGCGCTTGACGATGACGGCGCAGGCGGTGCTCGGGCCAATCTGGCCATTCTTCATGGGCTTGCCGGGCAGCGCGCCGGGAACGACGACCGAATATTCCGGCACTTCGCCGAGGAAGATCTCGCCGGTGTCGCGATCGACGATCTTGGTCGAGGCACCCAGGAACACGCCCATCGACAGCACCGCGCCCTTGCGCACGATCACGCCTTCGGCGACCTCGGAGCGCGCGCCGATGAAGCAATCGTCCTCGATGATCACGGGCTCGGCCTGCAGCGGCTCGAGCACGCCGCCGATGCCGACGCCGCCGGAGATGTGCACGCGCTTGCCGATCTGCGCGCAGGAGCCGACCGTCGACCAGGTGTCGATCATGGTGGATTCATCGACATAGGCGCCGAGATTGACGAAGGACGGCATCAGCACGACGTTGCGGGCGATGAAGGCGGAGCGGCGCACGATGGAGCCGGGGACGGCGCGGAAACCGGCGTCGCGAAAGCGGTTCTCGCCCCAGCCGTCGAACTTCGAGGGCACCTTGTCCCACCAGGTCGCCTTGCCGGGGCCGCCGGGAATGGCGCCCATGTCGTTGAGGCGGAACGAGAGCAGCACCGCCTTCTTCAGCCATTGATTGACCTTCCACTTGCCGTCGGCGTCGCGCTCGGCAACGCGGGCCTCACCCTTGTCCAGAATCTCCAGCGCGTGATCCACGGCCTCGCGGACCTCGCCCCTGGTCGAGGTCGAGACGCCGTCGCGCGCCTCGAAGGCGCCGTTGATGGTGGATTCGAGGGCGGACAGGGACATCGGGATTTCCTCAGAGACAGGCGGGAATTTTGACGGATTGGAGCGCTTTTTCGGGATTTGGGGGGACGGAGTCAAGCTTGGTTCGGGGTCATCACCCGCGAAGACCGTAGCCCGGAAGGAGCGAAGCGCATTCCGGGGCGGTCTCACCGCAACAAACCCCCGGATTTCGCTCGCGCTCCATCCGGGCTACGATTCAATGGGACAGCCTCTCCAAAAACCCCGACAGATCATCCGTGACATGGTCGACATGGGCCGCATCACGGCCCGCCAGCTCCCAGTCCTCGCGCACGACCTCTTTCGTCCCATCCGGCACCACCAATACGGTGGTCATGCCGAGCTCGTGCGGGACGGTGAGGTTGCGGGCGAGGTCTTCGAACATCGCGGCGCGGGTCGGATCGACCACGTGGTCGGCGAGAAACTTGCGGTAGGTCTGCGGCGCCGGCTTCGGCTCGAATTCGGCGGCGATGATGTCGAACACGCCGTCGAAATGCGTGGCAAGGCCGAGCCGCGCGAGCACCGCATCGACATGATCGACCGAGCCGTTGGTCAGGATCAGCTTTCGTCCCGGCAGTTTTGCGATGGCCTCGCCCAGCGCAGGGTTAGGCTCCAGTGGCGAGTGGTCGATCTTGTGGACGTAGGCGAGATAGTCGTCGGCGCGGACGCCATGCAGGGTCATCATGCCGCGCATGGTGGTGCCGAAGCGCTGGTAATAATCCTTCTGGATCTTGCGCGCTTCCACCGGCGTCAGATTCAGCCAGTTGCAAACGAACTCGGTGATGCGAGCATCGACCTGCTGCCACAGATTGACGTGGTGCGGATAGAGCGTGTTGTCGAGGTCGAACACCCAGGTGTCGACATGAGCAAAGGCGCGGGGTGATTTCATTTTCACTCTCTATCCGTTGACCGCAGCGGCGGCGCCCCACCCTCAATCGTCGTCCTGGCGAAAGCCAGGACCCATACTCCGTGACCGATCATTGGGGCACTCTGGTCGTCGTTCTTCGCCAAACCCAATCCTGGGGTAATGGGTCCTGGCTTTCGCCAGGACGACAGCGGAGTGCGTGGCACCGGAACGATCACAGCTCCACCATCACGGCATCGCAAACCGCAGCGTCTTGCCGCCGCTCGACATGTCCACCGCGCCGAAGCCCGTCGCCGCGAAACCGCGCGCGCCGCAGTCGGTCTGCTCGTTGGTCTCGAACTTGGTCTCGCGCGTGCAAAGCTGCCTGTCGCCGCCCCAGTTCAGTGGCTTGTCCTTCAGCTTGACGATTCGATTGTCGGCGTCGATGGCTTCCGCGAAGCTGAAGATCTGCTTCGGCTGGCCGCTCACGTCAGGGTGCAGGCAGGTCTTGGGGTCGATGCGATACCAGCCGCGGCTCGTCACCGACTTGCCGTCGTCGGTGGCGACCGCCGCCATCACCTTGTGCGTGGTGTCGTTGCACCAGGTGAGGCCGGTCGCAGACGGCGTCTGCACGGCATCGACCATGGTCTTGAAGAAGTTCGGCGACGACAGGATGTCGGACGACAATCCGCGGCTCTTCAGGAAAGCGGCCAGCGCGCCTTGCGTCTTCGGCCCGTCGACGCCGTCGATCGGCGCGGCGTCGTAGCCTGCGATCACCAAAAGCCGTTGGATGCCGGCGAGGCGGGCCTGCTCGTCGTCATATTCGGAATCCTCCGCGAGATAGGCGACGAAATTGCCGTCCGCGCCTTGCGTCGGGGTAATCTGGGTGAAGGCGGCCTGGGTCTGGCCGCTGCGGCACTGCCGCGCGGCCGCGATGACGAAATTGTCCTGCGCGACGCACAGCGTGTCGCTGCCGTTCTGCGGGATCGGGGATGCGCCGTAAACGCCGAGCGCGCGGGCGTTGAGCAGGATGCGGTCGGCGGAGAGCGTGCCCTGCACCACTACGCGGCAGGTGGCGGGGTCGATCCTGAACCAGCCACGCGTCGCGGTCGCCGCCTTGTCGTCGATGCCGATCGCGGCCTCGACGACATAGGACATCCGATTGCAGATCTTGAGGTCGGCGAAAGCCGGTGCGGAGGAGAACACGAACGAGATGGCCGCGGCAGGGAGGGTCATCAGGAAGCGTGTGAAGGCGGAACGACCGTGCCGCCGAGCTCTCCGCTCGTCACGCCCGGGCTTGTCCCGGGCATCCACGTCTTTGCCACCAGAAGAAAGGTCGTGGATGGCCGGGACATCTTCGCGAAGACGCGCTTCGCGCTGTTGCCCGGCCATGACGGCTTTCATGCGTGGCGCCTCATCTCTCACTTGTGGATCAGCGTTCCCGTGCCCGTGTTGGTGAAGAGCTCGAGCAGCACCGCATGCTGCATCTTGCCGTCGATGATGACGACGCCCTCCACGCCCTGTTCGAGCGCGTAGATGCAGGTCTCGACCTTCGGGATCATGCCGCCGGAAATGGTGCCGTCGGCGATCAGCTTCCGCGCGTCCTTGACCGAGAGCTGCGGGATCAGCTTCTTGGACTTGTCGAGCACGCCCGGCACGTCGGTGAGCAGCAGCAGCCGCTTTGCCTTCAGCGCGCCGGCCACGGCACCCGCGAAAGTGTCGGCGTTGACGTTCAGCGTCTGGCCCTCTTTCGAGGTCGCGAGCGGCGCGAGCACCGGAATCAGCTCATAGCCGATCAGCTGGTTGAGCAGCGTGAGATCGACTTTCTCGGGATCGCCGACGAAGCCGAGATCGACCGCCTTCTCGATGTGCGAGTCCGGATCCATGATGGTGCGCGTCGTCTTGGACGCCTTCACCATGTTGGCGTCCTTGCCGGACAGGCCCACGGCCTTGCCGCCGGCCTCGTTGATGTAGCCGACGATCTGCTTGTTGACGGAGCCGGCAAGCACCATCTCGACGATCTCGATGGTCGCGGCGTCGGTGATGCGCAGGCCGGCGGCGAATTCCGAGACGATGCCGAGGCGCTTGAGCATGGTCGCGATCTGCGGCCCGCCGCCATGCACCACCACGGGATTGATCGCGGTCTGCTCGAGCAGCACGATGTCGCGGGCAAAATTCTTCGCGGTCTCCTCGTCGCCCATGGCATGGCCGCCATACTTGATGACGATGGTTTCCTCGTCATACTGCTGCATGTGCGGCAGCGCTTCGGACAGGATGCGGGCCTGGTCGAGCGGAGAGATTTCGGTCATGAGGCGGATCTCGCTGGCGGGATACTCGGGCCGCGTTCTATCCGATTGGCGGGCGGGGCGCAAAGTGTGGCTGGCATGCCGCTCTCGTGTCCCGGACGCGGTGCGGCGCGCAGTGCCGCGCCGCTGAGCCGGGATCCAGAAGCGGCATGGGCCCCGGCTCAGCAGCGCACCGCTGAAGCGCTGCGCGGCGTCCGGGGCACGAGACTTATTTCTTCACCACCACCGCAGCGAGCGTCACCGCCAGCCAGCTCAGAATCATCACCGATCCACCCGTCGGCGCCGCATAGGGAAACAGCGAATGGCCGGCATATTGCCGCAAGGTGAGGTCGCCCGCGAACAGCGCGGCGCCGGCTGCGAAGCCGGACGCGGCGATGATGCCAATTCCGTCGTGCAGAAGGCCGCGTCCGAGCAGGGCGACGGCCGCGAGTATGGCAGTTGCATGAAACAGCAGCATGGTGCTTGCGGCTGCGAGCCGGCTCGTATCGCCGCCATGCGCGGAGGCAGCGGCCAGTGCGACGCCGGCAGCGCCCATCAGACCGGCAAGCGCGATCAGCAGGCGGAATGCCGCCATCACGAGGTCCGCTCTTCCAGCAACTTTGCGATCGCGGCGCGCAGCTCGGCCATCCCAGTCGCGCTCCGTGACGAGGTCGCGAGCACGTTGGGGAACGCGGCCGGACGTTTGGCGAGCGCGGCCTCGGTCTCGACGATGCGCGATTGAAGCTCGGTGGCCTT
Source organism: Bradyrhizobium sp. Ken51 (assembly GCF_055807435.1). NCBI lineage: Bacteria > Pseudomonadati > Pseudomonadota > Alphaproteobacteria > Hyphomicrobiales > Nitrobacteraceae > Bradyrhizobium > Bradyrhizobium sp. Ken51. The sequence goes on along the minus strand of NZ_JBVVPB010000039.1, from coordinate 21,812 downwards.
GATCTGGTCGGCCTTGGTCAGCACGAGCTGGTAGCTGACCGCGGAGCGATCGAGCGTCTTCAGGACTTCGAGATCGACGTCCTTGAGGCCGTGCCGCGCGTCGACCAGCACGTAGACGCGCGCGAGGCTGGCGCGTCCGAGCAGGAATTTGTGGATCAGCTCGGTCCAGGACGCGACCTGGCTCTTCGGCGCCTTGGCATAGCCATAGCCGGGCATGTCGACGAGGCGCAGCTCGGTTTTGCCGGGGACCTCGAAGAAGATCAGCTCCTGGGTGCGACCCGGCGTATGGGAGGTGCGCGCGAGCGCGTTGCGGCCGGTCAGCGCGTTGATCAGGCTGGACTTGCCGACATTGGAGCGGCCGGCAAAGGCGATCTCCAGCCCCGCCATCGGCGGCAGCGTTTCAGTTGAGGGCGAAGCCCAGATGAACTGCCAGTCGCGCGTGAACAGCTTTCGCCCGACCTCGATCAGCTTCGCATCCTTGTCGTCATTCATGCGAAAGCTTTCTGTCTGTCCGCGTCATTGCGAGCGAAGCGAAGCAATCCAGAAATGCATCCGCGGAGGGACTCTGGATTGCTTCGTCGCTTCGCTCCTCGCAATGACGGCTACGTCGCCTCAGTCGTCAGTTTTTTTTTGAAGGAGTTTCGAATGTTGTCGAACAACTCCACCTTCACCCCGTTACGGCGCATGATGTAGCTCTGCTGGAGCACCGAGAGCGTGTTGTTCCAGGCCCAGTAGATCACGAGGCCCGCCGGGAAGCCCGCCAGCATGAAGGTGAAGATCAGCGGCATCCAGTTGAAGATCATCTGCTGCGTCGGATCCGGCGGCGTCGGATTCAGCTTCATCTGGAACCACATCGTGATGCCCATGATGATCGGCCAGATGCCGAGCGCGAGGTAGTGGCCGAACACAGGAATGGTGGTCGGATCGAACGGGATCAGCCCGAACAGGTTGAACAGATTGGTCGGGTCCGGCGCCGAGAGGTCCTTGATCCAGCCGAAGAACGGCGCGTGCCGCATCTCGATGGTGACGAACAGTACCTTGTAGAGCGAGAAGAACACCGGGATCTGGATCACCACGGGGAGACAACCGGCGACCGGGTTGATCTTCTCCTTGCGGTAGATCTCCATCATCTCCTGCTGCTGCTTCACCTTGTCGTCGGGGTAGCGCTCCTTCAGCGCCTGAAGCTGCGGCTGGACCGACTTCATCTTCGCCATCGAGGCGTACGATTTGTTCGCCAGCGGGAAGAACAACAGCTTCACGATCACGGTCACGAGCAGGATCGAGATGCCGAAATTGCCGAAGAAGCGGTAGAAGAAGTCGAGGCCCAGGAACATCGGCTTGGTGATGAAGTAGAACCAGCCCCAGTCGATCAGCAGGTCGAAATGGTTGAGGCCGAGCTCCTTGTTGTAGCCGCCATGGCCGGCGAGCGGGAAGTTGATGCCGACCACGCCGGCTTCCTTGGCGCCCGCGAACAGCCGCGTGTTCGTCGTCGTCGTGCCGCCGATCGGGACCGTCTGCTCGCTCTGCAGATAGTCGGTCTGGTATCGGATCTGGGTGCCGGGTTCGGCGACGAAACGGGCCTTGAGCGTTGCCGACGTGTCGGGAAGCAGCGCAGACGCCCAATATTTGTCGGTAATACCGAGCCAGGCATTGGTGACGTTGTTGAATTCGAACCCGTGTCCGCCATTGCCGATCGCGGGTGCTTCGCCGACAGCCTTATAGGCCTTCTCCTGCAAGCCCTGCTCGCCCAGGTAACCGATCAGGCCTTCATGCAGGATGTAGTAGCCCGAGACCTGCGGCGTGCCGTGGCGCGAGATCAGTGCGAAGGGAAAGAGTTTGACCGGCGCGTTGCCGACATTGGTCACCTCGTCCTTGATGCTGAAGAGGTAGTGGTCGTCGATCGCGACGGTGCGGCGGAAGGTGAGGCCTTCGCCATTGTCGTATTTCAGCATGACCGGCGTGGACGGCGTCAGGCTGTTGGTGCCCTCCTGCTGCCAATCGGTGGTCCGGTCTGGCACCTTTGTGCCACCTGTCCCGGCCACCCAGCCAAATTCTGCATAATAGGGTTCTGCGGTGCCCGACGGCGAATAGAGAACGATCGGCGGCGACTTCGGGTCGACCGTTTCGCGATACTGCACCAGCGCAAGATCGTCGATGCGCGCGCCCTTCAAGGCAATGCTGCCGGTCAGGCGGGGCGTATCGATCTTGACGCGCGGAGAGGCCGCAATCGCCGCCTCGCGGCTGACGGTCGGCTGGCCCGGCTGATTGGCAGCCTGGGGAGCGGAGGGCGCGCCTGCGGTGCCGGGCTGCGGCGTGGCGCTCGGCGTCCCGGGGGCCGTCGGCTGCGGCGTGGTCTTCTGCAGTTCGGCCTGCGCCTGTTGCTGGGCGCGCTGCTTCTCCATCGCCGGCATGTTGTAGAAATATTGCCAGGCGATCAGCACGAAGCCCGACAGAATGACGGCGAGGATGGTATTGCGGTTGTCGGTCATCATTCTCTCGTCATCAATCCGGTTTGCGGCTGGTCGCAGGAGCGGGGCCGGGCTTTAAGCCGTCGGTTCTTGGGCCGTCGGTTTTTTGGCCAGGTTTTGGGCCGCGTCCCTTGTGCGTATGCCGCGCGGGCTTCGCGAACGCCATGCGCAGATCGTCGAGCATGGTGGCGAAGTCGCGCGAGAGCGCGTCCCTTCGGCCGACCAGCACATAATCATGATGGGGCTGCATCGACACCGGATCGAGCCGCTTCACCAGTTCGCGAAGCCGGCGCCGGATGCGATTGCGCTCGGGGGCGTTGCCGTTCTTTTTGGTGACGGTGAAGCCGATCCGGATCGGGCCGCTGTCGTCTCGGTCAAGGCTTTGACGGTCAAGGCTTTGCAGGACGAACGCGGGACTATTCACCCGCGCGCCATTGGCAACGGCGAGGAAATCCGCTCGCTGCCTCAGCCGATCCATGATGAAATCCCAAAAAGGGGGTCCGGCTCAGGCGCTCAGACGCTTGCGGCCGCGGGCGCGGCGGGCGGCGAGCACCTTTCGGCCGCCGGCCGTGGCGAGACGGGCACGGAAGCCGTGACGGCGCTTGCGCACCAGTTTGCTGGGTTGATAAGTCCGCTTCACGGGTTTTTCTCCGCTGACCGGGCAATTTGCCTGTAGAATTGATGGTAAAGTCCGGAAGATGCTGCCCAAAACGGGCCTTTTTCGGCCCCAAGAGAGCCGCTCCCGGCCTCACACCGGGTCATCGCGGACAATTGGCCGGCTTATAAGCGAGCGCCTTCTTTTCGTCAACGCCGCACAAGCGCTCAATTCCGGCGAATATCGCTGTTTGTGCGGGGTTTTTAACCCTTGAGGTAGCGACTCGCCAGATCTGCGCTTACATCCGACTTTGGCAGATTGACGATCTGTAATTTGACCGCGCTGAGGGCGGGCCGCATCTTCATACGCGCCAAATCCCTTCACCCGGCGACATCTTTAATCCGGCAAAGGCAGCGAGGGCGAATTTCGTGGCAGCGACAGACCTCCAGCCGATCCAGGATGGGGATCAGCGGGACCCGCCGGCGGCGCTGCCGCGTGGGACGCGCGGGCTTGGGCTGTCCGGCAAGCTGCTGCTGCTCACCGTTCCCCTGGTGATGATCGCGGCCATCCTGCTCTACGTGCCGGCCATCGCCAACTTCTGGGTCAACCGACTCAACGACCGCGTCGCCGCGGCGAACACGGCAGCGCTGGTGCTCGATGCGGCGCCGCTCGGCATGGTCCCCGATTCGCTCTCGCGCGAGATACTGAAGAGCATCAATGCCCGCGCCGTCGCCATCAAGATGGGCCAGCAGCGCCGTCTGCTCGCCAGCGACAATCTGCCCGCCGCCATCGAGCACGACATCGACCTGCGCGACATGACGGCCTGGGAGGCGATCACCGGCTCGTTCCGGATGATGCTGGAGACCGGCAACCAGGCCATCCGGATCGTCGGGCCGGGCGTTGGCAACGCCCAGTTCATGGAGATCGTCACCGACGAGCTGCCGCTGCGGCAGTCGATGTACCGGTTCTCCCGCAACGTCGTGGTGGTCGCTCTGATCATCGCGGTGCTGACCGCGGGCCTCGTCTATCTCGCCATGCATTATCTCTTCGTGCGCCCGATGCGCCGGCTGACCGCGAGCCTGGTCGGCTTCCACGAAAATCCCGAGAGTTCGGCGGGGATCATCGTGCCGAGCCAGCGCAGCGACGAGATCGGCGTCGCCGAGCGCGAATTGTCGGACATGCAGCGCGACCTGATGTCGATGCTGCATCAGAAGAGCCGGCTTGCCGCCCTCGGCCTCGCCGTCTCCAAGATCAATCACGATCTGCGCAATCTGCTGGCCTCGGCGCAACTCCTGTCGGACCAGCTCGCCAGCGTGCCGGATCCGCGGGTGCAGCGCTTTGCGCCAAAACTCGTGCGCTCGCTCGAGCGCGCCATCGCCTTCTGCCAGTCGACCTTGTCTTACGGCCGCGCCCAGGAAGCCGCGCCCGACCGGCGCATGATCATGATCGAGCCGGTGGTGCTGGAGGTGCGCGAGACCGCCGGCCTTGCCTCCGACGCGTCGATCTCCTGGGTCGCTGCGATCGAGCGCGGGCTCGCGGTCGACGCCGATCCCGACCAGCTCTTCCGCGTGCTGCTCAACCTCGTCCGTAACGCCGCCCAGGCGCTGGAAAGCCATGCGTCGGCCGAGGGCGGCGCGCAGCAGATCCGGATCACGGGAAAACGCGAGGGCGCGGTCGCCATCCTCGAGGTCTCCGACACCGGCCCCGGCGTGCCCCAGAGGACCCGCGATCACCTGTTCGAGGCGTTCCAGACCTCCGGCCGCCCCGGCGGCAGCGGACTTGGCCTTGCCATCGCCGCCGAGTTGGTCCGCGCCCATGGCGGCGACATTCATCTGGTCGAAGGCACCATCGGCGCCACCTTCCGCATCGTCATTCCCGACCGTCCCGTGGAACTGCTCTCCGTCCGTAACGAGCGGGCGCGGGCGTAGGTCGACCGGCGGCCGAGCGCGGAAACCGTCATTTCCCGGCAAAATCTCCCCAATCCGGACCTTGCCAATCGGGGCAAGAGCGGTTAGTCAGAGCGCTCTTTCGCACCCCTCCGGCGTCGCCGGGGGCTGCCTGCGGGCCACGCCCGCACTGTCAGCGAAAAACGCGCCCGTAGCTCAGCTGGATAGAGCATCAGACTACGAATCTGAGGGTCGGACGTTCGAATCGTTCCGGGCGCGCCATTTACGCCAAAGCACGATATGGACGGCCTGCGGCTACCGTTCGACGCAAGCGCATCTTGATCTCCGCCATTTTTCCCACAGCTCGCGCGCTGTTTGACCAGCTATATAGCTCTGATTTGGTCTGGTTGGCGCTGTGATGAAGTAGCAGTCACTAGCTCGCAGCAACCGACCTTTCACGGCGGCAGCGATCATGCGACGTCACGGTTCTCTATCCGGTACCACCTCGAAGATCAGGCAGGTCGTGCTCGCCTGGGCGAAAAGCCTGCCACTCGCATCCGACAAGCTCGCTTCCGCCATCGCTGTCTGCCGGCCCAGATGGATGACGCGCCCGACCGCCTTCATTGGTCCGGAGTCGCGATTGACGCCCCGGAGGTAATTCACCTTGATCTCCAGCGTCGTGTACGCCCGTCCGAAGGGAAGCTTGGTGTGGACGGCGCAGCCCATTACCGAGTCGAGAACCGTGGCGATTATGCCGCCATGGACTGAGCCGATCGGATTGTATTGCGACTCTTGCGGCTTCAGAACCATTTCAACGCTGCCATCCCCAACTCGGTCGATGCTGAAATCGACCAGACGGCAGATCGGCGGGAGCGGAACGTCGCCTCGAAGCATAGCTTCGAGGAAATCTCGCCCGCTCATCGTCTGACCTGCTGCGGCCAAGGCTCGCGGATCGTCCCAGCGAATTGTGCGTTCGCGCGGGAGCTGTGCGGATAGCGTTGGCATGTCCATCATCCAGCCAGGACGACTTTGCCAAACGGTCGATCCTCGATCAGATGGCGCAGGGCTTCGCCCGCTTCACCGAGGAGATAGACCCGCTCGACGACAGGTTTGACTGATCCGCCCACGATCAACGGAATGATGTCCCGCCATGCCGCGGCAACGTCGAGCGGTGACTGGGCGAACAAAGAGAAACCGCTCATACGCGCGCCTTTCCAGATCAGGTCTGTCACATCGATCGTGGTCTTGCGTCCGGCGGAATAGCCCAGCGTAATCAGGACACCGCCGAGTGTGAGGGTGCTCAGCGCCTCACTGGTCACGGTGCCGCCGATGCCATCGATAACGATGTCGACGCCCTTGCCGTCCGTTATCCGGCGTACGCCGTCGGCAAGATCTTCCGCGGAAAGGTCAATCACGTCTTCGAAACCAAGCTCGCGTGCTCTGGCAGCTTTCGCAGCGCTGCCGGCCGTTGAAATCACCTTGCCGGCGCCCTGTGCCCGCGCGAGCTGATAGGTCGCGTTGCCCACCGACCCACCGATTGCCGGAGCCAGCACCGATTTGCCCGGTTTGAACCCTGCGAGCGTCAGCGTGATCTGCGCCGTCAGATAGGCCACCGGGAGGCTGGCCGCGACGAAATTGTCGATCGCGTCGGGCACGAGCGCTGCATCTTTGGGGCTCACCAGCAGCCATTCTTGCCATGCGCCGTTTTCGCGAACGCCATAGGGACCGGCGAACATCACGCGACTTCCCACCGCCAAACCGGAGTCGCCGGCATCCTCGATCACGCCGACGCCTTCATTGCCGAGCACCAACGGCGCCTTCGCCCGGGGCAGCCCACCCGACAGAATTGTGTGATCAAGCGGCGTGACGCCGGCGGCCGTGACGCGAACCAGCAACCTGTCCTTTGCCGGTTTCGGTTTGAGCAATTCGATCTGCCGCAGCCCGCCATAGCCGGAGAACGTTTCCGCCTGCATCGCACGCATCGATATTTCTCCATTAAAGTTACAGACCTGTTAGTAACTTGAATATTACGGACAGGTCTGTAACATTGTCAAACGATAAGTCGCCAAGGCGAGAGCAAGCGGATATGGAGACAGTAACCCGACCCCGGCGGGGCGCCCCGCCAAAGGGCGAAGTGAGCGCCCGCGAGCGTATCCTTGCGACGGCAAGCGAACTGTTTTACCGCGAAGGCATCCGCGCCATCGGCGTAGACACGGTCGTCGAGCGATCCGGTGTCTCGAAGACGAGTCTCTATCGCCTTTTTGAATCGAAGGACGCTTTGATTGCTGCCTTCGCCGCCGAACAGGATCGGTTGTTCTGGGCGTGGTGGGATCGTATTGAAGACCAGCACGCGGGTGATCCACGCGCTATTCTCGAGGCTTTGCTATCCGGTATCGCAAAGCAGATCACGCACCCCGCCTATCGCGGTTGTCCCTTCCTCAACCTAGCGACGGAATTTCCTGACGACAACCATCCGGGCCGGGTCATCGCCCGGCGCAACAAGGAGGAAATGCGGACGAGGCTTGCGGCCGTGCTTGGCAAACTTGGCGTCGGTGATCCCAACCGCACCGCGTCACAAATAGCGCTGATCATTAACGGCGCATACGTCACGGGCCTCATCGCACAACCGGCTGATCTGAGGGGCGACCTCAGCGATGCCGTCATGAAGTTGTTGGTCTAATGATTCCATCGCTTGAGCGCGCTAAATCACAGGCGATCACACGTCTTCGGGTTCTGACGTGATTTTGAATACAGCATCATAGCGCCACGGCGAAGCAATAGTGCCCATCTTCATCGGGCGCGGCGCGCCATTTCGGAATACGCGATCAGCGCCGATTTCCCCACCCGACCCGTTCGGTTTCATCCCCAGCGGCGTACGCGATGTCGCGATTATAACTCGCTGCACTGCTTCCAGGATTCCGCGTGCCGTAACAAAGCCCGCTTTAGCGCCGCCCAACTTCCTGCGCTGCCGGGTCCGAACCGAGCCCCTTGCTCGTCAGCAAACGGCTGAACTGATCGGCGGAAAAAAGCTGCCCGTCCGGAGCCGTGATCGAAACCACAAAACCATTCACCGCGTGCTTGCGGGCCACGATCACCGCAACGATCGCGCTGTCACGGAAATCCACGGTGCGGCAGTCGTCTTTAATAGCTTCGATGATAAATGACATTTGGCCCATGACCACAATTGGCACGCGCCAATTGCGCGCCTGACAATTCAACGCCGTATCGGTGAAAATGATATTGCCGACAAGCCAGCTATTGACCCGATGGAACAGCGACCATACCCATATTGGGGGAAACAGCAGACCGGTCCTGCCTCACGCGCGGTGCGCCACTGATACATAGAACCGGCTTGTGGGCGTCGAACCGGAAATCCGTAGAAGCGGGCACTGGCCATGGTTGGTACGACTGAAGGCGAGGAAATCGCGTCGGATTTGATCCGAACCGTCTCTCGCCACTCGCTGGCCTACATGCTGTGCGCAGCCAGCGAAATGTTCCGCCACTACGATTTCGATCCGCTGGACTTGATGATCATTCATGCGGTCTTGAACGCCAACGTTCTCAAGATCATGAAGAACCCCGAACTGGACCGGCAATTTGGCAGCATCCAGGCGGTCGAGCCGGACAAGATCAAGCAGGGCGTTTCCCGTGCCGCCCTGTCCCGCTTTTTCGGTCTGCCGATCGAAACCGTGCGGCGGCGCGCCGATCGCTTGAAGAAGCAAGGCATTTTCCGCGAGACCGACCAGGGACTGATCGTCACCGAAGCCAACCAGTTCAAGTTCGGCAATAATCACGAGCTGCAGAGAACCAACATGCTCCTGGTGCGGAAATTCCTCCGTGACCTGACGGAAGCGGGCGTCGAGCTTCCCGGCGGGATTTGAGGGCCGGATTATCCAGCGTTTGTTTGCCCGCGGCATCATGGCTCGAAGGCGAGACAATCCGGTTGGATCTACTTCGCGCATCGCTGCCCTGTGAGGTTCGGCACGCAACATCACCTGTAATCTGCTTCACACGCAAACGCGCCCAATGACACTCGATGGGAATCAGGCGCGCCTCCACGCGGCCTGTTCGGAGCTGGCGATGATGGCTGCACTGGCAAAGGCGATATCCCGGGAACGAGAACCGAAGTTGATGTTGAAGCTCTGAAAGTCCTCGTGATCTTCTCGGGCGCGTGCTTGCTGCTCTCTCTGGTTGCCGCAATGATCTACGGACAGGCTGCCAGCGCCGCTTTGTTTTGAGATCCGGCGCGGCATAATCCGGCGCCTGGTCGTCGAAGCGCACAAGAAAACTCATTCGTAAGCGTGTGCATTCGGTGTCGCCCGGTGCCCGGACGCGCGGGACCGCTCTACGCGCAGGGCCGTGCGTCGTCTCTTAACGAACCGTTTACCGAGCTTCGCGGCCGCCGTAACCGCGGGTTAACCATGGATATTTACGGTGTAGCAAGTCTCTAGGCTGTGCCTGTCAGTTGATTTCGAGTCCAATTCCATGGCGTTCGGTAGAAGCGCATCTCCGCGAAGCATCGCCCCGACGGAGCCCGCGGCTTCGTGGGAAGCGCCGCGGGCTGCGGCGGCGACGCCCGACAACACCGCACCCGCGCTGATCAAGGGATCGCTGACCCTCACCGGCGCGTTCTCTTTCCTGCACGAGAACGGCCGGCGCATCCTGATGCTGGCGCTGGCACTTTTCGCGCTCGGCCTCGTCGTGCTGATGGTGCTGCCGGTCCGGTATGCCGCGACGGCGCTCGTCGTGGTCGATCCCCGCGAGCTGCGCGTCACCACGGATCAGGACGTGCTGCCTGGCATCGGCCAGGACGCCGCTGCGCTTCAGAGCCAGATCGAGATCGCCAAGTCGGACGGCTTTCTCCGGCCCTTGATCGAGAAGCTCAAGATCGCCGACGACGAAGATATCGCAGGCGGTCATACCGACATGACCCGCCTGCTCGAAAAACTCCGCAGCCGTCTTGATATCTCGCGTCGCGGCCTGACCTACGTCATCGCCATCTCGTTCACCTCGAACAGTGCGGAGCGGGCGGCATATTATGCCAATGCCATCGCAGAGGCGTTCGTCGCGACCCAGAGCCGCGTCCGCAGCGATGCGACGGACGAGGCGGCCGACTGGCTCAAGGACCGGCTGAAGGCGCTGAACGAGCGCCTGCGCGTCTCGGAAGACGCCGTCGCAGCCTTCCGGCTCGAGCACAAGATCCTCAATGCCGGCAAGGATTCCACCACCCAGCAATTGCGGGTGACTGACCTGAACCAGCAGGTCTCCGCCGCTCGCGCGCGCACCGAGGAAGCCAAGGCGCGTTACGAGCAGGTGCAGCGCGATCTCAAGGCCAATGTCGAAGGTCCGGTGAAGCAGGATCTCCTGAGCATGCTGCGCGCGCAGCGCTCGACCCTGAACGACCAGATCGCACAGAAGAAGGCGGTCTACGGCGACCGCCATCCTGATCTTGCGATTTCCTACAGCCAGTTGGCTGACATCAACAGGCAGATCGAGGTCGAGCGCAAGAAGAACATCGACACCGCGAAGTCCGAATACGAGGCCCAGCTCGAGCAGCAGGCTGCGCTGGAGAAGCAGCTCAAGGCGGTCGAGACGCAGATGCTGGTGGACGGTCAGGCGCTCGTGAAGCTGCAGGAACTGCAGCGCGATGCCGATGCCAACAAGAACATCTACGAGCAGTTCTTGTCGCGGTTCAAGACGACCAACGAGCAGCGTCAGCTTCAGAGCTCGCAGACCAAGATCGCCTCGCCCGCGATCCCGCCGCTGCGCTCCACGCGTCCGCCGCTCGCGCTGCTGCTCGCCGCGCTCGCGATCGGCTCGCTGCTGACGTCAACCGCTGCGGTTGCGGCAATGACGAGCATGTCCGACAAGTCCGATCCTGCCGAGGCTCCGGCTCGAACGCCGGCGCATGCGGAGGCGAGGGAGATGCTCAAGCGGCAAGTCCAGCGTCCGGCTCCGGCCGTGCAGCAACCCGAGGCGATGCCGAACCTTCCGGTCTGGTCCCGCATTCCCGAACTGATGTCGGGAGCTGCGCCCAACACTGTCTGGCAACGACCGATTGCCGCCACAGCCGAGCTCGATCTCGGCACTTACTTGCGTCCGCTGCTCGAGCGTATCGATCGTGCCCCGGTGCGTGGCTGCAAGGTCGCACTCGTGCTGTCGGTCGGCAAGAGCGCGGGCGGCAACACCGTTGCGCGCTCCCTCAACCGCGCGGCGGTCAATCGCGGGATGATGAGCGTGCTGATAAGGCTGCAGCCGGAATTCGCGGGCGCCCAGCCGCCGGTGACCGAATGGCAGGACGGCTCCACCACTGCGGGGCTCCAGTCGATCGACGAGCTGCTGAGCGCCGGCAGGAAGGCCAATGCGCGGCCACAGGACGACATTCGCTCGGAGTTCGACCTGATCATCGTCCATGCGAACAATCTTGCCTTGCAGCCAGATGCGATCGCGCTCGCCGCGCACGCGGACCTGATCATCCCGGTGGTGCGCGCCGGCGAGCTCGGTTCGGCGGCGATGCGACGGGTGACCGCCGCGCTATCGAAGTACGACACCATCGCGACCGGCCTCGTCGTCAATCACGCGCCCGCGGGCTCTGCCGCGCCTCACCCCGGCGGCGGCCCGCTTAGCAGGGCGATTTGACGATGGCGACGTGCCGTCGTCTGCTCCTCTCCACGATCTTGCTGTCTACGATCTTGATGCCAATGTCGCTCGCATCAGTGGCATCGGCCGAAACTTGCGTGCCTGTCCCGCAGACCGTCGCGCCGGACAGGCTCGCCGCGCTGTCGCGCGGGTTCAATGCCGACGGCTGGATCAATGGCGAAAAATCCGCGCCTCCAACTCGCGAGTTGCTGCAGCAACTTCGCAAGGCAGGGATGAGTCATGTCCGCTTGCCGGTACCGGCCGAGCGCGTGATGCTGCGCTTCACCTCGAACGCGGAACGCGATGAGACGCTCCGGGCGCTCGACAAGGCATTGAAGCAGCTCATCTCGCTCGGCTATTCAATCTCCGTCGATCTTCATCCCGGCGATCGTTTCAATCGCCTGCACAAGGACGACGCCGACGCGTCGCTGCGCGAGCTGGAGGATGCATGGGGCACGCTCGCGCGGGTCATTCAATCGTTTCCGGCCGACCGCGTCTTTGCCGAGCTGCTCAATGAGCCCGACATCGAAGCCGATAGATGGCAAAAGCAGGTCGAAACGCTCGCTGCCTTCGTTCGACAATTGCTTCCCGCGACCACGCTGATCGTCGGCCCGGTCGATTGGCAACGCGCCGACTCGCTGCCGCGGTTTCGCCCGTTGCCGGATCCAAACGTCGTCTACGCCATCCATTTCTACGATCCCATGGTGTTCACACACCAGGGCCATTGGGACGTGCAGGATCCGCTGCACGACATCACGGATCTGCCTTATCCGATCAGCGCCGGCGATCCCGGGGTTCGGGCGCTCCGCCGGGACTTGCAGGACAGAGGCGCGACGAAGGCGCTCGGCATGCTCGACACGGCGATTGCCGTCGCCAGGGACAAGCCGGATGTCAGCCGCTGGCTCGAGCCCGCGATCGCGTGGCAGCAGCAATTTTCGCGCCCGATCATCATCAACGAATTTGGCGTGTTGAAAGCCGCGGCACCCCGGGACAGCCGCGCGCGCTGGCTCGCGGCCGTGACCGCATATGCGCGGGCGCATTGCTGGGGCTGGACGCATTGGGAGCTGGCGCAGGGATTCGGCCTGCTCGAAAACGGCACAGGCAAGCCCGATCCCGACGTCATGCGCGCGCTGCTCGGCGCGACCAGGCCCGGCCGGCGCTGAACCCGGTCCGCCATCGTTAACGAATCCTTACGCTTCCTGCCGCTATCGTGGCCGCCGCGCTGCGCCAAAGGACGAGTCATGAGTGGCGGGACCTCACCGCATCTTCAAGCCGTGCAGGCGGGCTGTCCCGAGCCAACGCGTTCGCCTTCACGTTCGCCTTGGCGCGAGCTGATCCCGACGCTCTGCATCGCCATCGCAACCATCGGCTTTGTGCCGGTCCTGCACGTGGCGAGCCCGGTCCTGTCTCTGACCGTCGAAGTTCTCGTCGCCATCGCCATCGTGGTTGCGGTTCCAACCTACGCGCCGGCCATCGCTATCTTCGTCCTGTTTTTCCAGAACCTTTTCGTCTCGATCCTGTCGCCGCTGATTTCGGCGCCGTCCGACCTGGACTTCATCAAAGGCTACAATTTTCTCGTCTGCTCCGTGATGTGGCTGACGACGTTTGGGCTGTACGTCGCCGGCCAAAGGAACAGGTCGACGGACGTCAATCAAATCATGCGCTGGGGTGTCGTGACCCTCGCCGTGGTGTCGTTGTATTTTGCGATCGGCTTCGTGCAGGATGGCCAGGCGGCAACGGTCTATCTGCGCAACATCGTGCTGCCGCTGTTCCTGTTCCAGCTCTCGCTGCTGACGGCCGCGACCTATGAGGTTCGCGCCACGCCATTCCTGGTGACGCTTGGAGCCATTCTGATCCTGTGCGGATACGTCGAGTTTGCGTTTCGGGATTTCTGGCTGGCCATAACCAACGGCTACACGTTCTGGGGTTTCGACGAGCTCAAGGCGGCCCGTTCCGGCGTTTGGGAAGCCGAGATGCGCGCTACCGGCAACGTACCGGTCGATCTGAAGGATCGCTTCAGCTTCGACTTTCTCAATACGCCCCTGCTCGAAGGGTTCGGCCTGTCGAAGATCCTCCGCATCCATGGACCGAATATGCACCCGATCAGCTTCGCGTACGGGATCGCTTTTTTCGGGCTTTTCCTTTTTTCGGTAGGACGGCCGGTTCTGGCCCTTGTGGCGTTGCCGCTGCTGATCGTTTGCAGCGTCAAGGGAGCGCTCATCGTGGTGGCTTTCGTGGCTGCGGCCTGGATATCGACCCGTCTGCTCGGCGCCGTGGTGACGCTATGGCTCGGCTTCGTGGCGTTGATCGTGTTTGCAATTGCCGCGATCCGCGTTGGCTTGCAGATCGGCGACTATCACGTTCTTGGCCTCATGGGCGGCTTGAACGGATTTCTCGAAAAGCCGTTTGGCCGCGGCCTGGGAGTTGGCGGAAATCTGTCGGACGACTATTTCTCGATCGACTGGAGCGCCGCGCAGGCCGCCGGAACGACCAACGGCGCCGTCGAGAGTGCGATCGGCGTCCTGCTGTACCAGATGGGCATCGCGGCCCTCGTTCCGCTGGCGTTTCATTTCGCGGTGGCGCTGAAGGCCTGGCGTCTTTATGCGTTCTCCGGATATTTGACGCAGGGGCTCGCAGGCTTCGGCGTCATGGTCGTGCTGCTGAATGGATTGTTTCAGGAAGAGGCCTTGTTCGCGCCGCTGGCGCTTGGGCTCATGCTCTCGCTCACCGGGCTGGTCATCGGCAGCCACATCAGGGCGCAGACGGTCTCGGCTCCGGATGCCGACCCGGAGCAGCTGGCACACTACCAGCCCGCGACGTAGCCCGTAGCTCACCAGCCGACGGTCACCCAAGCCCGCGCCTTTTTCCGCCATTCGTCGTCGAAGCGGGCCGCGATGTCCTTTGCCGCGCCCTGCGAGAGAAGCTGCTCGATAGCGGATGTCTCGATGTCGCCAATATCGGGAACGCCGGTGTATCCGAGATTGGCAAGCCGCTTGGCAAAGGGCGGGTGCGTCGCGTCCGGATCGTGCTCGCGCGTCAGGCCGGCGACGGCAGCCGCGGTCATCGGCTCAGGCGCCCTGATGTCCCCGAGCTGGTTCGAGACGCGCTCGAAGGGCGGGCGGGGTGCATGGATGGCGCCCAGCACCTCTTTCTCCAAAGGGGCGTAGATGAGATCGGTGAGACGCGTTCCGCACGCCTCCATCAGGACCAGCGCCCGCGCCATCTCGGCGCGGCCAACTTGTTCGGCGGCCCCGAGATCGGCGTAAAGCTCGTTCTCTCGCGACAGGGTGCGATATTCCCTGTCGAGCCATTCGAGCATGGAGCGGAGCAGGGCTCGGGCAATGCGTCCCGTGATGGTGTGGTCCGGATCGGCGTAGAACAGCACGTTCTCGGAGGCCGCGATGAAATCCGAAAGGTTGATGCTTCCCGAAGTATGGCGAAGCCGGGCATGGGCCACTTCATGGGCGATGACCGCGCGAACTGCACGCTCATCCAGGATGATCAGCAGTGGCAGGCCGACGATCATCGTGATCTGCCGCCCGAACAGCCCGGCGTATCGGCTGACCTCGCTGATCGATGCGTTGAAATTGGTGTCGATCCGCAAGCTGCGGTTGGATCGGACGAAGCCATGGTCGAGCTCCTTCCACGCCGCCCAGAGGCCTGGGGCGGTCTCCTCGCTCGCCTCGAAACTCCGATGCTTTGGCGTGGGCAGGAGCAGCAGGCCAATGGCGACCGCCACCGCGGCCGTGAATATGGAGAACACGATTGGTGCGGTCGCCAGCGTCGCGACCGTGTAACGATCCATTGCCATCAGCCAGACAGCCAGCATCACGCAGGCCAGTGCCACGACCGGAAGAACGGCGTAGCGGCCAAGACGCAGGATGATCGTCAGGGCAAGGCGTCTCATCAGCGCTTCGAGAGCGGAACGATTCGAATCACGCCTTGCCGCACGACCCGTTGCTCTGATGCAGGCTGGCGACGTCCGCGCGACCCTGGTCCTCCGTGACCTGGATCAGCGTGATCGCGCCTGGTGTCACGATCCCCATCTGCGGCTGGGCGGAGAGATAGGTCGTGCTGCCGGCGCGCAGATCGAGGCTCACCTTCTCGCTGCCCTGTCCGAACAGGTTGGTGCTCAGCGGCAGATTGTTGACGGCGACCTCGTGGCGGCCCGGAGGCAGCTCGCACGCCACGAATCCTGCGGCCTGGCTGCCGCCAATCACGCGCCCGTCGACCACATAGTTGGGCTGAACCGCAAATCCCAGCGCCGACGTCCGATAGACCACAAGCCGTGCAGTATTTGACTTGACGTTGTCAGTGAGAGCCGCACTGCCCATCGGCCCCGATGCGCAGCCCGCAAGACACGCGGCCACGACCAGAGCCCCCAGATAACCACCCCGCATTTTCGCCCCTGATGAATTCCAAATCCCCGGCAGCATCATTGTCAGGGTAGTGACTGAAGTCAACCGCGACTTCAGGTCGTGCGACTGCGGCTCCCGTCGGGGTCACACGGACCTGGCTTTGCCCTTCCCGTCATCGCCACCCGAGCGCCGGCGCCACGTGCGTGAGGATCGCCTCGATGGCGTGCGCGCAATAGTCGACGCCCAGCTGGTTCGGGATCGTGAGCAGCAACGTATCCGCCTCCGCGATCGCCTCGTCCTGCCGGAGCTGCTCGATCAGCACATCCGGCTCTGCCGCATAGGAGCGGCCGAAGATCGCGCGGGTGCGCGGGTCGATGAAGCCGATCTGGTCTTCGCCGCCGCGCTCGGAGCCGAAATAGGCGCGGTCGCGATCGTCGATCAGCGCGAAGATGCTGCGGCTGACGGACACGCGGGGCTCGCGGGGGTGGCCGGCCTCTTTCCAGGCTGCGCGATAGCTACGGATCTGCGCGGCCTGCTGCACATGGAAGGCTTCGCCGGTCTCGTCGTTCTTCAGCGTCGAGCTCTGCAGATTCATGCCGTGCTTGGCGGCCCAGACCGCCGTCGCGTTCGAGCCGGCACCCCACCAGATTCGTTCGCGCAGGCCTTCCGCATGGGGCTCGAGCCGCAACAGCCCCGGCGGATTTGGGAACATCGGCTGCGGGTTGGGTTTTGCAAAACCTTCGCCGCGCAAGATGTCGAGAAAAACCTCGGCATGACGCCGGCCCATGTCGGCGTCGCTCTCGCCATCGGCGGGCTGGTAGCCGAAATAGCGCCAGCCATCGATCACCTGCTCGGGCGAGCCGCGGCTGATGCCGAGCTGAAGGCGCCCACCGGCAATGAGATCGGCAGAGCCTGCGTCCTCCGCCATGTAGAGCGGGTTCTCGTAGCGCATGTCGATCACGGCCGTGCCGATCTCGATCTTGCTGGTCCTGGCGCCGACGGCGGCAAGCAGCGGAAAGGGCGAGGCGAGCTGCCGCGCGAAATGGTGCACACGGAAATAGGCGCCGTCGGCGCCGAGTTCTTCCGCCGCAACCGCAAGCTCGATCGATTGCAGCAGCGTGTCCGCGGCCGAGCGGGTCTGCGATTGCGGCGAGGGCGTCCAGTGCCCGAAGGAGAGAAATCCGATCTTTTTCATGGGCGTCATCTAATGATGGCCGGGATGGCGTCAACCGCCGGCGCTGGCGGTACGGGTATGCGACGAGGCCGGCGCGAAGTGCTCGGCGCGTTCGACCAGGAGGTTCAGGAAGCTTCGCGCGCGCAGCGACATCCACTGCGTCTCCGGATAGACCGCATGCAGGGGCAGTGCGGCGATGGCGTAGTCCGGAAGCAGATGCTCGAGCTCGCCGCTGCGGAGGCCGTCCGCCGCGTTCCACTCGGGCAGGATGGCGATGCCGAGATGATGCATCGTTGCCTCCTGCATCGCGTCGGCATCGTCGACGTGGATGGGGCCGTTGATGGATGCGACGTGACGGCCATGCTCGGATTCGAAGACCCATTGCTGCGCCGGCGTCATGCGCGAATAGACGATGCACTGGTGTGAGCCGAGATCATCCGGCGTCCGCGGCATCGGACGGCCATGCAGATAGGTGGGTGTCGCGACCAGATAGCGCTGCACGGTGCCGAGCCGGCGGGCCACCAGCGTGCTCGCCTCCAGATTTCCAATCCTCAACGCGAGCTCAATGCCTTCTTCCACCAGATTGACGAAGCGCTCGCTGAAGCGGATGTCGACCCGAACCTCCGGATAATTCCGGACATACTCGGCGATGACCGGCATCATGTAGCGTCGCCCGAACGAAGATGGCACGCCAATCCGGAGCGTGCCGGCGGGGCGGGGCGCTGCCTGTTCGACACTCGATCGCGCCATGTCGAAGCTGTCGAGAATCTGCCGCGCGAGATCGTAGATCCGGTGCGCGTCAGCCGTCGGTTTCAGCGTGCGCGTCGTGCGCAAAAACAGCTGCGTGCCGAATTCGCCTTCCAGCATCGCGATGCGCTTGCTGATGGCGGGCTGACCGATGCCGAGCTCCTTGGCCGCAGCCGAGAAGCTGCCGCCCTCGAGGGTGCGAACGAACGCGCGTAGGCAATCGATCCGGTTCATCATTCATTCCGATCCGGAATAAATTATATCCCATTTATTCCGTAGTGTGCAACACAGCGGGCGGCTAGGCTTCCTCGAAACGAACAATCACAGGGGAGGACACGACGGTGGCACGCAACATCGGCATCATCGGCGCCGGAATCGCCGGGCTGCATCTCGCGCTCTACCTGCAGAAGCATGGCGTGGACGCCACTGTCATCACCGACCGGCCGCCTGATGATTATCGCAATATCCGGTTGCTCAACACCGTCGCGCATCACCACGTGACGATCGCGCGCGAGGACTATCTCGGCGTCAATCACTGGACCGATCCGAAGGATCATTATTACTACCACGATCACGTCTTCAATTTTCCGCAGCCGCTGAGCTTTCGCGGTGACTTCTCGAAGCCGAGCCGCGCCGTCGACTATCGGATCTATCTTCCCGCGTTGATGAAGGACTTCGTCAGCCGCGGCGGCAGGATCGAATACCGCCGCATCGAAGAGCGCGACATCCGTCCGCTGGTCGCCCGCTTCGACCTGCTGGTCGTCTCGACCGGCAAGGGGCCGCTGGGCCAGCTCTTCACCTACCGTCCGGAGCACACGCCCTATTCGCAGCCGCAACGGCGACTGTGCGTCGGGCTCTACACCGGCGTGCGGCAGCCCGATCCCATGAATGTCACGCTCTCGGTGTCACCCGGGCACGGCGAGATGATCGTGATCCCGACCGTCACCTTCGGCGGTGTTGCCAACGCGCTGCTGATGGAAAACGTGCCGGGCGGCGACATGGAAGAGCTGGCGACGCTCAGCTACGACGACAACCCGAAGCACTTTTTGAAGGTGCTGCTGGGCAAGCTGGAGAAGCATCACCCGACGACCTACGATCGGATCGACACGGCGCGCTTCGATCTGGCGCAGCCGCAGGATCTGCTGCAAGGCGGTGTGGTGCCGACGGTGCGCCACACGGTGGTCGAGTTCGACGACGGCAAATGCGCGATCGCGCTCGGCGACGTCCATGCCATTGTCGATCCCATGATGGGCCAGGGCGCCAATATCGCCTCCTATGCCGCCTTCGTGCTCGGCGAGGAGATCGTCCATTCCGACGCGCTCGACGCGCGTCTTTGCGAGAAGATCGATCTGAGGCGGCAGGATCGCGTGCTGGCGGCGTCGCGCTGGACCAACGTGATGCTGCAGCCGCCGACGGACGCGCTCGGTATGCTGATCGGCGCGATGAGCCAGAATCCCGCGCTGGCAAACGAGTTCACCGAGAATTTCAACTTCCCGGACCGTCAATGGGACCGCATCTCGACACCGCAGCGCATCCAGGCCTGGATCGAACGCATGTCGGCGCCGCCTGAGCCCGTCAGAGCCAGTGCGTGACGATCGATAGTGCAACGCTCCTCCACCTCGCGAGCGGAGACTGAGATGCAACGCGCCAATCCGGCGTCGTTCCGCGAAGCCGCGTCGCGCTTTGCGACCGGCGTCGCAGTACTGACTGCGCTGGACGAGCACGGCCGTGTCTGCGGCATGACTGCAAACAGCTTTGTCACTGTCAGCCTGTCGCCGCCGACCGTGCTGGTCTCCATCATGCTCGGCCGGATGCACCGGGCGATCTCCGCGACCGGACGCTATTGCGTCAACGTCCTGCCCGACCATGGCCGCGACCTGTCGCGGCATTTCGCGAGCCAGCCGCACACCGGCGCCAGTCCGGATTACGACATCGTGGACGGCCTGCCACGCCTTCGGGGATGCATCGCCTGGTTCGGCTGCGAGGTGACCCGGCACGTCGATGTCGGCGACCACACGCTGATCATCGCCGAAGTCTCGACCTGCGACCATCGCGACACCACGCCGCTGGTGTTCTTTTCCAGCCGGTATCATCGCGGGGCGGGGGTGCCGGTGGAGAGGTGAGGGGGAGGGCCTTGGTCGCTCTCAGGGAATGCTGTGACCACGGATGTCCGCAACACGCCAGTCTGCATAATGTATGCGATAGGATAAGCAACGGGGCGAGCGGCGGTAAGCCAGGGAATTTGCGCGCCTGACCCGCTCGGGAAGTGCGGCTCGCATCGGGCGCTTCAGGTTGCTCCACCATGCATCAGACATGCAAGTGTGTTCGATGGGCTCGAAGGCGCATTGGACGGCAAGTGATGCCATCTGCTCTCTGGCTCGGGCGGCAAAGGAGCGGACGAACTGCTCCGCTGCGGAGTTGGCTCGCAGCCAAGTGAATGCCAGGACTGCCGCGCCGTCAGCGCAAGCAAGTGCATCCGCGTACCCGTTGGGGCCCGGCTTCTCTTTCAATTCATATGTCCGCTTCTGGTCCACAGCTTGCCGCGCGCAGCCGGTCGCGGACCGCTGTTGCCCGGTAGCTGACCTCGAGTAGTTGCTGGAGAGCTTGGCAAAACCGCAAGGCGCCAACTCGCGCCAGCCATTCCGGCTTAGGAGAAAGGGCCAGCCCGTATGGCTGGCCCTTTGAGTATATTACGTAAGCCGTCAGTAACGAGAAGCCGAGGCGGCACCCCAATTGAACCGGTAGTTCAGGCCGGCCTTGATGGTGTGCTCGTCATTGCGGAAGCCGACGGCGGTAACAACACCACCGGCGCTGGTGAAGAGAGCGTTCCGCGTGCCAAAGTCGTAGTACTGATATTCGACCTTGCCTGACCAGTTCTGGGCGAACATGTATTCGAGACCACCGCCCACGGTGTAGCCGTCGCGACCACCGCCGCTGTTGGTGAATGTGCCGCCGCCGAAGCCGTTCGTAAGGCGGGAGTCGGCCCAGGCATAGCCGCCTTTGACGTACAGCAGCGCCGGACCCCAGGTGTAGCCGAGGCGACCGGTGACCGAACCGAGCCCACGGTTGACGAAGGCATTGTCATTGGTGTCGAGGAAGCTGTAGTTCGCCTCGATGCCCAGCACCCAGTTCGGTGAGAACTGATGGTCGTAACCGACCTGCACGCCGCCCATGAACACACCATCGTTGCTGTTGGTGCCGGTGAAGCCGGGGGCCAGAATGTTGTTGCTGCCGCCGAATGCGCCGCCGACGTGACCGCCGATGTAAAAGCCGGTCCAGTTGTAAATCGGCGAGGCCTCCATCGGTGGGGCTTTGGTGTAAGGACGCGCGGCCATATCAGCTGCCGATGCTGTACCCGCTAAGGCGGCGAAAGCGACAGTAGCGAGAAGGAACTTTTTCATTTCGAGTCTCTCAGGTTTAAGAACGTGTGCCAAACGCTACCCCACCTCACCGGATTTGCTGTAGCGCGCCAGACACACGTGTCCGATCTGCGTGAGGAACGTTCTGGTCATTTGTTAATTGGGGAACCGTGTAGACCCGCAACCGGGCCTCTGAGCCACGAGTCGGCGGTTCCGCTATCGCGAAGTACTGATCATTGTGCATTCCAAAGCTCCGGCACGATCCGGGCTTTTTGTGCCGTTCATACTGGAAGCTCATCAATCGGGGACGTCGCATCTTGGCCCGAGCCGACCTGCCGCGCGCAGCCGGTGCAGGACCGCTTGTGACCCGAAGCAGACGAACTTGGGAAGGTGCACGACCCCCGAACTGCCGAGCCGAGCCGAATACTGAGCGCAGCGCAACGGCGCTCGCGGTGACCTCTTAGCCGGTATTTTTGACCGCTTCAGCCAGTATCTCGTAAAGCTGCTGTTTGCTGAATTGCTTAGGCTGCTGCCTCTCCGCTGCGTTCCGCGACACCTTCTTTGCGACTGGAAGGGCGCAAGCTGC
>NZ_JBVVPB010000038.1:0-51858 GCF_055807435.1 Bradyrhizobium sp. Ken51 | reverse complement strand
AGATCAGCTCCACCTCATGCGGATCTTTGTCGCCGAGTGCCGCGGCGGCGGTCTTGGCCAGGCGCGCGGAGATGCCGATGCGCAACGCGCCGGTGACGAGCTTCAACAGCGCCCAGCGGCCGGTCTCGTCCAACTCGTCGAGCCAGCGCTCGAGCTGTTTTGGTAGCTCGGTCTTGCCAAGCGTGCGTAGCGTGGTGACGACCTCGGTGAGTATCGGGGGCGGTGGGTTGTTGTGGTTGCTCGGATGGAGAGCATCGCTGGCATCTCGCCCGCGGTACCCCCCTCCCTGACCCTCCCCCACAAGGGGGGAGGGAACGGAGAGAGCCGTGCGTCCATCACTTTGGAAATGGCTGTCAGTTGTCGCGCTCACTGACAGCGGCGCGCGCAACTGGGCTCCCTCCCCCCTTGTGGGGGAGGGCGGGGGAGAGGGGTGGCTCGGAAAAGACTCGTCGTTGCTTGCGCTCCGCTTCGGCCACATCAGCGCCACCGTCTCCGAGAGATCGCCAACATAGTCGTACGACAGCCCGAACAGCACCGGATCGGTGCGCGAGGCGATGAGGTCGCGGATCAGCGCGGGCTTGGCGTGCTTGAAGCTGAGCGCGCCGGTAAGCGCGGCCAGCGCGTAGCCGCGGTCGGGATCGGCGACCTCGCGAAAATAGCTGGTGATCAGCCGCAGCTTGTTGTTGCGGCCGGGCTCGTAGGCGAGGCGGTCGAGAAGTTCGGCGAAGCGGTTCATGCCTCGGCCTCATCAGCGAGCGGCGTCTCGGTCTCCTCCTCGTCGCCATAGCCGACCAGATCGAGCGGCCGGGCCCGCAAACCCTTGCTTTGGCACCAGTGCACCAGCGCGTCTTCCTGGCCGTGGGTGACCCAAATCTCGCCGGCGCCGGTCGCTGCGATCGTGGCGGTGAGGCCGTCCCAATCGGCGTGATCCGAGATCACCAGCGGCAGCTCGATGCCGCGTTGGCGCGCGCGGGCGCGCACCCGCATCCAGCCGGAGGCGAAGGCCGTGACGGGATCGGGAAACCGCCGGGTCCAGAGATCGGACGTCGCAGAGGGCGGCGCCAGCGTGATGGTGCCGGCAAGTGCCGCCTTCTTGACGCCCTTCACCGGCCTGAGTTCGCCGAGCTCGATTCCGCGGCTCTGATAGTAATGCGTGATCTTCTCCATCGCGCCATGCAGATAGATCGGCGCGTCGTAACCGGCTTGGCGCAGCAGCGCGATCACGCGCTGCGCCTTGCCGAGCGAATAGGCCCCGACGAGATGCGCGCGCTCCGGAAACAGCGCCACCGACGCCAGCAGCTTCTTGACCTCGTCGGCCGCATCGCCATGGCGAAACACCGGCAGGCCGAACGTCGCCTCGGTGATGAAGACGTCGCAGGGCACGAGCTCGAACGGCGTGCAGGTCGGGTCGGGCGCGTCCTTGTAGTCGCCGGAGGCGACGATGCAGGTGTCCTTGCAGCTCACCGCGACCTGCGCCGAACCGAGCACATGACCGGCCGGATGAAACTTCACGCTGACGTCGCCGAGCCGGATCTCCTCGCCATAGCGGATCGCCTGCGTCGAGCCGGCAAAATTCTCGCCATAGCGCAGCCGCATCATGTCCAGCGTTTCCTGCGTCGCCAGCACCGTGCCGTGGCCGGCGCGGGCATGGTCGGAATGGCCGTGGGTGATCACGGCCCGCTCGACCGGGCGGACAGGGTCGATATGGAAGCCGCCCGGCTTGCAGCATAGGCCGGCGGCAACTGGCAGCAGGATGTCTTGCGGACGCATGCCTGTTATATAGGTTGCGACCCCGCATCTTCGAGTCATCACCGCTTCGTTCCCTGGTTCCCCAATGCCCCTGCGCCTGTTCCTGACCTCCGGCGATCTCATGGCCGACCGCCGCTTCGAGTTCGCGCGCGACCTCCAGCTCAAGGGCGATCTCGCGGCCGCCGCCGACCTGCTGGAGCAGACGATCGAGCTTGCGCCGAATTTCACCTCGGCCTGGTTCACGCTCGGCGAAATCCGCGCGCAACTCGGCGAGCGCGACAAGGCCATTGCGGCCTTTCGCAAATCGCGCGAGGCCGACCCGAGCGATCAGCATGGCGCCCATTTGCATCTGATACGCCTCGGCGACGCGCAATTGTCCGAGATGCCGAAGGCCTATGTGCAGGCCTTGTTCGATCAATACGCGCCGCGCTTCGAGCACGTGCTGATCAACGATCTCGGCTATCGCGCGCCGTCGCTGATCTTCAAGGCGGTCGTGGCTGCCCGCGTCGCCGCGAAGAAGCCCGCCCTGTTTAAGCGCGCCATCGATCTCGGCTGCGGTACGGGGCTGGCGGCGGCCGCCTTCGCAAAACAGGTCGACCAGTTCATCGGCATCGATCTGTCGCCCGGCATGGTCAAGGAGGCGCGCGCAACCGGCCTCTATGCCGAGCTCGAAGTCGCCGACATGATCGAAGGCCTGCGCAGCAGGAGCGAGGCGAGCGCGAACCTCGTCGTCGCTGCCGATGCGTTCGTCTATCTCCCCGATCTCGCCCCGGTGCTCGGCGAAGCCGCGCGCGTGCTCGCGCCCGGTGGCGTGCTTGCGTTCACGCTGGAGACCCATGACGGCAGCGGCATCGTTCTCGGCGAAGGCCTGCGCTATGCCCATTCGGCGGAATATGTGCGCGATGCGATGGCACAGGCCGGCCTCAAGCTCCTCACGTTGGAGCAGGCCTCGCCACGCATCGAGAACAACGAGCCGGTGCGCGGCCTCGTCGTTGTCGCCGAGAAAACTTGAGTTTAGGCGCTATACGCGGCGCATTAAGCGTCATTGCGTCGCAAAGCGGCGACTTCCCACTTGCGACACGTGCCGCGATGCCAGCACAATGTCCTGGCTAGGGAGAAACAAACAATGACCAGGAATCCATCGCGGCGCGATTTCAGCGCCGCCGCGCTCGCGACCATCGCGGCATCCACCTTGCCCGCGCCCTCCGTCTGGGCCGCGGAGAAGAAATACGATGCCGGCGCCAGCGACACCGAGATCAAGATCGGGCAGACCGTGCCGCATTCCGGCCCCGGCTCGCTCTACGGCGTGCTCGGGCGCGTCGGCGAAGCCTATTTCCAGATGCTGAACGAAAAGGGCGGCATCAACGGACGCAAGGTCAAATTCCTCACCATGGACGATGCCTACAGCGCGCCGAAATGCGTCGAGGCGACGCGGCGCCTGGTCGAGCAGGAGGAAGTGCTCGCGCTCTATGGCTCGCTCGGCACCGCGCCGCAGACCGCCGTGCACAAATACCTGAACTCCAAGGGCGTGCCGCAGCTGCTGCTCAACACCGGCGCGTCGAAGTGGAATAACCCGAAAGAGTTCAAATGGACGATGGCGGGCCTGCCGCTCTATCCGACCGAGGCGCGCATCCTGGCGCGGCACGTCGTCAGCGTGAAGCCGAACGCGAAGGTCGGCATCCTCTACCAGAACGACGATTTCGGCCGCGACTTCCTCGGCCCCTTCAAGAAGGTTCTGGAAGACGCCGGCGGCACCGCAAAGGTGATCATGGAGCAGACCTACGATCTGACCGATCCGACGGTCGATTCCCAGCTCATCAACCTCTCGAAGTCGGGTGCGGACGTCTTCTACAACATCTCCACCGGCAAGGCGTCGTCGCAGTCGATCCGGAAAGTGGCCGAGCTCGGCTGGAAGCCGCTGCAGCTGTTGTCGGCCGGCTCGACCGGCCGCTCTATCCTCAATGCCGCGGGCCTCGAGAACGCCGCCGGCATCGTCGCCATCCGTTACAACAAGGAGGTCGGCCTGCCCAAATGGGAGAAGGACCCCGACGTGATGGCGTTCGAGGAGCTGCGCAAGAAGTACACGCCGGCGATCGATCAGGACAACACCATCGCCTTCGCCGGCTACGGCCAGGCCGTCACCATGGGCGAGATCCTGCGCCGCTGCGGCGACGAGCTCACCCGCGCCAACGTGCTGAAGCAGGCCTCCAACCTCAAAGGCTTCCACTCGCCCTATTTCCTGGACGGCGTCACATACGACTACACGCCGGACGACTACACGCCGATGAAGACGCTCTTCATCTCCACCTTCACCGGCAAGGACTGGGACATCTCCGACAAGCCGATGTCGGAGTAGGCGCGCTTTCGTCCTTCTCCCCTTGTGGGAGAAGGTGGCGCGAAGCGCCGGATGAGGGGTCCTTCTCCGCGTACTCGAACGATGCTCTTTCGCGGAGAGATACCCCTCACCCGTCTCGCCGCTTCGCGGCGATCCACCCTCTCCCACAAGGGGAGAGGGAACGGCGGTATCTCGCTCATCGTTCGCGTAACCCCCTCGACGAACCCACCCCCACGGCTTACCTGTGATGCCGTGCCGCCCCGCATCCGCAAAATCCCGGCCGAGCCTGCCGCGCTGCTGCCCGACCACTTCCAGGCGTGGTTCGCGGCCCGCGGCTGGTCGCCGCGCGCGCATCAATTGGCGCTGCTGGAGAAAGCGCGCGAGGACCGTTCCGCATTGCTGATCGCGCCCACCGGCGCCGGCAAGACGCTGGCGGGATTTCTGCCGACGCTGGTGGAGCTGAGTTCTGCGCCCAAAGCTTCGGCGAAATCCGTGATCTCCACCGGCCGCAGCCTGCAACGCACCGGTGGCCTGCACACCCTCTACATCTCGCCGCTCAAGGCGCTCGCGGTCGATATCGCGCGCAACCTCGAGCGTCCCGTCGTCGAGATGGCGCTGCCGATCAAGATCGAGACCCGCACCGGCGATACACCAACATCGCGGCGGCAGCGGCAGCGGCGTTATCCGCCGGACATTTTGCTGACGACGCCCGAACAACTCGCGCTGCTGCTGTCCTCCGACGACGCGCCGTTCCTGTTCTCGTCGCTGAAGCGCATCGTGCTCGACGAGCTGCATGCGCTGGTGACGTCCAAGCGCGGCGATCTTCTCTCCCTTGGGCTCGCGCGGCTGTGGCGATTGGCGCCGCAGCTGCGCGCCATCGGCCTGTCGGCGACCGTGGCCGAGCCTGAATCGCTGGCGCGCTTCCTGGTGCCGCAGCCCGGCGGCAAGGAAGCGGCGGCCGACATCGTCATTGCCGGCGGTGCCGCGCCGCCGCTGGTCGAGATGATGGACACGCGCGAGCGCCTGCCCTGGGCCGGCCACAGTGCGCGCCATGCGCTTCCCGAGATCTACGAGCTGATCAAGGCGAACAAGACCACGCTGGTGTTCGTCAACACCCGCAGCCAGGCCGAGATGCTGTTCCAGAATCTCTGGAGCATGAACGACGACAACCTTGCCATCGCGCTGCATCACGGTTCGCTCGACGTCGCCCAGCGCCGCAAGGTCGAGGACGCGATGTCGGCGGGCAAACTGCGCGGCGTGGTCTGCACCTCCTCGCTCGATCTCGGCGTCGACTGGGGCGATGTCGATCTCGTCGTCAATATCGGCGCGCCCAAGGGTTCCTCGCGCCTGATGCAGCGCATCGGCCGCGCCAATCACCGGCTCGACGAAGCCTCGCGCGCGGTGCTGGTGCCGGCGAACCGCTTCGAGGTGCTGGAGTGCCGCGTCGCGATCGACGCCATCGCGGAGAATGCGCAGGACACGCCGCCGCTGCGGATCGGTGCACTCGACGTGCTGGCCCAGCACGTGCTCGGCTGTGCCTGCGGCGAGCCGTTTTTCTCCGACGAACTCTACGACGAGGTGCGCACCGCCGCACCCTACGCCGATCTCACGCGGCAGGATTTCGACGACGTGGTCGATTTCGTCGCCTCCGGCGGTTACGCGCTGAAGACCTACGAGCGCTTCGCGCGCATCAAGCAGGACAAGGAGGGGCGTTGGCGCGTCGCCAATCCCAAGGTGCGGCAGAGCTACCGGATGAATGTCGGCACCATCGTCGAGGACGACATGCTGAAGGTGCGGCTGGTGCGATCGCGCGGCGGAGGTGCGGGGTCGACAGGCGTGATCGCGCGCGGTGGCCGGCTGCTCGGCGAGATCGAGGAAGCCTTCATCGAGGGCCTCTCGCCCGGCGACACCTTCGTGTTCTCAGGCGAGGTGGTGCGCTACGAGACCCTGGTCGAGGACCAGGTCTACGTCTCGCGCGCCAACGACAAGGACCCGAAAGTGCCGTCCTATATGGGCGGCAAGTTTCCGCTCTCGACCTATCTTGCCGAACGGGTCCGCCGCCTGCTCGATGACGGGCGCGCGTGGGTCGCCCTCCCGGAGCAGGTGCGCGACTGGCTGTCGCTGCAAAAGGACGTCTCGCGCGTGCCGGCCGTGCGCGAGCTGCTGGTCGAGAGTTTTCCGCGGGCCAACAAGCATTACATCGTCTGCTATCCCTTCGAAGGTCGCCTCGCGCATCAGACGCTCGGCATGCTGTTGACGCGCCGGCTGGAGCGTGCCCGCGCCCGGCCGCTCGGCTTCGTCGCCAACGAATATGCGATCGCGGTCTGGGCGCTCGGCGACCTGTCCTTCATGATCCGGGATGGCAGGATCGACCTCGACACGCTGTTCGATCCCGACATGCTCGGCGACGATCTCGAGGCCTGGCTTGCCGAATCCGCTCTGATGAAGCGCACGTTCCGCAATTGCGCGATCATCTCCGGCCTGATCGCGCGCCGGCACACCGGCGAGGAGAAGAGCCGCCGCCAGGTGCTGTTCTCGACCGATCTGGTCTACGACGTCCTGCGAAAACACCAGGCCGATCACGTGCTGTTGCGTGCAGCGCGGGCCGATGCCGCCACCGGCCTGCTCGATCTGCGCCGTCTCAGCGACATGCTCACCCGCATCCAAGGCCGCATCACGCATCGGGAACTCGACCGCGTCTCGCCGCTCGCGGTCCCCGTGATGCTGGAAATCGGCCGCGAGTCAGTCTATGGCGAAGCGGGAGACGAGCTGTTGGCGGAGGCCGCCGACGAGCTCGTCAAAGAGGCGATGGGATAACAGCAGGTTTTGACGTGACGGCAGGCGCGCTGGTTTCAGAGGATATCGAGGACATGCGCGTTTCGAATGTCAGCATCAGCAGCGTGACGTTCGCGGCCGATCTTTCCGGCGCGCTGTTCTGGGAAGAGCAGCGCCTGCTCGTCGTCTCCGATCTGCATCTGGAAAAAGGTTCCAGCTTCGCCATGCGCGGTGTGCTGCTGCCGCCTTACGACACCATCGCGACGCTCGGTCGTCTCGCTGCTGTCATCTCCCGCCATAATCCCCGGATTGTCATCGCGCTCGGCGACAGTTTTCACGATCGCACCGCGCATGGACGTTTGTCGGCGGAGGATCGCGACGCGGTCGCCGCCTTGCAGGCCGGCCGCGACTGGATCTGGATCTCAGGCAATCACGATCCGGCGCTGCCGCGTGATCTCGGCGGCACCGTCGCCGACGAAGTCGCGATCGGCCCGATCACCTTCCGCCATGAGCCGACCGGCGCGAGCGGCGAGATCGCTGGCCATCTCCATCCCAAGGCCCGCGTCTCCGCGCGCGGCCGTTCGATGGAGCGCCGCTGTTTCGCCTGTGACGGCGATCGCGCCGTGATGCCCGCCTTCGGCGCCTACGCCGGCGGCCTCAGCATCCGCGACGCGGCGTTTGCGAAAATATTTCCAAAGAACGGTTTTGTAGCGCACCTGCTCGGCGACCGCCGCGTCCATGCAATTGCCGCGTCGCGGTGTTATTAGGGCTCACGCTTCGTAGGGTGGGTTAGCGAAGCGTAACCCACCTCTTTAATTTCCGCTAAGGCAGAAGCGGTGGATTACGCCTTCGGCTAATCCACCCTACGCATCCGGCAAGATCATGCCGCCTTCGCCTGCACGTCGTCGCAGAACTCTGCCAGCCGATCGGCGAGCCGCAGCGTCGCGGGACTTGCGCCCGGCGCGGCCATCAATGCCACCTCGGTCCGGTTGATCGGCGCAAAGCCGTCCTTCGCGGTCAGCACGCGGTGATCGGCCTGGATCGCCATCTCCGACAGGATGCTCAAGCCCATGCCGGCGGCGACCGCGGCCTGGATGCCGGCCAGGCTCGATGAGGTATAGGACATGTGCCAAGGCCGGCCCGCACTTTCCAGCGCGTGGATGGCGCCGGCGCGGTATAGGCAACCGAGCGGAAAGCCGATCAACGGCACGGAAGCGACATCGGCTTGGATCGGGTGGCTCTTGCTGGTGACCCAGTGCACCTGCTCCGGCCACACCGCAATCGCGCCCTTCTCACCGGCCGCGCGCTTGAACAATGCGAGGTCGAGCTCGCCGCGATCGAGGTCGCGGGCGAGATGCTTGCTCTGGTCGGCGCGCACATCGAGCCGCAGGGCCGGATGCGAGCGCGAGAACGCGCCGAGCAGTTTCGCCAGCCGATAGGCCGCAAAGTCCTCGGGGATGCCGAGCCGGATCGCGCCTTCGCCGTCGGGCTGGCGCAGCACGTCGCGCGCCTCCTCCGCGAGCGACAACAGCCGCCGCGCATAGGACAGCAGCCGCTCGCCGGCTTCGGTCGGGCGAACATCCTTGCCGTCGCGATGCAGCAGCACCTGGCCGACATCCTCCTCCAGCCGCTTGATCTGCTGGCTGACGGTCGATTGGGTGCGATGGACGCGCTCGCCCGCGCGGGTGAAGCCGCCGGCATCGACCACCGAGACGAAGCTGCGCAGGAGCTCCAGATCGAGCATGGGCTTCTCCATTCGAAAATCCACTGATTAGAAGTTAATCATTTAATTTCCAAATGACAAGCCGGCTCCCTAGATCGAGGGCTCAGGAGAATGCCCTCATGTCGCTCGCCCCCTCGCTTGCCGTTCCGCGCAGCCGCTTCAACACGCTTCCGCTTGCGATCGGCCTGTTCTGCCTGCTCTGGAGCTACGCCTTCGTCGCCGGCAAGATCGGCGTGACCCATTGCCCGCCGCTGATCCTGCTCGCCGCGCGCTTCTCGCTCGCCGGCATCTTGATCCTCGGTGCCACGCTGGTCCGCGGTGACGACTGGTCGCTGTCGTGGCGCGATGCCGCGATCTTCGCCATGCTCGGCGTCGCCAACAACGCGCTCTATCTCGGGCTTGGCTACACCGGTCTGCAATCGGTCTCCGCCGGCCTCGGCGGCCTGATCGTATCGGCCAATCCGGTGTTCACGGCGGGCCTCGCCGCGCTGCTGCTCGGCGAAGGCATGACGTGGCGCAAGGCGAGCGGCCTCCTGCTCGGCATCATCGGCGTGACCTTGATCGTCTGGCACCGGCTGTCGGTCGGCACCGACTCGCTGCACGGTATCGTGTTCACGCTGGTCTCGCTCGCCTCCCTCGTCGCCGGCACCATTTTGTTCAAGTTGCTCGCCCCGAAAGGCTCGCTGTGGATCGGCAATGGCGTGCAGAATCTCGCCGCCGGCATCGTGCTGACGCCTGTGGCGCTGACCTTCGCCGATTTTCATGCCATCGACTTCACGCCGGGCCTGGTCGGCGCCTTCGCCTTCCTCGTGCTCGGCGGCTCGATCATGGCGTACTGGCTCTGGTTTCATCTCCTGAAAGTGTGTGGCGCGACGGCTGCCAGTGCCTATCATTTTCTGATGCCGCCGCTCGGCATGCTGTTCGCGTACCTCGTGCTCGGCGAGCATGTCGAGGCGCGCGATCTACTCGGCATCATCCCGGTCGCACTCGGCATCTATCTGGTGACGCGGCCCGCCAAATCCGTCTCGTAACAGGAGTCCATCATGCCCATTTCCATCACCCTGATCGGCGGTCCCACTGCGCTGATCGAGATCGATGGCTTTCGCCTGCTCACCGACCCGACCTTCGATGCGCCGGGCGCCTATCAACTGCCGCACGTAAAGCTGGAGAAGACGATTGGACCCGCGCTGAAGGCCGATGCGATCGGCCCGATCGATGCGGTCCTGCTCAGCCATGACCAGCATTCGGACAATCTCGACAATTCCGGCCGCGACTATCTGCTCAAAGCGAAGCGCGCGCTGACGACTGAGGCCGGCGCCAAGCGCCTGGGCGGCCACGTCGAGGGCCTTGCACCCTGGGGCACGGCGCATCTGAAAGATCGTGACGGCAACTCGCTGACGATCACCGCCACGCCCGCGCGTCACGGCCCGGCCGGCATCGAGCCGCTGTCAGGCGACGTCATCGGCTTCGTGGTGTCGTCGAGCCGTAAGGATACAACCTCGGTCTATATCAGCGGCGACACCACCTGGTTCGACGGCGTCGCCGAGGTCGCGCGCCGCTTCAAATGCGGCGTGGTGATGCCGTTCGCCGGCGCCGCGCAAACGCGCGGGCCGTTCCATCTCACCATGGACACCAACGACACCATCGAGACCGCACGCGCCTTCCCCGATGCGATGATCGTGCCGGTGCATACGGAAGGTTGGGCACATTTCCGCCAGAACAGCGAGGACCTGCGCAAGACATTTGATGTGCTCGGCTTCGGGACCCGGTTGCGATTGCTGGAGCCCGGCGTGCCGACGGTGGTGCAGGCGCCGTAGCCTCAACTGTCATGCCCCGGCTTGACCGGGGCATCCAGTACGCCGCGGCGTTAATTGTGAGAGCGAGTCGCTAATGCAGGCCTCTGGAATACTGGGTCGCCCGGTCAAGCCGGGCGACGACGAGAGGAGAGAGCGTTGCCCCCTCAATCCTTCCGAAACACGATCGAGGCCATCCAGCCCGTCATCAGCGCCATCGCGGCGGTGACGAGGCCGTAGATCAGCCCGTTCTGCCGCGCCGTCGTCGCGACGAACTGCTCGAAGCCGACCTTGACGATCTCGAACGCGGTCTCGGTCTTGCCGATGAACGCGCCGTCGGCAAACAGCTTGATCTCCACCTCATAGGTGCCGATCGGCACCTCCGCCGGCAGTGGAATGCCGGTGCGGAACAATGTCGGTGTCAGGAACGTCACCGCGCTCGGATCCTCGCGGTAGAGACCGCGCTGGGTGCGCAGGCGGATGAAGGCGGAGCGGAACGCGTCGTTCGGGACCACGTCGGCATAGTCGCCGCTGACGCGTTGGGTCAGCAGCACGTTGTTGAGCCCGATCTGCTGGCGCCGCGCGATCTCGGGCGAGGTGATCGCCGCGAAGGAGCGATTGGCGAACAGCGCGAGATAGCTCGGCACCTCCAGGAACTGGCGGTAGTCGGTGTTGATCCAGATCCCGAAAGTGCGCTCCTTGCGCCGCGTCACCATGTCGGCGCGCGGGCCCATCACGGTGACGACGAGATCGTAGCTCTTGCGGTCGACGGGCGTGGAGGCGTCCTTCTCGACCGAGCCGAACAGCACCAGCTCCTCGCCGGAATAGTTCGGCGTCACCGTGACGCGATGATTGGAGACCGACACGATCAGCCGCTCGGCGCGTGCGACGGAGCCGAGCAGCACAACGATCAGGACCGCGAGAGCTGTGCGCATCATCCGTTCACCCCCAGCTCGCGGATGGTGAAGAGGTCTTCGGGCCTGATCACCAGCTCGATCGCGAAGCGAACACCGACCGAGAGGATCAAGAGGCCGAGCAGCAGTCGCAACTGTTCGCCGCGGATCTTCTGGCCGGCGCGTGCGCCGAATTGGGCGCCGGTGACGCCGCCGACCATCAGGATCAGCGCCAGCACGGCGTCGACCAAATGATTGGTCACCGCATGCAGCAGGGTCGCAAACAGCATCGTGACCAGCGTCAGGACCATCGAGGTGCCGATCACCGTCGAGGTCGGCACCCGCAGCAGATAGATCATGATCGGCACCAGGATGAAGCCGCCGCCGATGCCCATGATGGCGCCGATGAAGCCGATCAGGATGCCGACGATCACGACCGGAATCACCGAGAGATAGATCTTCGAACGCTTGAACCGCATCTTCAGCGGCAGGCCATGGATCCAGTTATGGGTACGTCGTGGCGGCACCGCGCCGCGCCGGGTTCGCATCAGGGCGCGCAGGCCTTCGGAGAACATCAGGCTGCCGACGGTGGTGAGCAGCACGACGTAGGACAGTGCGATCATCAGATCGAGCTGACCGAGCGCGCGTAGCTGCGTGAAGGTCCACACGCCCAGCGCCGTCCCGGTCACGCCGCCGCACAATAGCACGCTCGCCAGCGCCGGGTCGATCGCGCGTCGCCGCCAATAGGCGAGCGCGCCGGAAAAGGACGAGGCGGCGATGTGGCTCGCGACCGAGGCGACCGCGACCGCCGGCGTGATGCCGATGAAGATCAACAGCGGCGTCATCAGGAAGCCGCCGCCGATCCCGAACATGCCTGAGACGAAGCCGACCGCCGCGCCCATCGCCAGCACGAGGAAGACGTTGACCGGAAGGTCGGCGATCGGGAGATAGAGCTGCATCGAGGGACCACGATTCCGGCGAGACGGATCGATTGCGCGGAATGCTCGCAGGAGGGCAGAACGATTCCCGCGTCCCTCAATAGCGGAATTCGGTGGCGGGAGGGATCAGGAATTTCGGGTGTGGTGAATGGGCAAGAGAGATCAGATCACGGCTTCGCTGCGAGCCGAGCATTCCGCCACCTTCTCCGCCGTCATGCCCCGGCTTGACCGGGGCATCCAGTACGCCGCAGCTTCTCCGTATCCAACCGGCGTCTCTGGAATACTGGGTCGCCCGGTCAAGCCGGCGACGACAAGAGGAGAAAGCGTACTAAACCGCTCAGCGCACCGCCGACGCCGCGCGCTTGGCGGCAACCGGCTTCGGCGCAGGCTTCGCGTTGGCCTGCGGCGCGCTGTCCCAGCCGCCGTTCGGGGCCGCAACGTTGACCGCGTCGTCGGGCTGCGGCTCGGCGCTGAAGGTCTGGATCGCGAGCTTGGCCGCCGCGAGCGATTGCGGGTCGAGCCGCTTGGCGACGTCGTCGCGCTTGGTTGCAGCGTCCGCATCGCCTTGGGCGGCGGCGAGGGTGAACCATTTGTAGGACTCGGCGAGGTTCTGCTCCACGCCGATGCCGCGGGCATAGAGGATGCCGAGGTTGAACTGGCTGTCGGCGACGCCGCGATCGGCGGCCTTCCGGAACCACAGTGCCGCGCTCTTGTAGTTAGCGCCGCGTCCGCCGCCGTCGGCGTCGAGCACCGCGAGATTGTGCATCGCCTTGGCGTTGCCGCGCTCGGCTGCTTGCGTGTAGTAGCGGCGGGCGATATCGGCGTCCTTCTTCACGCCGAGACCCTTCTCGTAGAGTGTCCCGAGGCGGAAGGTCGCGGGCACCACACCGGCCTGCGCCGCGCGGTCGTACCATTTGGCGGCTTCGTCGTAATTCGCGGCCACGCCCTTGCCCTCGGCAAAGCGCACACCGATCTCGTAGGCCGCGGTCGCATCGCCCTTCATCGCGGCGGAGCGCAAGCCGGGGCCACCGATGCCGTCAGGCAGCTTTTCGCTCGGCGGCACCTGGATCGTCGCGAGTTTCGCGCGGCTAGTGCCCGACAGCGCGCCGGTGACGTCGCTGGAGGCCGCAGGCGGGGTTGGCGCCGCGGTTTGCGGGATTTCGACCGAAGCGGTGCCGCTCGGGCTCGTCACGGACCCCGGCGCGGCATTGTTCTGCGACTGCTTTCCGATCGGCGTCGGCGAGGTCATCGAGGGCGTGACCTGCTCTGGCGCGGCGGGCTTGTTCTCAACCGGCGGCGGGGCTCGCGGCGCGGGCTCGCTCGACGTATTCTCCATCGCCTGCGGCGCCGGCGGCGCGCTGCTGCCATCGAGCAGGTTCATCGCCATTTTGAAGGTGCCGAGCACGATCACGACCACGCTCGCGCCAACCAGCAGCGAGCGGATCTTCGAGGTGATGGTCGAGCCACCTTCCTGGCCCTTGTCCTTGGCGCGAGCGATTGCAGCCTTGGCACCACGGGCCGGCTTCTCAGGCGGCTGCGCGGCGGCGGCCTGGGCAGCGCGGCGAGCGGCAGCAATGAAGCTCGACGACGACACCGGCTCCTTGGGCGCTGCCGGGATCTCGCTGATTGCACTTTCGGACGCAGCAATGCGCTCGGACGGCGTGGCGATACGTGCACCCGGCCTTGTGCCCGGCTCGAGCGGATGATCCGGCGGCAGTTCGGGCGCAAGCGCGGCGCGCGTGGACGCCGTATGCGGCTCCAGGATTTCGCTGATCGCGCGTGGCGGAACCGGCGGTGCCATCGGCATCGGCATCGGCGGCGGCGCTGCGGGCGCGGCGGCATGGAATTCGCGCGGCGCGGCGGCGAAGGCGGCTTGCGCCGCCTGCGCGGCGGCCGGATTGGGCAGCTCGGGCTTCGGATCGTATTTCGGGTGCTGCTGTTGCTGCGGCCGCGGCTCGTGCGCCATCGGCGCGGGAGCCATGGGAGCGGCCATCGGCATCGGCATCGGCTGCGGCGCGGGGGCGGGCGGCGCGGTGCGCACATTGCGAAGATCGCCCTCGATCATCGAGAGACGATCGACGACGTGGCCAAGTGCGTTGTGGACGGCCTCCAGCGAATCCTGGGTGGTCCGGTTGGTCTCGGCCTGGCTGAAGCGGATGTCGGAGAGCTCGCGCTTGACGAGATCGACCATGCCGGACTCGGCGGGCGGCGTGGAGTTGCGGCTCTCGGCCAGCGCGGAATAGGTCGCCTGCTGCCGCTCCAGGTGCCGCAGAATGTCGTGCAACCCGTCCTCGACGCGGCTGAAATTGCCGTTGCGCGGATCGGAGGCGGCCTCGAGCCGCTCCAGCAGATACGAGACCCGCTGTTCAAGATGAGCAAAGGTCGAAGCCGAGTCGTTGCCGACCTGCATGCGATCGAAACGGTCGGACAGGGCGCGGATCGCGCTTTCGAGATGCTCGCTGCTTTCGGATGGCTGGGGGCGCTCGCGCGTCTCCAAAGCCGCGGTGAGCGCCGCGATGCGCTGCTCCAGCACCGCAAAACTGTCGCCTTGGCCGGACGCACGGGTAACCTGGTCGACCTTGGACGAGAGCAGCTGCACATCGTCCGAGAGCCGTGCCAGCGCTTCGTTGGAGGCGACGTTGGAGACGATGCCGCGTAGCGCCGAGATCGCGCCCTCGAGCTGGCGGACCGTCGAGGGATCGTCATTGGCGCGCAGGATCAGATCGAGCTTGGCGCCGAGATTGCGGATCGCCTCGTCATAGCCGGTGAGCTGCTCGGCCGGCGTCAGCGTGCGGAGCACCTGCTTGATTTCGGACAGCGCGTGCTCGATGCCGGACAGGACCTGACCGTCGGTGCCGTTGGAGCGGGTCTCGTCGATGCGCCGATGCAGCGAGCGGATCTCGTTCTCGATCGATTCGATCGCGCGGCGCGGCATCGCCTCGGTGATGGCGTTGCGGATCTCCGCAAGCTCGCTGCGGAAGGTGTTGATCGCCTGCTCGGTATTGTCAGGGCGCTGGAGCGATTCGATCTGACTCGTGATCTTGAGCAGATGGCGCTCGAGCGCAGAGAAATCCGGCCCCGGCTGCGGTGGCGGCGGAGCGTAGGCAGGCGCGGGCGGCGCCATCGGAGGCGCGTAAGGAGCTGCGGCAGGCGCGATCGGCGGCGCGGCGCGCGGCGGCATCTGCCTGGGCGTAAAGCCGTCGAGCTCGCTCTGCCGTGCCGTGATCTCGGCGACTGCGACGTCGAACGAAGCGGGGCTCAGGGGTGGTGAGCTGCGATAGACCTGTGCTGCCGCGCGCTCGACCGCATCGGCTTGGCGCTGGCGCGTTTCGACGGGGGCCTGTCGCGGTGCCGGAGCCTGCTGCGGCTTCGAAATTTGCGACAGCCTTGCATCGAGCCGCGAGATCGCGTCGTTGAGCTGGCGCGCAACGCCCTGCTCGCGCGAGACGTCTTGCCGCGGAGTATCTTGTCGCGAAGAATCTTGCCGTGGCGCGGGCTTTGAAATTCGTTCGATCTGCTGGGTGATGGCGTCGAGCCGCTGGTGGATGTCTGCGACTTCGCGGCTTTCCTGGCTCGGCACGTGACTCGGGACGTGACTCGGGACTTGGCTCGGAACGTGCTGGGCTTGCGGACGCTGGTCGTAAAGTCCGCGAAAGTTCGGCGGGGCGGTCTCGCCGAGCGTGGAGTTCAGCCAATCGTTGAGTGACATGCCGGCGCGACGCGCAGCAGCTTCGGCCCGCTCCCGGACGGATGGATCGATGCCGTCAACACTCCACGATACGCGCGAATTCATGACTCTGTCCGGTTCCGACTCCGGCGCCCCACCCGGCGCCTCCAGTCTTCCCTCGCGTGCCGGTTGCAAAGACAATCGGATTTGGCGCGGGTCGTCTGCCTCGAAAACCGACTTTTGTCTGTTACGGTAAATAACGGGTTAAGGAACCCGTTGACGGTGTCTTAAAGTTGGGCGGCGGGGGGAATGGGAGGCGATCGTTGTGGCGCACGTCCGCTCGCCAAAATAACGGTGTCATGCCCCGCGAAGGCGGGGCATCCAGTACTCCGAGGCAGCGCGGCTAGGAGCGAGGCGCCGCGGCGTACTGGATCGCCCGCGTGCGCGGGCGATGACGGCGGCGAGGGTGGCAGCAGCACGCATAACGGTCGGGCTCGTCCCCCTCAGCCCTTGCCCTCGCGCTTGCCTTCCTCAAGCGGCACCACGGTGCCGCTTGCGCTCATCGCCGACAGGGCCTCGAGTGCCTCTTCGCAGAAATCGGCCACCATCTGCTCGTGCCGGGCGCCGAGCTGAAGCAGCAGCAGGTTACCGAGGTCGAGAACGCCCGACGCCGCCCCTTCCGGAAAGCGCTTCTTCAGGATGCGCTCGTAGTTCTCGTGGCGGTCGCGGTGGTGCTCGAGCCGGGCCATCAGGTCGGTGCGCATCGGCTCGAGGCCGATGCTGTCCAGCGCATGCAGCCGCACCAGGAGGTCGTCCTTGATGGAGGGGGGCGTGCTCGGCCGCGCGGCCCAGTGCCGCAGCGCTGTTCGGCCCTCCGGAGTGAGCGTATAGATCAGCTTATTGGGTTTGCCTGACTGCACGACCTCGCGGCCCTGGATGTAGCCGCGGTCGCGCAGCTTGGACAGCTCGCGGTAGATCTGCTGGTGGTCGGCCTTCCAAAAGAAGCCGATCGAGGAATCGAATGTCTTGGCGAGCTCGTAGCCCGTCATCGGACGTTCCGTCAGGCATGCGAGGATTGCGTCGCCCAAGGCCATGACCGGTCCTCCTGTTCTCGACCTTAACCAATTGGCTTGACTTTATGCGCATCGGCGCATATGCGTCAATGTGCATATGAGGTGACTCAAGAACGAGGGCAAACACCGCCCCAAAAACACTAGTAGAATCAACCTTGTCGCTACTGTGCATGGGGTTGTTTTCGCGCTTTTTGTAGAAGCCTTTAGTTCCCCTGGCCTTTAGGGAGGCACCCGAGAATGACCGGCCTCGATTCCTGGTACGGCTACATGAAGTCGCATGACCGGGCAGCGCTCTGGGACCTGCTCCATCCCGACGCCATCTTCGAAAGCCCCGTCGTGCACTCGCCGCAGCGTGGACGCGACATCACCTTCAAATATCTGGCCAGCGCCGAGAAGGTGCTCGGCGGTCCCGGCTTCACCTACGTAGGCGAATGGAAGAGTGAGAGCGGCGCCGTGCTCGAATTCAAGACCATCATCGACGGCATCGAGATCAACGGCGTCGACATCATCAGTTTCGACGGCGACGGACGCATCACGCATTTCAAGGTGATGGTGCGGCCGCTCAAGGCGATCAACATGCTGCATCGCCTGATGGCGGAACAGCTTGCCGCCGCTCAATCCTAAACCAGCATCATCACTTCAAGGCCTGCCGGGAGACCACCATGCCGATCTACAAAGCCCCCGTCGAAGACGTGAACTTCCTGCTCAACGACGTCTTCCAGATCGACCGCTACGACAATCTGGCCGGCTTCTCCGATGCGTCGAGCGACGTGCGCGAAGCCATTCTCGGCGAAGCTGCCAAGCTTGCCGAAGAGGTGCTCCAGCCGCTCAATCGCGTCGGCGATCTCGAAGGCTGCAAGCGCGCCGATGACGGCAGCGTCACCACACCGAAGGGCTTCAAGGACGCGTTCAAGCAGGTCGCCGAAGGCGGCTGGCTCGGCCTGTCGGCACCGACCGAGTATGGCGGCCAAGGCCTGCCGGTGACGCTCTCGCAGGCCGTCAACGAATTCCAGATCTCCGCCAATATGGCGTTTTCGATGTATGGCGGCCTCACCATGGGCGCGACCGCGGCGCTGATCGTCCACGGCACTCCCGAGCAGAAGCAGACCTACGTGCCGAAGATGGTGGCGGGCGAGTGGACCGGCACCATGAACCTGACCGAGCCGCATTGCGGCACCGATCTCGGCATGCTCCGCACCAAGGCGGTGCGGCAGGCCGACGGCAGCTTCAAGATCACGGGCACCAAGATCTTCATCTCGGCCGGCGAGCATGACCTCGCGCCCAACATCATCCACCTCGTGCTGGCCCGCATCGAGGGCGCGCCCGCCGGCATCAAGGGCGTGTCGCTGTTCGTGGTGCCGAAATTCCTCGTCAATGCCGATGGTTCGGTCGGCGCACGCAACGGCGTGGTCTGCGGCTCGATCGAGCACAAGATGGGCATCCACGGCAATTCCACCTGCGTGATGAACTACGACAACGCCACCGGTTGGCTGATCGGCGAAGAGAACAAGGGCATGCAGGGCATGTTCGTGATGATGAACGAAGCCCGCCTCGGCGTCGCCGTGCAGGGTCTCGCGCAGTCGGAAGTGGCGTATCAGAACGCGGTCGCCTATGCCCGGGATCGCATCCAGGGCCGTTCGCTCACCGGCGCCAAGGCGCCGGATAAGCCGGCCGATCCGATCATCGTGCATCCCGACGTGCGCCGCACGCTGCTGTCGATCCGTGCCTTCAACGAGGCCGCCCGCGCCTTCGTGATGTGGACTGCGCTGAAGAGCGACGTCGCCCACCGCTCCGAGGATCCCAAGGATCGCCAGGCCGCCGACGATCACATGGGCCTCATGACGCCCGTGCTGAAAGGCTTTCTCACCGATTACGGCTTCGCCAACGCGGTGCAGGCCCAGCAGATGTATGGCGGCCACGGCTACATCGCCGAGCAGGGCATGGAGCAGTTCGTGCGCGATGCCCGCATCGCCATGATCTACGAAGGCGCCAACGGCATCCAGGCGCTCGACCTCGTCGGCCGCAAGCTGCCCCGCGACGGCGGCCGCGCCATCATGGCGTTCTTCGGCGAGGTCATGGCCTTTGCCAAGGACAACGGCGGCGACGAGGCGATGAAGCCCTACATTACCCCGCTCTCGGCTTCGCTCGGCCATCTCCAGCAGGCCACGACGTGGCTGATGCAGAACGCGATGGCGAAGCCCGACAATGCCGGTGCCGCCGCGACCGATTACCTGAATCTGTTCGGTTTCGTTGCGCTCGGCTACATGTGGGCGAAGATGGCGAAGGTGACGCAAGCCAAGATTGCCGAGAGCGGGACGACGCCTTATCTCTCGACCAAGCTCGTCACCGGCCGCTTCTTCATGGAGCGGATGCTGCCGGAGACCGCCGCCAATCTCGCGCGCATCCAGGCCGGCTGCGCCACCATCATGGAACTGCCGGCGGAAGCGTTCTGAAACCGCTTTCGCTGCGACCCGTCCAAACCAGATCACGACCAGAACATCATCACATCAGGAGGGCGTCATGCCTGAGGCATTCATCTACGACCACGTCCGCACCCCGCGCGGCCGCGGCAAGGCGGACGGCGCGCTGCACGAAGTCACCGCGCTCGCGCTCGCGACCGTGCCGCTCAAGGCGCTCAAGGACCGCAATAACCTGCCGGAAGATTCCGTCGATGACGTCATTCTCGGCGTGGTCGATCCCGTCGGCGAAGCCGGCTCCGACATCGCGCGCTTTGCCGCGCTGAAGGCGGGCCTCGGAGAAGCGGTTCCGGGCGTGCAGATCAGTCGCTTCTGCGCCTCCGGCCTCGATGCCGTGAATTTTGCCGCAGCCCAGGTGATGAGCGGCCAGCACGAGCTCGTGATCGGCGGCGGCGCCGAATCGATGAGCCGCGTCGGCATCGGTGCCTCCGGCGGCGCCTGGCCAATGGACCCGTCGATGGCCGTGCCGGCCTATTTCATGCCGCAAGGTGTCTCGGCCGATCTGATCGCGACCAAATACGGCTTCTCGCGTGACGACGTCGACGCCTATGCGGTGCAGAGCCAGCAGCGGGCGGCGAAGTCCTGGGATGAAGGCCGCTTCGACAAGTCGGTCGTCCCGGTGAAGGACATCAACGGCCTCACCATCCTTGCCAAGGACGAGCACATGCGTCCGTCGACGACGATGCAGTCGCTGGCACAGTTGCAGCCGGCGTTCACGATGATGGCGCAGATGGGCGGCTTCGATGGCGTCGCGGTACAGTCGCATCCGGAAATCGAACGCGTCAATTACGTGCACCACGCCGGCAATTCGTCGGGCATCGTCGACGGTGCCGGCGCGGTTCTGCTCGGCAGCAAGGAAGCCGGCGGCAAGCACGGGCTGAAGCCGCGCGCAAAGATCCGCGCCTTCGCCAATATCGGCTCTGAACCCGCGATGATGCTGACCGGCCCGGTCGACGTCACCGAAAAGCTGTTTGCGCGCTCCGGCATGAAGAAGTCGGACATCGACCTGTTCGAGCTCAACGAGGCCTTCGCCTCCGTCGTGCTGCGCTACATTCAGGCCTTCGACATCGACAATGCCAAGATCAACGTCAATGGCGGCGCGATTGCGCTCGGCCATCCTCTTGGCGCGACCGGTGCGATGATCCTCGGCACCGTGCTCGACGAGCTCGAGCGCACCAACAAATCGACCGCACTGGTGACGCTGTGCATCGGCGGCGGCATGGGCACCGCGACCATCATCGAACGTGTCTAAGGGTAGGGGAGCAACCAGCATGGCTTACAAGAACTTCAAGGTTGAGACCGATTCCGACGGCATCGCGCTGGTCACTTGGGACATCCCGGGCCGTTCGATGAACGTGCTCGACGAGACCTCGACCAGCGAGCTCGATGCGATCGTCAAGGCGACCACGGCCGACGCCGCGGTGAAGGGCGTCGTCATCACCTCTGCCAAGGAAGCGTTCTGCGCGGGTGCCGATCTTTCCATGCTCGAAGGCATGAACCAGGCCTACGCGAAGGTCTTCAAGGAACAGGGCGAGACCGCGGCGAACCAGATGCTGTTCGAGCAGAGCCGGCGCTTCTCGCAGGTGCTGCGCTCGA
The DNA here is from genome assembly GCF_055807435.1 of Bradyrhizobium sp. Ken51. Classification (NCBI taxonomy): domain Bacteria; kingdom Pseudomonadati; phylum Pseudomonadota; class Alphaproteobacteria; order Hyphomicrobiales; family Nitrobacteraceae; genus Bradyrhizobium; species Bradyrhizobium sp. Ken51. The sequence continues at coordinate 30,839 of NZ_JBVVPB010000038.1, read as the reverse complement.
TCGAGACCTCCGGCAAGCCGTGGGCGGCGGCGATCAACGGCCTCGCGCTCGGCGGCGGTTTCGAGATCACGCTATGCTGCCACTATCGCGTGGCGGCGGAAAATCCCAAGACCCGCCTTGGCCTGCCCGAGGTCAAGGTCGGCCTGTTCCCCGGCGCCGGCGGCACGCAGCGCGTGCCGCGCCTGGTGCCGCCGCAGGACGCGATGACGATCCTGCTCAAGGGCGATCCGGTCACGGTCGAGAAAGCCAAGGCGCTGAATCTGATCCACGCCGTCGTTCCCCCCACCGATCTCATCAAGGCGGCAAAGGACTGGATCAAGGGCGGCGGCAAGGCAGTCGCGCCCTGGGACGAGAAGGGCTTCAAGCTGCCCGGCGGCCCGGTGTTCTCCAAGGCCGGCATGATGATGTTCCCGGCCGGCAACGCGATCTATCGCCGCGAGACCTACGACAATTATCCGGCCGCACGCGCGATCATGAGCTGCGTCTATGAGGGCCTGCAGCTGCCGATCGACGCCGCGCTGCGCGTCGAGTCGCGCTATTTCACCTCGGTGCTGCGCTCGAAGGAAGCGGCCGCAATGATCCGCAGCCTGTTCCTGTCGATGCAGGAGCTCAACAAGGGCGCGCGCCGTCCAAAGGATGTGCCGCCGACCAAGGTGAAGAAGATCGCCGTGATCGGCGCCGGCTTCATGGGCGCGAGCGTCGGCTATGTCTCGGCCCGTGCCGGCCTCGACGTCGTCCTGATCGATCGCGACCAGGAGAGCGCCGACAAGGGCAAGGCGCATGCGCAAAAGGTGATCGAGGAGCAGATCAAGAAGGGCCGCGCCAAGCCCGGCGACGCAGAAGCCCTGCTCGCGCGCATCACGCCGACCGCGGACTATGCAGCGCTGAAGGACGTCGATCTCGTCATCGAGGCCGTGTTCGAGGACCGCAAGGTCAAGGCTGATACCTTTGCCAAGGCGCAGGAGCATATGAAGCCGGACGTGATCTTCGCGTCCAACACCTCGACGCTTCCGATCACCTCGCTGGCGGAATCCTTCAAGGACCAGGGCAGGTTCGTCGGCATCCACTTCTTCTCGCCGGTCGAGAAGATGATGCTGGTCGAGATCATTCAGGGCAAGAACACCGGCGATCTCGCGATCGCGACCGCGCTCGACTACGTCCGGCAGATCGGCAAGACGCCGATCGTCGTCAACGACAGCCGCGGCTTCTTCGCCAATCGCTGCGTCGGCCGCTACGTCGCCGAAGGCAACGAGATGTTCCTCGAAGGCGTGCCGCCCGCGATGATCGAGAATTGCGCCAAGATGGCCGGCATGCCGGTCGGCCCGCTCTCGCTATCGGACGAGGTCGCGCTCGACCTCGGGCTCAAGATCATGAAGGCGACGGAAGCCGACCTCGGCCCCAACGCCATCAATCCCGATCAGAAGAAGCTGATGGTGGAAATGGTCGAGAAGCAGGGCCGTCTGGGCCGCAAGAACAGCAAAGGCTTCTACGACTATCCCGAGAAGGGCAAGGGTCAGAAGAGCCTGTGGCCGGGCTTGTCCGCGCTGCAGCCCAAGCAGCTCGACCCTGATACGCTCGACGTCGAGGAGTTGAAGCAGCGCTTCCTTGTGGTGCAGGCGGTGGAAGCCGCGCGCACGGTGGAGGATCACGTCATCACCGATCCGCGCGAAGCAGACGTCGGCTCGATCCTCGGCTTCGGCTTTGCGCCGTTCACCGGTGGCACGCTGTCCTATATCGACTTCATGGGCCCCAAGAAGTTCGTCGAACTTTGCCACAAGCTGGAAGCGAAATACGGCTCGCGCTTCACCCCGCCGAAACTCCTCGAGGAGATGGCCGCGAAGGGAGAAACCTTCTACGGCCGCTTCGCTCCGAAGAAGGCGGCGGCGTGATTCTCTGAACCGTAGCCAGGATGAAAAATACGAAAGGCCGGATTCTCGATCCGGCCTTTCGCATGTGCGCCTCAGGCCGCCTGGATCAGTCCTTCCTTCTTCATCGCTTCCTGCACCTGCGGCCGCGCCGCGACGCGGGTTTTGTAGGCGGCAAGATTCGGCATCGCCGAGAGGTCGAACTTCATCCGGTCGCCCCAGGTCAGTATCGTGAAGAGATAGCCGTCAGCCACCGTGAACTGCTTGCCCATGAGGTAGTCGCGGCCGGCGAGCTGGCTGTCGATGTATTTCAGCTTGCCCATGACTCGGTCCTTGAAGAAGGCCTTGGCCTCGTCGTTCAGCGCCGGCGCGAACATCGGGCCGAAGCTCTTGTGGACCTCCGAGGTGAGGAAGTTCAGCCATTCGAGCAGCTGTAGCGCTCGGAGCTGCCATGGGCCGGCGCCAGCGCCTTGGCTGAGGCCTGATCGGCGATCATCTGGACAATCACCGGGCCTTCGGTCACGATCTCTCCGCTATCGAGGCCCAGCGCAGGGACCTGGCCCTTGGGGTTCAGCTTCAGATAATCCTCACCGTTTTCGAGCTTCTTGGCCCGGATATCCACCTTGACCAGTTCATAGGGCAGGCCGGCTTCCAGGAGCGCGATATGGGGGGATAGCGAGCAGGCACCGGGCGAATAGTACAATTTCATGGAATTTCCTCCTCTTGTTGCTTGGTTCAGGCGAAAGAACGACTACATGCATCTGCTTGAAATAGTCAAGATTGATGCAGGTGCATCGAATAGGGTAAGAGACGGGCGACGAGCTTGAGCGGGACCATGAAACGCAAACCATCGACCGAGGCGACTTCCGCCTGGATCCGCTTGATGCGGGTGCAGAGCCGCGTGCTCAATTGTGTCGAGCAGGACATGAAGAAGGCCGGCTTCCCGCCGCTTGCATGGTATGACGCGCTGCTCGAACTGTCACGGGCGCCTTCGGGCGAACTCCGGCCGGTCGAACTCGAACGGCAGATGCTGATCCCGCAATATTCGACATCGCGGCTGATCGACCGCCTGGTCGACGAAGGCCTTGCCTCGCGGCGTGAATGCAAGATCGACAAGCGCGGCCAGTTCGTGGAGATCACGGAAGCTGGCCGCGAATTGCAGAAGCGGATGTGGGGCGCCTATTCGGCCGCGATCGAGAAATATGTCGGCTCAAAGCTGTCCGATGCAGATGCCGTGAAGCTCAGCGGTCTGCTCGACCGTCTGGGCTGCTCGTGCGGCGAGATGAAACTGCCGCCCATCGTCCACGCCAACGAAACCACGCCGTCGCGATGAGCGCGCGGCACACCAGCTCGTCCGTGCACCCGATGGGTTCGCGGACCATCCCGTCACCCGCGCGCGTTCGGTCGAAGCGCCTTTTGATTAGAGTTTGATATGGCGCGAGACCAGATCGATATGACGCCGTTGCAATCGCGCGACGAGCTCGTCAAGTGGTTCGAGGAAGGCTGCAAGGACCCGTCCGAATTCCGCATGGGCACCGAGCATGAGAAGACGCCGTTCACGCTCGAAGGCCACCGCCCGGTGCCCTACGAAGGCCCGCGCGGTATCGGCGCGCTGCTCGAAGGCATGAAGCTCCTGCTCGGCTGGGAGCCGATCATGGAGAAGGGCAACATCATCGGCCTCTACGACGTCACCGGCGGCGGCGCGATCTCGCTCGAGCCCGGCGGGCAGTTCGAGCTTTCGGGCGCCCCCGTCGAGAACGTGCACCAGACCCAGAGCGAGCTGATGGCGCATCTGGCGCAGGTGCGCGAGATCGCAACGCCGCTCGGCATCGGCTTCCTCGGGCTCGGCATGACCCCGTCCTGGTCGCGCGCCGACATCCCGGTGATGCCCAAGGGCCGCTACAAGATCATGACCAATTACATGCCGAAGGTCGGCCAGTACGGCCTCGACATGATGTACCGGACCTGCACGGTACAGACCAATCTCGACTTCTCCTCCGAAGCCGACATGGTCAAGAAGCTGCGTGTCTCGCTCGCGCTCCAGCCGGTCGCAACCGCCTTGTTCGCCAATTCGCCGTTTACCGAGGGCAAGCCGAACGGCTTCCTCTCCTTCCGGTCCGAGATCTGGCGCGACACCGACAACGCGCGCGCCGGCATGATGCCGTGGGCATTCGAGGACGGCATGGGCTTCGAGCGCTATGTCGACTATGCGCTCGACGTGCCCATGTATTTCGTCAAACGCGACGAGGATTACATCGACGTCTCCGGCTCCTCGTTCCGCGCCTTCTTCGATGCCCGCAACAACAATTTGCCCGGCGAACGTCCGACGCTGTCGGACTGGGCCAACCATCTTTCGACGATTTTCCCGGAGGTGCGGCTCAAGCGCTATCTCGAGATGCGCGGCTCCGATGGTGGACCGTGGGGTCGATTGCCGGCGCTATCGGCGTTCTGGGCCGGGCTGCTCTACGACGATGTGTCGCTGGATGCCGCCTGGGACCTTGTGAAGCACTGGAGCGCGCATGAGCGTCAGGCCCTGCGCGACGACGTGCCGCGCTTCGGCTTCAAGTCGCGGATCAAGGACCGCTATCTGTTCGAGATCGCAAAGGAGTGCCTCGTTCTGGCACATGCCGGCTTGCGCCGGCGCGGCCGGATCGACCAGCTCGGCCGCGACGAGACCAGGCATCTTGAGCCGCTCGATCGCATCATCGATTCCGGCCGCACGCCGGCCGAGGAGATGCTCGACAAGTTCAACGGGCCCTGGAACGGCTCGGTGGAACCGGCCTACGCGGAATACGCGTTCTAGACCCAAGGCCTAACGATCGGGATCCGAGCCGTTCATCGCCCGTACAGGTTTGCGGCGATCAAATGGCCGGCTGAAAAACCCGAGCGTCGTCAATAACTCGAAAGCTGTTCCGATGGGGAAGGGCCGCCTGGCCGTCATGGCACGCGTCCTGGCAAGCATCGTGGCCTGCGCCGCGCTGCTTTCGCTCGCGTTTGCGAGCGGGCCTGCGCGCGCCCAGACGGCGTTCGACCGGCCTGGCGGAGACTATTTCAGCACCCCGGTCACGTCGGGCGATCCCGAGGATTGCGCGCTGCTGTGCGAGCGCGACCGCCGTTGCCGCTCGTGGAGCTTCAGCTATCCGGACGTCGAAGGCGGCTCGGCGGTGTGCTGGCTGAAGAACACGGTGCCTGCGCGCGTGCCGGGAAGCTGCTGCATCTCCGGTGTGCGCGGCGCTGGCGTGATCGAGCCGCGTGTCGAAGGCGTGGAGACCTCGATCGACCGCCCCGGCGGCGATTTGCGCAATTTCGAGATGAAGGACGGCGAAGGCGAAGAAGCCTGCAAGGCCGCCTGCACCGCCGACAACAAATGCCGCGCCTTCACCTATGCGCGCCCCGGCTACACCGGACGCGAAGCGCGCTGCTTCCTGAAAAAGGAAATCAAGCCGCCGCGGCGGAAGGCAGGGTTCACGTCGGGCGTCGTGAGATAGCGGTCTAGCTTGGTCGGGTGCGTTTGTTGAAGGCGTAACCAACCAGAGTTTGCCCGCCTCAGAAGCGAGAGAGCTCGATTAACTTCGCTAATCCGCCCGACTCACTCGCCCTCGCGCGCGTCGTGTCGAGCGCGCGCCGCCTTCGAAGCCAGCGTGCGCCAACGCCGCCGCAGCAGCGGCTCCACGATCGCGCGCTTTGCCTTGGACAGGCGGATCAGCACTATCGGATAATCGGCGTAGTGATCGCTGAAATAGAAGGTTTTCGGCTGGCTCTCGACCAGCATCGCGCGCTCGTCGATCGGGATGTCCGGCATCACCAGGCTGTCGCCATCTTCCTTCAGACGCGCCAGCATCTTCTTCCGCACCTTCAGTGCAGGCGTGCCGTAGGAGGTGCCGTCCTCGACCTCCGGCCACGTCAGTGCGAATTTTCTGACGTCGTCGAAGGTCATGAGATCGGTTCAATGCACGGCGGTGAAAAACCGCGCCATGCGAAATCCGGACAGCCAGGTCCACACCGGCTGGCCGCGGATGCCGAGATCCCAGGATCCGAGCACGGCATCCGCGCGGCCGACCAGATTGTCGATCGGCAACATGCCGACGCCGCCGGAGCGCAACGGCACGCGGCTGTCGGCGGAGTTGTCGCGGTTGTCGCCGAGCACGAAGAGATGGCCTGCAGGCACCGTTACTTCCTGCGTGTTGTCGAGCGGACCGTTGTCGCGCATCTTGAAGATCAGATGCGAGACGCCGTTCGGTAGCGTCTCGACATAGCGATAGGCGGGTTCGCTGCCGCCATTGTCGTCCTCGGCGGCGCCAACGCCGTCCGGCTTCAGCTCGGCGGGGCGGTCGTTGACGAAGAGCTGGCCCTGGCGCAGCTGGATGCGGTCGCCGGGCAGACCCACGACGCGTTTGACCCAGGCCTGCGAGCGGTCGCCGGGCCAGCGGAAGACCACGACGTCGCCCTGCTTCGGCGTCTCCGCGAAGACGCGGCCGCTCTCGGGCAGGTTGATCTGGATCGGCAGCGACGAGGTACCGTAGCCGTAGGGGAATTTCGAGGCGATCAATGCGTCGCCGATCAACAGCGTCGGCTCCATCGAGCCGGACGGCACGTAGAACGGCTCGGCCAGCGCGCCCTTGGCGATGAACACCGCCGCGACGATGCCGGCGAGCTGCATCAGCTGGCCAGCCCAGCCGCTGCTCTTCCGCTTGGTGGTGACAGTTATCTTCTCGACGCTCATCCGCCTGTTCCACCCACCGTAATGCGTTCCATCAACAGCGACGGCTGGCCGACGCCGACCGGCACGCCCTGGCCGTTCTTGCCGCAGGTACCGATGCCGGTATCGAGCGCGAGGTCGTTGCCGATCATGCGGATGCGATGCAGGTCGGTCGGCCCGTTGCCGATCAGCATGGCGCCCTTCAGAGGCGCACCGATCTTGCCGTTCTCGATCTTGTAGGCCTCGGTGCACTGAAACACGTATTTGCCCGAGGTGATGTCGACCTGGCCGCCGCCGAAGTTCGCGGCGAAGACGCCGTTCTTCACCGAGGCGAGGATCTCGGCCGGATCTCGGTCGCCCGCGAGCATGTAGGTGTTGGTCATGCGCGGCATCGGCACATGGGCGTAGCCCTGGCGGCGGCCGTTGCCGGTCGGCTTCATGTTCATCAGGCGCGCATTCTGACGGTCCTGCATGTAGCCGACCAGGACGCCGTCCTCGATCAGCACGGTGCGGTTGGTCGGCGTGCCCTCGTCGTCGATCGACAGCGAACCGCGGCGCGAGGCAATGGTGCCGTCGTCGACTACGGTCACGCCCTTTGCCGCGACCTGCTGGCCCATCAGACCGGCAAATGCCGACGTCTTCTTGCGGTTGAAGTCACCTTCGAGCCCATGGCCGACCGCCTCATGCAGCATTACGCCAGGCCAGCCGGCCCCGAGCACCACGTCCATCTCGCCGGCGGGGGCGGGAATCGATTCCAGATTGACGAGGGCCTCGCGCAGCGCGCCGTCGGCGGCGTCGCGCCAATTCTTGCTTTCGATGAATTCGGCGTAGCCGGCGCGGCCGCCATAGCCCTTGCTGCCGCTCTCCTGGCGGTCGCCCTGACCGGCGACGACGGAGACGTTGACGCGCACGAGCGGGCGGATGTCGCGATAGCTTTCGCCGTCGGGCCGCAGGATCTCGACCACCTGCCAGGTCGCGCCCAGACTGACGCTGACCTGCCGCACCCGCGGATCCTTGTCGCGCAGATGGGCGTCGATCTCGGCGAGCAGTTTGACCTTGGTCTCGAAGCCGGGGGCATCGAGCGGATTGTCGTCGGCGTAGAGCCGTACATTGGTATGCGGCGGAGGCGCCGCGAAGCTGCCGGAATAACCGCCGCGCACGGCCGCGACCGCGTCCGCGGCGCGAATCAGCGCCGGCAGCGACACGTCGGAGGAATGCGCGTAGCCGACCGCGTCGTCCTTGACGGCGCGCAGGCCAAAGCCCTGTGAGGTGTCGTAGGTCGCCTGCTTCAGCCGCCCATTGTCGAACATCAGCGCTTCGGTCTGGCTGTATTCCAGGAACAATTCGCCGTCGTCGGCACCGGCAAGCCCGCGCGCGAGTTCGTTGCGAACCCGGTCGCGATCGAGATTGGCGCGGTCGAGCAGGGAGGTTGTGGCAGGGTTGGTCATGCGTCCGTCCATTATCGGGGGATGTGAGGCAAGATAATGGTTTCCCGGCGGTTCCGCGAGGGGCTTGGCCGTCACATTACGGAAACGATAGGGAAGGGCTGGGAGCAAGGAGCCCTGACGCGGAAGCCGATCGATGCTATGCTAGCTCCATGAATTACCGAGACATCATCTCGATTGAACCTGGCAAGCGTGGCGGGCGGCCCTGCATCCGCCACATGCGGATCGCTGTGGCAGATGTGCTCGGCTGGCTGGCCGCTGGCCAGACCCACGCCCAAATCCTCGACGACTTCCCCGAACTGACCGAGGACGATATCCGCGCTTGCCTGGCCTATGCCGCCGACCGCGAGAGGCGATTGGTAACCGCACCGATATGAGGCTGCTGTTCGATCAGAACCTCAGTTTCATGCTTTGCCCGATGATCGCCGACCTGTTTCCAGACTCCAGTCACGTCAGGTCTCACGGACTATCCGAAGCTGCGGACCGTGCGCTTTGGGAATTTGCGAAGGCAAATGGCTTCGCGATTGTGACTCAGGACGTCGATTTTGCCGAGCTGGCGGCCCTGTTGGGCTCTCCACCCAAAGTGATTTGGCTTCGGGCTGGCAATCAAACGACCGCGACGATTGCGGCTCTGCTTCGCCGGCACGCGCGGACGATTGAATCTTTCGAGAGCGATGACAGCACTGCGTGCCTTGAGATTTATTAAACCGGGAATAGCCTACGGCAGCTTGTCATATCCCTCGCCGAGCCCGTTCAGGCTGAGCGGGAAGCCGATGCCTTCTTCCGGGGTCTCGAAGATGATGAAGGTCGCGGTCTTGGCGGTGCGGAGCTGGCCGAGCAGCTTGTCATCCATGACGACCTCGGCGACGCAGCCATTGGGCAGGCAGCGGACAAAGCCGGCACGGCCGACATCCTGGTTGTCGAGCTTGAGGCCGAGCCCGGAGGGCAGGAGAACGCCGAGGGGGGCGACGACCCGCATCAGGCGGCTCTTCTGGTCGGCAGTCTTGAGAACGATCACGGTCAGGCCGGCGTTGGAGCGGTCTTCGGCCACCACGCTCTGGATCAGGGCACATTGCTCGGACTGGGCGCCCGGCGGGGTGTCGCAGCGGATCTGCCAGTCGCCATGGACGGAGCGCACCGCGCCCTGCGCATGGGCGAGGCCCGGAAGCGCTAGGACGACGAGGGCCGCCAGCAGGGCAGCCAGCATCGTGAGGCCGCCAGCCTGGCTTCTAGCCCGCCTTGCCATGGATCTCGAAAACCCCATCGGGTCGGTCCCTCTGCTCGCCTGGGTCGCTCGCACCCGGCGGACTGATACGGGAATGACGGCGTCTTGAAGGCGATTCGCAAGCAAATTCCACGCCGCCACGGTCGCCGTCGCCCGCACGAATCAGGTTCCGGTGCGGCTGTCCGCCAGTGCCTACCGCGGGCAATTCCGCTGTCAAGGCGCAGCATCCCGGGAAAACGGTATTTTTGTTTGATGTTACTAGGAAATATCTTGCGGGTGATGGCTGACAGGCGAGGCTCAAGACTGCATTGCGATAGATCAAGAATTATGGTTTGAGAGGCTTGATTTCGGCGTTCTAGCGATCTGGCCCCAATTCCTCTTAGAGGTATTCTTGCGCGGCGGTTTGTCAGACGGGGGGATCGAATAAAGCGTTCCCGAAAATAGGGGAATGCACTTGGGGTGATTTCGTTAGGGGAGCGCGAACGGCATGAAGATGTCGATGGGCCCGGTGGGCCGGCACTTGCTGGGATTGGCCGTGGCGGGTCTGACGCTGGCGACGGGCGGTGCGGCATTTGCCGAGCTCGGGCAACCGGCTGCGTGGGAGTGGACGCTTCAGCAGTCCGCTTCCCCGGTGATGGACAACATCGTCTGGTTCCACAATTTCCTGTTCGTGCTGATCACGCTGATCACGCTGTTCGTTCTGGCGCTGCTCGTGATCGTGGTCGTCAAGTTCAACGCGAGGGCCAACCCGGTGCCGTCGCGGACCACGCACAACACGCTGATCGAGGTGGCGTGGACGCTGGTTCCGGTGCTGATTCTGGTCGGAATCTCGGTGCCGTCGTTCCGCCTCCTGTTCCTCGAGCTCGACGTGCCGAAGGCGGATCTGACCATCAAGGCCACCGGCAAGCAGTGGTACTGGTCCTACGCCTACCCGGATAACGGCAAGTTCGAGTTCGACTCGCTGATGGCCCAGGACAAGCAGCCCCGCCTGCTCGGCGTCGACAACGAGATGGTGGTGCCCGTCAACAAGGTGGTCCGGGTTCAGGTGACCGGCGCCGACGTGATTCATGCCTTTGCGCTGCCGGCCTTTGGCGTCAAGATCGACGCCATTCCGGGCCGCCTGAACGAGACCTGGTTCAAGGCCACCACGACCGGGATGTTCTACGGCCAGTGCTCGGAATTGTGCGGCAAGGACCACGCCTTCATGCCGATCGCCATCCGCGTGGTGAACGATCAGGAGTTCGCCTCCTGGGTCGAGACGGCGAAGAAGAAATACGCGAGCGGCGGCACCAGCACCTACGCCTCCACGGCCGGCCCGACGCAGTGAGCGCCGGGCGAAGGGTTCGAGGAAACTGAAAGCGACATAAGGCGGGACCTCCAGAGGTCCGATCGGGACGCAAGGCAGGATTAGAAAATGGCAACGAGCGCAGCGACACACGGCGATCACGCGCAAGACCACGGACATGACGAGCATGCCCATCCGACCGGATGGCGGCGCTACGTCTATTCGACCAACCACAAGGACATCGGCACGATGTACCTGATCTTCGCGGTCATCGCCGGCGTCATCGGCGCCGCGATGTCGATCGCGATCCGTGCCGAGCTGATGTATCCGGGCGTGCAGATCTTCCACGAGACGCACACCTACAATGTGTTCGTGACCTCCCACGGCCTGATCATGATCTTCTTCATGGTCATGCCCGCGATGATCGGCGGCTTCGGCAACTGGTTCGTGCCGCTGATGATCGGCGCGCCCGACATGGCGTTCCCGCGCATGAATAACATCTCGTTCTGGCTGCTGCCGGCCTCCTTCGCGCTGCTGCTGATGTCGACCTTCGTCGAGGGCGAGCCGGGCGCCAACGGTGTCGGTGCCGGCTGGACCATGTACGTGCCGCTGTCGAGCTCGGGCCACCCGGGCCCGGCCGTCGACTTCGCGATCCTGTCGCTGCATCTGGCGGGCGCCTCGTCGATCCTCGGCGCCATCAACTTCATCACCACCATCTTCAACATGCGCGCGCCGGGCATGACCCTGCACAAGATGCCGCTGTTCGTGTGGTCGATCCTGGTGACGGTGTTCCTGCTGCTGTTGTCGCTGCCGGTGCTCGCCGGTGCGATCACGATGCTGCTCACCGACCGCAATTTCGGCACGACGTTCTTCAATCCGGAAGGCGGCGGCGATCCCGTGCTGTTCCAGCATCTGTTCTGGTTCTTCGGTCACCCTGAAGTGTACATCCTGATCCTGCCCGCCTTCGGCATGGTCAGCCAGATCGTCTCGACCTTCTCGCGCAAGCCCGTGTTCGGCTATCTCGGCATGGCCTACGCCATGGTCGCGATCGGCGGCATCGGCTTCGTGGTCTGGGCGCACCATATGTACACGGTCGGCATGTCGTCGGCGACCCAGGCCTATTTCGTCGCCGCCACGATGGTCATCGCGGTCCCGACCGGCGTGAAGATATTCTCATGGATCGCCACGATGTGGGGCGGCTCGATCGAGTTCCGCGCGCCGATGATCTGGGCGGTGGGATTCATCTTCCTGTTCACCGTCGGCGGCGTCACCGGTGTGGTGCTGGCGAATGCCGGCGTCGACCGCGTGCTCCAGGAGACCTACTACGTCGTCGCGCACTTCCACTACGTGCTGTCGCTCGGTGCGGTGTTCGGAATCTTCGCCGGCTGGTACTACTGGTTCCCCAAGATGTCGGGCTACATGTACAATGAAGGGCTTGCCAAGGCGCACTTCTGGGTCACCTTCATCGGCGTGAACCTGGTGTTCTTCCCGCAGCACTTCCTCGGCTTGTCGGGCATGCCGCGCCGCTATGTCGATTATCCCGACGCGTTCGCGGGCTGGAATTTGGTCTCGTCGGTCGGCTCCTACATCTCCGGCTTCGGCGTGCTGATCTTCCTCTACTGCGTGATCGACGCCTTCGCGAAGAAGGTGCCGGCCGGCGACAATCCGTGGGGTGCAGGTGCGACCACGCTGGAATGGACGTTGCCCTCGCCCCCGCCGTTCCACCAGTTCGAAGTGCTGCCCCGCGTGCAGTAAGCCAATGCTCGCGGCGCCCGTGACGGGCGCCGCGGCTCGACAACGAAGCGAGTCAGTCTAGTGTCCGTCCTCGACCACAACGCCATCGACATTAATCCCCGTATCTCCGAAGCGGAGGTTGGCGATTACATCGCGCTCCTGAAGCCGCGGGTGATGTCGCTGGTGATCTTCACCGCGCTGGTCGGAATGGCGTTGGCGCCCGGGCATTTCCACCCGGTGCTGGCCATCACCTCGCTGCTCTGCATCGCCGTCGGCGCCGGCGCGTCCGGCGCGCTCAACATGGCGCTGGAAGGCGACATCGACGCCAAGATGTCGCGCACGGCGAACCGGCCGATTCCGCGCGGGCGCATCACCCGCCCCGAGGCGATGACCTTCGGCATGACGCTCGCCTTCTTCTCGGTGATGACGCTCGGCATCCTCGTCAACTGGATCGCGGGCGCGCTGCTCGCCTTCACCATCTTCTTCTACGTCGTGATCTACACGATCGGCCTGAAGCGCTGGACCGCGCAGAATATCGTGATCGGCGGTGCCGCCGGCGCGCTGCCGCCGGTGGTGGCCTGGGCCGCGGTCACAGGCACGGTCGACGTTGAGCCGCTGCTGCTGTTCGCCATCATCTTCTTCTGGACGCCGCCGCACTTCTGGGCGCTGGCGCTGTTCCGCTCCGACGATTACGCCCGCGCCGGCATTCCGATGCTGCCCAACGTCGCCGGTCCCGACGCGACGCGGCTTCAGATCCTGCTCTACACCATCGTGCTGATCGCGGTCGCAGCTGCGCCCTGGGCGCTCGGCTATTTCGACGCCATCTACGGCATCGTCTCGCTGATCCTCGGCGCTGGCATGCTGGCGTTCGCCGTCAACGTCTATGTCCGCCGCGAGCGCAGCCAATCGCTGCGGGCGACCCGCAAGCTGTTTGCGTTCTCCATCCTTTATCTGTTCGCGCTGTTTGCGACCTTGCTGGCCGAGGTGGTGTTCCGGGCGCTTGCGCCGATGGTAGGGGGCGCATGATCACAGGGATGGCCGACAAACCCGAGATAGATGGAATCGTCCTCACCGAGGCGCAGAAGAAGAGCCGTCGTCAGCGCTCGGTCGCGATCGCACTCGCGCTCGGCGTGCTCGTGGTGCTGTTCTTCGCCGTGACCATGGTCAAGGGGCCGGCCGTGCTCGTCCGGCCGATGTAGGAAACATGGATCAGAAGCCGACCATATCGCAGGATCAGAGCCGGACGGCCACCAAGGCGCATAGGCCTTCCAAGGGGCTTGGCCGCGACGTGGTGGTCGCCTCGATCTGCGGCGGCGTGGTCGCGCTGATGGTCGGCGCCTCCTACGCGGCGGTGCCGTTCTACAACTGGTTCTGCCGCGCCACCGGCTTCAACGGCACGACCCAGGTCGCGACCTCGGCGCCGGCCAGCGGCCCGATCGCACGGAAGATCGCGGTGCGCTTCGATTCCAACGTCGCGCCCGGCCTGCCCTGGAAGTTCGAGCCCGAGCAGAGCGAGATCGAGGTCAATATCGGCCAGGTCGTGACCGTCTTTTATACGGTGACCAACCAGGCCGCGCGGACCACCGCCGGCCAGGCCGCCTACAATGTCGCGCCGCTGACGGTCGGATCCTATTTCCAGAAGATCAACTGCTTCTGCTTCACCGAGCAGACCATGGCGCCCGGCGAGAAGCGCGAGATGCCGGTCGTGTTCTACGTCGATCCGTCGATCGCCGACGACCACGAGAACGACGGGCTGAACACCATCACGCTGTCCTACACGTTCTATCCGGTGAAGGATCCGGTGGTGAAGCCGCTGGCATCTGGTGAGAACGACAAACGCAAGGGAAATCTCTGACCGCCGGGCTCACGTCCGGGGGGGTGGAAACAAGGGGATAAGTGCCGGACAGGCACGGGATTGAGGAGCGAGACCGCATATGGCAACGGCGCACACCAAACATCACGACTACCACCTGGTCGATCCCTCGCCATGGCCCGTCGTCGGCTCCATCTCGGCCTTCATCATGGCGGTCGGCGCGATCACCTGGATGCACCACATGTTCTCGGCCGCGCCGATCATCTTCGGTGTCGGCACCGTCGGTGTGCTCTACACCATGGCGAGCTGGTGGGCCGACGTGATCAGGGAAGCCCAGTACAAGGGCGACCACACCCGCGTCGTGCAGCTGCATCACCGCTACGGCATGATCCTGTTCATCGCCTCCGAGGTGATGTTCTTCGTCGCCTGGTTCTGGGCCTATTTCAACGCAGCGCTATTCCCCGCCGACGCCGTCCACGCCACCCGCGATGCGGTGTTCGGCTGTGGTCTCGGGACCGCGGCCGGCGCCTGCGCCGTGCCGGGCACCTGGCCGCCGCACGGCATCGAGACCTTCGATCCCTGGCATCTGCCGCTCCTGAACACGCTGATCCTGCTCACCTCCGGCACCACGGTGACCTGGGCCCACCATGCGCTGCTCGAGAACGATCGCCAGGGCCTGAAGTATGGCCTGATCCTGACCGTCGTGCTCGGCGCGCTCTTCACCTGCGTGCAGGCCTATGAGTACAGCCACGCGGCATTCTCCTTCGGCGGCAACGTCTACGGCGCGACCTTCTTCATGGCGACCGGCTTCCACGGCTTCCATGTGCTGGTCGGCACCATCTTCCTGCTGGTATGCCTGTTCCGCGCCTATGCCGGCCACTTCACGCCGACCCAGCATCTCGGCTTCGAGTTCGCCGCCTGGTACTGGCACTTCGTCGACGTGGTCTGGCTGTTCCTGTTCCTCTGCATCTATGTCTGGGGACACGGCGCCGAGACCATGGCCCACGGCGCGCACTGAGCGGGCTGACTTCGGATCGAGAAAGGGCGGCCCCGGGGCCGCCCTTTTGCTTTTTTGCGCGCAGGGGTTTCGGCAGAAACTGTGATAGACCCTGTCATCATGAACAAAGCCGACGACACGTCCGAGTCGCAAGCCACCGTCCTGCAGAGCGCGCTGCGCGGGCTTGCCTGCAAATGCCCGCGCTGCGGCCAGGGCAAGCTCTATGCGGGCTTCCTGACGCTTGCGCCGTCCTGCGACCGTTGCGGCCTCGACTACGCCTTCATCGATTCCGGTGACGGCCCGGCGATCTTCATCATCATGCTGGCCGGCGCGATCGTGGTCGGCTGCGCGCTCGTCGTCGAGGTCAAGTACCAGCCGCCGTACTGGCTGCACGCGGTGTTGTGGCTGCCGTTGATTCTCGCAACCACCCTGCTGCCGTTGCGCGCCATGAAGTCGCTGCTGATCGCGCTGCAATTCCACCACAAGGCGGCGCCGGGCCGGCTGGTCGACCGCGCGAAATGAACGAGACCGCGCGCAAGCCCCGCGTGGCCGGCTTCGCGCTGTTCACGCTATTCCTGACCGCGGTCTGTGTCGTGCTCGGTGTCTGGCAATTGCAGCGCCGCCTCGCCAAGCACGAGCTGATCGCCGCACTCACCGAGCGTCTCGCGGAGGCACCGGTCGCTCTGCCGCCGCCGGCACGATGGGCCGCGCTAAGCCCCGCGCGCGATGAATTCCGCCGTGTCAGCTTTACCGCGACCTATGCGCCATTGCCCGACGCGATGGTCTATTCCCCCGGATCCGCCGTGCGCAAGGACGCGTCAGGGCCCGGCACCTGGGCGTTCCTGCCGGCACGGCTGCCGAGCGGCGAGACGGTGGTGATCGATGCGGGCTTCGTCGAAAACACCATGCAGGATCGCAGCGTCGAGGATCGCGCGGTCAAGAAGCTCGTCACGGGGCAGGAGGTCTCGTTCACCGGCTATCTGCGCTTCCCCGAAGCCCCTGGCTGGCTGACCCCGGCGGAGAACCGCGACAAGCGGCTGTGGTTCGTGCGCGATCACGTGGCGATCGCGAGCGCGCTGGGCTGGGGCGCGGTTGCGCCGTTCTATGTCGACCTCGAGCAGCCGGCGCCCGAGAACGGCATTCCGCGGCCGGGGCCGCTCGACGTGCATCTCAAGGACGATCACCTGCAATACGCCATCACCTGGTTCACGCTTGCAGGCGCCGTGCTCATCGCCTTCGCCGTGTGGGCAAGAGGGCGGCGGCGGGGCTGAGCTACTTAGATCCCTCCAGGGAACCCGGTATCGCCCGGGGTTTACCATTCAGCGCACATTCACGAGTGTGGTCCTAAGCCGCCATCGTTTTTCCGCGGCAGACAGGATTGCAGCGTGAGCGATTTCGACCAGATGGGAATTGTCGTCGACTGGGTCGATGCCTGCAGGAA
This sequence comes from Bradyrhizobium sp. Ken51, assembly GCF_055807435.1. Taxonomy (NCBI): domain Bacteria; kingdom Pseudomonadati; phylum Pseudomonadota; class Alphaproteobacteria; order Hyphomicrobiales; family Nitrobacteraceae; genus Bradyrhizobium; species Bradyrhizobium sp. Ken51. The sequence goes on along the minus strand of NZ_JBVVPB010000038.1, from coordinate 14,335 downwards.
GGGCGACCTTGCGACGCTCCTCGATCTCTATGCGGACGACGCCCAGGTCGAATGCACGTGCAACGGCGCGCAGCGCTATCACGGCCGGAGTGAGCTCGAAGAATATTGGCAGCCGCGGCTCAGCGCTTTCTCGTCGGCAGGTTTCGGGCTGGAGGAAATCCATCCTGCGCCCCACGGCGTCGATCTCGAATATTCCGTCGGCGGCGCGCTGCGCATCCGCGCCTCGTTTTGCTTCAGCCTGGACGGCAAGATCCGCACCACGCTGTGCGAGCCGGCGCGACAGAACGCGCAGCTTGGCTGTGCGTGCTAATCGTCGATGAGCGCCTCGCGTGCCGGTGCGGCGGGAAGGCGGCAGCGCACAGAGGTTCTATCGTCCACGCGCAGCAGTGACAGCGATCCGCTGAGTGCGCGCACGCGCTCATGCATGCCGGTCAGGCCGCGGCCGAACACATTGCCTTCGGGAAAGCCGCCGCCGTCGTCGGAAACCTCGATGACGACCGTCTCGCTGGCGAAGGTCGCCTGCACATGGGCATTGCTGGCGCTGGCGTGGCGCAACACGTTGGTCAGCGCCTCCTGAATCACGCGATAGACGGTCTGAGCCAGCGGCCCGTTGATCCCGTTGAGATCCGGATCAACGGTGTCCGTCAGGTTGATGGACGGCGCCTGCTTGCGAAAATTCCGGAGCAGCGTCTGCACACTGGTCTCCAGGCCCAATTCCTCGATGTAGAGCGGTCGCAACCGGTCGAGGATGCGGCGGTTGGTCTGCTGGAGCGCCTCGACCGATTGCAACACATCCTGCGCCGAACTGCCGGGATTTCCCGCCGGGGGCGAGGCGTCGGCCAATGCGATCGTGCCGGCGCGGATGCTGAACAGCAGCGGACCGAGTTCGTCGTGCAGTTCGCGCGCGAGATCGCGCCGCTCGTCGTCCTGGAGCGACACTAGGCGGTGCAGCAGGTCGCGATTGTCCTGGCTCAACTGCGCCAGCGTTTCGGCCAGCGCGTTGGCCTCCTCGCAGCTTTGCCGGATTTCCGGCGGTCCTCCGACCGGGATCGGCGTTGCGTAGTCGCCGCGCCGCATCCGCGTGAGCCCTTCGCCGAGATCTTGCAGCGGGCGCAGGGCCGATCCCGCGAAAACATAGGCAATGGTACCGGTGAGCACCATCAGCGCGGCAACGAGGATGGTCAGCGCGAGAAAGCCGATCCACTTCTCGAACAGATCGGCCGACAGGTCCGGCAGGAAGACGAGATCGCCGACACGCTGGCCGTCGATCGTCACCGGCGCTGTCGCGTCCATGACCGGAACGGTGAGCAGGTCGACAAACCATTGCGGTACGCCATGCGGCTTGCGCAGGCTGCCCCTCGCTGAGGACGCGGGACCCGTCTCCACGGCACGGAATTGGATATCGGAGGAAGTGTCCAGAGAATGGACAAAGGCGTCGAGCGTCTGCCGCGGATTGTTCGAGGTGCGCAGGGTGTTGTTGAGCGCGGCGGCAACGGTCTGGATCAAACGCCGCCCCGGCTCGTTCTCGTCCGCCAATTGGTCGGTCGCGAAGGTTTGGAGCAGCACGCCGCCCATGATCAGCGCGGCGAGGAAGCTGATGCCGAGCGGCAGAAACAGTTGGGTCCTGAACGAGAAGCGTTGCCACATTAGGTCAATTCTAACGCGCATCGGTCCGATTTGCTCTTTCCATTTGTTCCCGTCGGTTTATGAGTCGAAAAACTAGAGAACTGCGATGCAAGATACTGCCAAGCCGGCGACCCGCGTCCTGATTGTCGACGACCACCCCGTGGTGCTGTCGGGTTGCCGCACCCTGTTCGCCTCCGACCATTCGATTCGGATCGACGAGGCGACCGACGCCAAATCCGGGCATCGCGCCTATGTCAGCAAGCGGCCCGACGTCACAGTGATCGACATCAGCCTGCCCGACGTCTCTGGCTTTGAACTAATGCGACGCATTCGCAAGGACGATCCCGACGCCAAGATCATCATGTTCAGCATGAACGACGATCCGGCCTTCGTAGTGCGGGCGGTCGAGCTCGGGGCGCAAGGCTACGTCTCCAAGGGCGACGATCCCCGCATCCTGCTCAAGGCGGTGCGCAAGGTCGTTGCGGGCGACAATTTCATCTCACCGCAGCTCGCCGAAGCCGTGACGTTTTCCGGCGCGGCGATCAAGGCCAATCCCGCCTCGCAGATGACGCCGCGGGAGCTCGAGATTCTCCGCCTGCTGGGGCGAGGCGACAAGATCGTCGAGGTCGCCGAGGCGCTCGGTATCTCCTACAAGACCGTCGCCAACACCACTTCCCTGCTCAAGCAGAAGCTCGGTGCCAAGAACCATTCCGACCTGATCCGGATCGCGGTGGAAATCGGGATGAACTGACGCCCCGGGGCGCCGAACCGGCTGCTCCAGGATGCTGCCGGTCCGGCGGGCGGACCGGTCTCGGCGCAGCCGGGCAATGCATGGAAAGTGCCGACACCATCCGCCGACACAATGGGCCGAGCCGTCGTTCGTTCCCGAACTGTCCGGCCGTTCGGGAATTAATGGCAATGCGTGATGCGAGACTGCTCAAGAACGTTTGCTAGCGCCGAAACGTGTCGGGAAAAATAGGAACATTTTCTCGCGCATCCAGTTTTGACCTTGACGATCGCGTGACAGGCGATGAAAGCTTGCGCGAACAGTTTTTGCGGGTCGGTGACCCCAACAGGCAAAACCGGTCTGCACACAACGACAGACCTTCCAAGAGAGGGCTGCGGCATTGCCGCAGCCCTTTTCGTTGGCAGCGCATTTCGTTGGCAGTGCTTTTCGTTCAATGGCCCCAGTTGCGAAGCGGTTTCCCGATGCCGCAAAACACTTTATGGTGGCTCAAAGCTTCTGGCTGTTAACAAGTAATTTCGTAAAATCAAAGGCTTGCGGATCGAGCTCAGGCTCGGCCGGCCTTTGGAGGGCAGTTTGACTCGTTATATCTCGACCCGGGGCGAGGCCCCCGAACTCGGCTTCTGCGACGTGATGCTGACCGGGCTCGCCCGCGACGGCGGCCTGTATGTGCCGGCCATCTGGCCGCAACTCTCGACTGACGCCATCGCCGGCTTCTTCGGTCGCCCCTATTGGGAGGTCGCGGTCGAGGTGATCCGCCCCTTCGTCGCCGGCGAGATCTCGGACGCCGAGCTCGGCCGCATGGCGAACGAGGCCTACGCCACCTTCCGCCATCCGGCGGTGGTGCCGCTGCGCCAGATGGCGCCGCATCAGTTCGTGCTGGAGCTGTTCCACGGTCCGACGCTCGCCTTCAAGGACGTGGCGATGCAGCTGATCTCGCGGCTGATGGACCACGTTCTCGCCAAGCGCGGCCAGCGCACCACCATCGTGGTCGCGACCTCGGGCGACACCGGCGGTGCTGCGGTCGACGCGTTCGCAGGGCTCGAAAATGTCGATCTCATCGTGCTGTTCCCGCATGGCCGCATCTCCGAGGTGCAGCGGCGGATGATGACGACGACGGGCGCGGCCAACGTCCATGCGCTCGCCGTCGAGGGCAATTTCGACGATTGCCAGGCCATCGTGAAGGCGATGTTCAACAACCACCGCTTCCGCGATGCGACGTCGCTGTCCGGCGTCAATTCCATCAATTGGGCGCGCATCGTCGCCCAAGTGGTCTACTATTTCACCTCCGCCGTTGCCGCCGGCGCACCCGCGCGCGCGGTGGACTTCGTCGTGCCGACCGGCAATTTCGGCGACATCTTTGCCGGCTATGTCGCCAAGCGCATGGGTCTTCCGGTGCGGACCCTGGGCATCGCCGCCAACGTCAACGACATCCTGGCGCGCACGCTGAAGACCGGGATCTACGAGGTGCGCGAGGTCCACGCAACGGCGTCGCCGTCGATGGACATCCAGATCTCCTCGAATTTCGAGCGGCTGCTGTTCGAGGCTGGCGGGCGCGATGCCGCCGGCGTGCGCCGTCTGATGGATTCGCTGAAGCAGTCGGGGCGCTTCGTGCTGCCCGATGCGACGCTGGCCGCGATCCGCGAGGGATTCGACGCAGGCCGGGCCGACGAGACCGAGACTGCGGCTGCGATCCGCGCCGCCTGGCGCGAGGCGGGCGAGCTGGTCGACCCCCACACCGCGGTCGCGCTTGCGGTCGCCGACCGCGACACCACGGACAGGACGGTTCCCAGCATCGTGCTGTCCACTGCCCATCCGGCCAAATTCCCTGATGCGGTCGAAGCGGCCTGCGGCCAGCGGCCGCAACTGCCGGCCTGGCTCGATGGTCTGATGACCAAATCCGAACACATGAAGGTGATGAAGAACGACCAGGCCGAGGTCGAGCGGTTCGTGCTGTCGGTCAGCCGCGCCGCGAAACAGGGAGTTGCCGGATGAGCGTCGAGATTTCCAAGCTTGCGTCCGGCCTGACTGTCGTCACCGACAAGATGCCCCATCTCGAGACCGCGGCGCTCGGCGTCTGGGCCGGCGTCGGCGGGCGCGACGAGAAGCCCAACGAGCACGGGATCTCGCATCTCCTGGAACATATGGCGTTCAAGGGCACGACGAAGCGCTCCTCGCGCGAGATCGTCGAGGAGATCGAGGCGGTCGGCGGCGACCTCAATGCCGGCACCTCGACCGAGACCACGTCCTATTATGCGCGGGTGCTGAAGGCCGACGTGCCGCTCGCGCTCGACGTGCTCGCCGACATCCTGGCCAACCCGGCCTTCGAGCCCGACGAGCTCGAGCGTGAGAAGAACGTCATCGTGCAGGAGATCGGCGCGGCGCAGGACACGCCTGACGACGTCGTGTTCGAGCATCTCAACGAGCTCTGCTATCCCGACCAGCCGATGGGCCGCTCGCTGCTGGGAACTGCGAAGACCTTGCGTGCCTTCAGCCGCGACTCGCTGCGCGACTATCTGTCGACGCATTACCGCGGGCCCGACATGGTGGTGGCGGCAGCCGGGGCGGTCGATCACAAGCAGGTGGTCGCCGAGGTCGAGCAGCGCTTTGCCAGTTTTGAGGGGACAGCGGGTCCCAAGCCGCAACCCGCGCAGTTCGGCAAGGGCGGCACCAAGGTGGTGCATCGCGAGCTCGAGCAGGCGCATCTGACCCTGGCGCTGGAGGGCGTGCCGCAGACCGATCTGTCGCTGTTCTCGCTCCAGGTCTTCACCAACATCCTCGGCGGCGGGATGTCGTCGCGGCTGTTCCAGGAGGTGCGCGAGAAGCGCGGCCTCTGTTACTCGATCTACTCGTTCCACGCCCCCTATACCGACACCGGCTTCTTCGGCCTCTACACCGGCACCGATCCGGCCGATGCGCCCGAGATGATGGAGGTCGTGGTCGACATCATGAACGATTCGGTCGAGACCCTGACCGAGGTCGAGATCGCGCGGGCCAAGGCGCAGATGAAGGCGGGGCTGCTGATGGCGCTGGAGAGCTGCTCGTCCCGCGCCGAGCAGCTCGCCCGCCACGTGCTGGCCTATGGCCGGCCCCAGACGGCCGAGGAGCTGGTGGCCCGGATCGACGCCGTCAGCGTCGAATCGACCCGTGATGCGGCGCGTGCGCTGCTTTCGCGCAGCCGCCCTGCGGTTGTCGCATTGGGCAGTGGCAGGGGTCTGGACACGGCGGTGTCTTTTGCGGAAGGATTGACCCGGGCACGCGCCAAGGCGCGGCTGCATTAGGAGCCGCGCACGGGTTGAACCGCCCCGGGAAGCATCACCATGGCCCTCTTTCGCCTGCCATCCAGTGGACCCGCCGCTCTCGCGCCGCGCGGCAATGGCCTGTTGCTACGCGCGCCGCAGATGTCGGACTTCCTGCAGTGGGCCCATCTGCGCGAGTCCAGCCGCGATTACCTGACGCCCTGGGAGCCGATCTGGCCGTCGGACGATCTCACCCGCTCCGGCTTCCGCCGTCGCCTGCGCCGCTATTCCGAGGACATCGCCGCGGATCGGTCCTATCCCTTTCTGATCTTCCGGGAGCTCGACGGCGCCATGGTCGGCGGCATCACGCTCGCCAATGTCCGTCGCGGCATCGTCCAGGCGGGCACCATCGGCTATTGGGTCGGGAAGCCTCACGCCCAGCGCGGCTACATGACGGCCGCGCTGCGGGTGCTGCTGCCGACGCTGTTCGGCGAGCTCAATCTGCACCGGGTCGAGGCCGCCTGCATCCCGACCAATGCGCCGTCGATCCGGGTGCTGGAGAAGTGCGGTTTCTCCCGCGAGGGCCTGGCGCGCCGCTATCTCTGCATCAACGGGGTCTGGCAGGACCATTTGCTCTTCGGCCTGCTGCACGAGGATTTCCGCGGCTGAGCCCGTTCATTCATGTGACCAAAGTCTCCTGTGTGCCTGCCTTGGGTTCGCCGGTTTTGACGATATAACGGCGCAACCCGGCCGGTGATCGGCCGTGATGTCGTCATGGAGTATGGGTGTTGATGGTGCAGGAGCTTCGGTCATCGCGGAATGCGTTGCGGCGGGGGGCAGCGGCCGCGCTGGCGTTGTCAGTTGCGCTCGTCTCCGTCTCGCCGGTCGCGGCGCAGTCGCTGACCGATCGATTCAAGGGCCTGTTCGGCGGCAAGTCGGACGAGCCGGCCCAACCCAAGCCGGCGCCTGCACCAGGCCAGCCGGCGGCTGACGACGATCTTGATTGCCCGCAGGTCACGGTGCGTGCCGGAGCCTCCACCTATGCGGTCGGTGCCACCGGCAAGCCGGCCGTCGGCAATGAGATCCGCTTCCAGGCCACCATCACCAAGATGGCGCGCGAATGCGCCCGCAATGGCGGCGATATCACGGCCCGGATCGGCATCCAGGGCCGCGTCATTGCCGGCCCCGCCGGCGCGCCTGCGACCGTCGAGGTGCCCCTGCGCGTCGCCGTGGTGCAGGGCGGCGTCGGCGAGAAGGTGATCGCTTCCAAGGCCTACCGGACCACGGTCGGAATGTCGGAGGGCGGCAGCGTGCCGTTCACCTTCGTGGCCGAGGATCTGGTCTATCCGATGCCGTCGGCCAAGGACGCCGATAGCTACATCTTCTATGTCGGCTTCGATCCGCAGGCGCTGTCACCCGAGCCGAAGTCGCGGGCGAAGAAGAAGTAGGCGAATGATTTGCAAGTGACCGTCATGCCCGGGCTTGTCCCGGGCATCCACGTCCTTCGCTCCGCCTGAATAGAACGTGGATGGCCGGGACAAGCCCGGCCATGACGACGAGAAAGCAAACTTTCAAACAAAAAAGCCGGCGCTGATCGCGCCGGCTTTTTGATGGGTGAAGGCGAGACCCCTCAGTTCAGCTTCTGCCGAACCTCGGTGATGCCCTTGGCGAGCAGATCGTCGGCGACCTGGCCCCTGACTGACTGCGACAGGATCGTGGAGGCGGCCTGGACGGCGGCTTCGGCGGCTGCGGCGCGAACATCGGCGACCGCTTGGGCCTCGGCGAGCGCGATCTTGCCCTCCGCGGTCTTGGTGCGGCGAGCGACGAAATCTTCCACCTTGGCCTTGGCCTCGATTGCGATGCGTTCGGCTTCGCTCTTCGCGTTGGCGATGATGTCGGCGGCCTCGCGTTCGGCCGAGGCGGTGCGCGCCTTGTAGTCGGCGAGCACCTTGGCGGCTTCCTGCTTGAGGCGCGTCGCATCGTCGAGCTCGGCCTTGATGCGATCGGCGCGATGGTCGAGCGCAGTCATGGCCTTCTTGAAGACCCCGAGATAGCCGAACACGACCATCAGGATCACGAAGGCGATGGCGACCCAGGTTTCAGGATCGAAGAACATATCGATTAACCCTTCAAGGACGCATCAACGGCGGCATTGACCAATGCCGCGTCCGGAACCACGCCGGTGAGCTGCTGCACGATGGTGCCTGCCGCATCGGCCGCGATGCCGCGGACGTTGCTCATGGCGGTCGCACGGGTCGAGGCGATGGTCTTCTCCGCCTCGGCGAGCTTGGCCGCCAGTTGCTCTTCCAGCGCCTTGCGCTCGGCGTCCGCCTGCGCATTCGCCTTGTCGCGGGATTCGTTGCCGATGGCCTGCGCACGCGAGCGTGCCGAAGCAAGCTCGCTTTCATAGGCCTTCAGCGCCGCTTCGGACTGGTCCTTCAGCTTCTGCGCTTCGGCGAGGTCGCCCTCGATCTTGTTCTGGCGCGCCTCGATCGCCCCGCCGACGCGCGGCAAAGCGAGCTTGGACACGATCACGTAAAGCGCGACGAAGAAGATCGCGAGCGACACCAGCTGCGAAGCATAGGTGCCGCTCTCGAACGGCGGAAAACCGCCACCGTGACCGCCTTCGGACCCGGTGTGGGCGCCCGCCGCCGGACTTTTCGCCCCGCCATGACTTTCAGCCATGGATTACTCCTGTTGCAGCCATGCGCGTCGCTTCGGTCGAAGCGGCGCGAAAAATCGTTCTCAGAGCGGAACGAACAGCAGCAGCAGCGCGATCAGCAGCGAGAAAATGCCGAGCGCTTCGGTCACGGCGAAGCCGAAGATCAGATTGCCGAACTGGCCCTGAGCGGCCGAGGGGTTGCGAACGGCTGCGGCGAGGTAGTTGCCGAAGATCACGCCGACGCCGACGCCCGCGCCGCCCATGCCGATGCATGCGATGCCCGCGCCGATAAGTTTTGCTGCTGCCGGATCCATTTTAGACTCCTTGGAAGAAAGATTGGGTTTTGGGTGGAAATTCCCCGGACCGCTCAGTGTCCCGGATGAATGGCGTCGTTGAGGTAGATGCAGGTCAGGATCGCAAACACATAGGCTTGCAGGAACGCGACCAGAATCTCGAGAGCGTACAGCGCGACCGTGAGCGCCAGCGGCAGCACGCCGCCGACCCAGCCGAGGGCGCCGAGCGAGAAGCCGAGCATGGCGACGAAACCCGCGAACACCTTCAGCGCGATGTGGCCGGCCAGCATGTTGGCGAACAGACGAACGCTGTGGGAGACCGGCCGCAGGAAGAACGACAGAATCTCGATGAACATCACCAGCGGCAGGATGTAGCCGGGGACGCCGTGGGGCACGAAGATCGAGAAGAATTTCATGCCGTTCTTGGCAACGCCGTAGATCAGCACCGTGAAGAAGACCAGCAGCGCGAGCGCCGCGGTGACGATCAGATGGCTCGAGATCGTGAAGGTGTAGGGGATGATGCCGACCAGGTTCGAAACGCAGATGAACATGAACAGCGAGAAGATCAGCGGGAAGAACTTCATGCCTTCCGCGCCGGCCGTCGAGCGGATCGTCGAGGCCACGAACTCGTAGGAAATCTCGGCGACCGACTGCAGGCGTCCGGGAACCAACTGCGTGCCGCTGGCGAGCATCAGGATCGAGATGATCGCGACCGCCACCAGCATGTAGAGCGACGAATTGGTGAAGGCGATCGTGTGGTTGCCGATATGGCCCAGGGTGAAGAGAGGCTCGATGTTGAACTGGTGGATCGGATCGATTTTCATCAGCGCGGCATCTCTTGGTCTGCCGGGCGATGCCGGCGGGTCTCGGTCTGCCGGTCGGGCCCGGCCCGTACCGGCGCGAGCCGGCACGATCATTCCTCTCCTGGAGTGGATCGCTTAAGAACCACCGCGCCTGTTCTGACCCGCGCCTGCCGTTCTCACCACATTCACCACGCCGGCGACGAAGCCCAGCAGCAGGAACACGATAAATCCGAAAGGCGACGTCGACAGCAAGCGGTCGAAACCCCAGCCAATCCCCGCTCCGACAACGACCCCGGCGACCAACTCGGAGGATAACCGGAAACCAAGCGCCATCGCCGAGGCTCTGGCCGCTCTGTCTTCACCGTCACCTGCGGGTTGCTCGGTCTTGATGTGGCGGCCGCGAAATTCGGACAACCGCTGATCAAGATTTCCGAGCCGTTCGGAAAGCGCAGCTTCCTCGGGCGATCTATCGCGATCTCCATTCTCGCCGTGTCCCGTGCCCTGTGTCATGCAACGAAGACCCGAAACGCCGCGGCTGAATGGAAATTGCGCCCGCCACCCTCAAAAGCCGCGCGGACCATACTGATGGCCCATAATCAAGTCAAGCCAAGTCACGATTGCGTCCATTCCCGTTATGTATCTGATTTATTTGAAAATATCGACGCGAGCGGCAGCGCTGCACACAGCGTGACGCCGCACCGCAGCAGGTCTCCGCTTGATCGGCGGATGCAGTCGCCATTTCACCCGGCTGCCGGGATCAAAGGGGGTGCCGCGATCGTTCATGTCAAAGGCGCGTTTTGGGCGGCGGATCGCCTCGCCGGGGTGTAGAATTTGCGAGAAATGCCACCTTTATGAGCGCCATGTTTGGAAGTCCTACCGGCGCGTCGTGGCGGAGAACGCGATGAGACCAGCGAATTCGTCTACAGCATCATCCACAGCATCATGGCTTGCCGCGGCGGCGTTCGCCGCGGCGCTGGCGGTCAGCGCCGGCGGCCTCGCCGCGCAATCCGCGCCTGACAGCGAAAACGGCCGCTACAGCATGACCCCCATCCCCGAGGGCGTGCTGCGGCTCGACAGCCGCACCGGCACGGTGTCGACCTGCACCCGGAGCGGCGCCGGCTGGGCCTGCTACGCGGTGCCCGATGAACGTACCGCGCTCGACGCCGAGATCGGCAGGCTCCAGGCCGAAGTCGAGACGCTGAAGGGACGACTTGCGGCGGGGCCGACCGTGTCAGGCAAGATCGACGAGGCGCTGCCGAAAACCGATCCGCTCAAGAAGGCGGAGCCGCAAGCACGAGAACCAAAGGCCGCCGAGGGTGATCGCAGGATCGAGATCCCGCTGCCGAGCGACCAGGACGTCGATCGCGTGATGTCGTTCCTGGAAAAGGCCTGGCGTCGGCTGATCGACATGGCGAACCGCGTGCAGAAGGACGTGTCGGGGAAGATTTAGCGCATGGCGAGATGCGGTAGGGTGGGCAAAGGCGCGACGCGCCGTGCCCACCAATCTTCCAACTATACAGGGCGAATGGTGGGCACGCTTCGCTTTGCCCACCCTACGGCAGCTTTCGATCAGGCGAGACTTTCATGACGTCAGGCAAATCCATCACGCGCTCGGCGCCATCGTCAGTGCAGGCCACCACGATCGCATCGTCGCTGCTGACCGTGCAGACGCCGGGCCGCGGCTTCACCGATCTCTCCGGCGAAGCTGCGAAGTTCGTCGCCGAGGCAGGCGCGCGAGACGGCGCGTTGACGTTGTTCGTTCGTCACACCTCGGCATCGCTGACGATTCAGGAGAACGCCGATCCTTCCGTGCTCGTGGATCTCACCACGGCGCTGTCCCGGCTCGCACCGGAGAACGCCGGCTGGACGCATGATGCCGAGGGACCCGACGACATGCCGGCGCACGTCAAGACCATGCTGACCCAGACTTCGCTTCATGTGCCGGTCCTGAGCGGCAAACTCGCGCTCGGCACCTGGCAGGCGATCTACCTGATCGAGCACCGCAAGCGCCCGCACCGGCGCGAAATCGTGCTGCAATTCGTCGGCGGCAATCAGTAGGGCGTTTTCGAGCGGGGTGGATAAAACAAAACCGGCCGCGGAGACCGCGGCCGGTTGGTGTTGATCCGGATCTGCCGTCGATCAGTTCGACTTGATATCGACGTCCTTGGTCTCCGGCAGGAAGAACAAGCCGATCACGACGGTAATCGATGCGAAGATGACCGGATACCAGAGGCCCGCATAGATATCGCCGGTCGAGGCCACGATGGCGAAGGCGGTCGCCGGCAGCAGGCCGCCGAACCAGCCGTTACCGATGTGGTAGGGCAGCGACATCGAGGTGTAGCGGATGCGGGTCGGGAACAGTTCGACCAGCATCGCGGCGATCGGGCCGTAGACCATGGTGACGAAGAGCACCAGGACGAATAGCAGCCCGACAACCGCAGCGACCTGCGGACGGAAGATGTCGAACGGATGCGCCATCTTCACGATGCCTGCATCGCCGGGCTTCGGATAGCCGGCCGCCTGCGCGGCGGCGAGGAGCGCCGGATTGCCGTCCTTGGCGTTGGCGTAGGGAACTTCCTTGCCGTTGACCACCACCTTCACGCCGGAGCCCGCCGCACCCGGCGTGGTCGAGTACTTGACCGACGACTGCGACAGGTAGGCACGCGCGGTGTCGCAAGGCGACGTGAAGACGCGGGTGCCGACCGGGTTGAACAGGTCGCCGCAACCCGCGGGATCCGCCACCACGTCGACCTTGACCGACTCGATCGCCTTTTCCAGCGCCGGGTTGGCGTTGGTGGTGATCATCTTGAAGATCGGGAAGAAGGTCAGCGCCGCGATCAGACAGCCGCCGAGGATGATCGGCTTGCGGCCGATCTTGTCGGACAGCATGCCGAACACGATGAAGAAGCCGGTCCCGAGCAGGAGCGACCAGGCGATCAGCAGGTTGGCGGTGTAGCCGTCGACCTTGAGGATCGATTGCAGGAAGAACAGCGCGTAGAACTGGCCGGTGTACCAGACCACGCCCTGGCCCATCACGCCGCCAAGCAGCGCCAGCAGCACGAGCTTGCCGTTCTGCCAGTTGCCGAAGGCTTCCGTCAGCGGGGCCTTCGAGCTCTTCCCCTCGTCCTTCATCTTCTGGAAGATCGGGGATTCGTTGAGGCGAAGCCGGATCCAGACCGAGACGCCGAGCAGCAGCACCGAGACCAGGAACGGAATGCGCCAGCCCCAGGCTGCGAAGTCGGGTTCGCCGAGCGCGGAGCGCGTGAACAGGATCACCAGCAGCGACAGGAACAGGCCGAGCGTCGCCGTGGTCTGGATGAAGGAGGTGTAGTAGCCGCGCTTGCCGTTCGGGGCATGCTCCGCGACGTAGGTCGCCGCACCGCCATACTCACCGCCGAGCGCCAGGCCCTGGGCGAGACGCAGCGCGATCAGGATGATCGGGGCCGCGATGCCGATGGTCGCAGCGTTGGGCAGCAGGCCGACAATGAAGGTCGACAGACCCATGATCAGGATGGTGACGAGGAAGGTGTATTTGCGACCGACGATGTCGCCGACACGGCCGAACACGATCGCGCCGAACGGGCGCACCAGGAAGCCCGCGGCGAAGGCCAGCAGCGCGAAGATGTCGCGGGTTGCCGGCGGATAGGCCGAGAAGAACTGCGCGCCGATGATGCCGGCCAGCGAACCGTAGAGATAGAAATCGTACCACTCGAAAACGGTACCGAGCGAGGAGGCGAGAATGACGAACCGTTCGTCCTTCGTCATCCCTCCCGCGCCTGCTTGAGACACAGCCATTGTCGACATGTTGAGTCGCTCCCCGAAAAATCGTTTCCTCGCGCCCTGGATGCCCGGCCATGCCGGATCAACCCAAGCCTTACCCCCAAGGTAACATTGGCGTGAAACCCGCCCCAATACGACTTTCGGCCTTTCGCACTGACGCTCGCCTGACGCCGCGGGCGTTCCATTCGGCAACATAGTGCCGGCCTGTGGATTAACCCCGTTGCAGCAAAGGGATAATGTCCACTTGCATGCCACGGCTGGTCGGGAAAGAATTGACCCAAGGGCCTGCGCCGGCTTACTGGCCCGGTGCGATTGCCAGCAAGAGAACGATGAACGCTCCCTCGACCCATCTCGTCATTGCCGATGACCACCCGCTGTTCCGCGACGCGCTGCGGCAGGCGGTGGCGGGCGTCCTGAGCTCGGCCAGGATCGACGAGGCTGGATCGTTCGAGGATCTGACCAAGCTTTTGGAACAGACCTCCGACGTCGACCTGATCCTGCTCGACCTCTCGATGCCCGGGATCTCCGGCTTTTCAGGCCTGATCTATCTGCGCGCGCAATATCCGGCGATCCCGGTGGTGATCGTCTCCGCCTCCGACGACAGCGCCACGATTCGCCGTTCGCTGGATTTCGGCGCTTCCGGTTTCATTCCGAAGCGCTTCGGCGTCGAGACCCTGCGCGACGCCATCCTCAAGGTGATGGAGGGCGAGGTCTGGGTTCCCGCCGACACTGATCTGTCGGCGGTCGCGGACCCCGACATGACGCGCCTGCGCGACCGGCTGGTGACGCTGACGCCGCAGCAGGTCCGGGTTCTGATGATGCTGTCGGAGGGATTGCTCAACAAGCAGATCGCCTACGAGCTCGGCGTCTCCGAGGCCACCATCAAGGCGCATGTCTCGGCGATCCTGCAGAAGCTCGGCGTCGAAAGCCGGACCCAAGCCGTGATCGCCGCCGCAAAGATCGCCGGCGGCCAGTGGAAGCAGGGCACCCCGACGGGGTGAGTCCCTAGCGGGCGAGCTACGCGACCGCGCCTGTGTCGCCCCTCTGTCAATCCGCGCGCGCAAAAATATTCCACTTTACCGAAATTCGGAAATGGCGTATGTGTCGCCTATCCCGGCTCATCCTTGAGGGGCGATCTTGTGGTCGTCACGTTCGCGAGCCGGGCTTGCGGTGGACGCGGCAGCGTT